>JAHFUS010000014.1 GCA_023264975.1 Actinomycetes bacterium | reverse complement strand
GTCAGACCCTTGGCGACCACCTCGACCCGCACCTGGGTGGCCTCCTGGCTGAAGCGGACCGTGCCCATCGCCTTGGCGGTGGTGTCGTTGAGCACGGTGGCGGCGTCGGCCGTCGGGGCCCCGAGCCCGACCACCGGCTGGTTGAGCTTGGTGCCGCCCGTGGAGCCGGCGAACTTGGCGTCGCCGTAGGCGAACACCCCGCCGTCGTTGGCGACCAGCCAGTAGCCGGCCCGACTGGGCGTAGCTGCCATACCCACGACCGGCTGGTTCAGCTTGGTGGCGCCGGCCGAGCCGAGGAACTTGGCGTCCCCGAAGGCGAACACCCCGCCGTCGGCGCCCGCCATCCAGTAGCCGGCGCCGAAGCCGAGGCCGCCGCTCTGCACCACGCCGCAGCGCTGGCGGGACCCGGAGTCGCCGGTGTTCTTGGTGGTGTCGTCTGGGAATGTGCCTCCGGCCGGCTTGGTGTCGTAGCGGGCGGCAGGGATGTTGGCGTAGTTGTCGGCTGCCGCATGCACGATGACGGCACTTCCGTCGGCGTCGAGCACCTGGGCCAGCGTGAAGTTGTCGGTGCGGAAGGTGGCGCGGGCCACGCCGTCGGCGTTTGCGTAGAGCAGCGGCATGTCACCGTCATGGCCGGGCGTGCCGTGGCCGAGGGCGGAACCGAGGTGACCCCCGGCCGCCCCGAACGGGTCGGTAGCGAGTCCGCTGGTCACCGTGCAGTTGCCCGTGGTGTGCACGTGGAAGCCGTGCCAGCCCGGAGTCAGCCCGGTAGCCGCCACCTGCACCCGGATGGCGCCGGCCTCCTGGGCGAACAGGACACCGCCCCGGTCGGCGCCGGCGGTGTCCTTCAGGAGCGCCTTGGCCTTGGCCGGCGCCGGCGGCTGGATGCCGCCGGCCGGCGTGGCGGACATGCCCACGCCCACGAGTCCCAACGCCACTCCTACAGCCGCCGCCACGCGTACGCGGCGCGGTCCCCCGCTTGTCCTCATTGCTGCCACCCGTCCTCCTGACTTGTCGGATCACCGGGACCGTGGCCCGGCACGCTGGTCACCGTAACGTCTGTCGCACGCCGGGACCGGTTCGGTTCGGCTCAGGGTAGGCGCAATCCCAACCGGGCGGCGAGGAAGGCCGCCGTGTCGACGCCCAGCTCGACCGTGCGGGTACGTGAGCGCGAGGCATGACCCACCTGCTCCTCACGCCGCAACAGCACGGGCGCGTCGCCGAACGGAGCCGAGGTCGCGTGCTGGAGGGCGGCGCACATCTTGCGGGCATGCATCGGATCGACGCGGGTATCGGCATCGAACACCGTGAACAGCACGGCCGGGTAGCGCACGCCCTCGTTCACGTGGTGGTACGGCGAGTAGGACAGGAGCCAGCCCGCCTCCACCGGGTCGTCGACCGTGCCGTACTCGTCGTTCCAGGTGACGCCCAGACCGAACCGTTCGTAGCGCACCATGTCGAGCAGGGGAGCGCTGCACAACGCCGCCGCGTACAGCTCGGGATGCTGGACGACCGCCGCCCCCACCAGCAAGCCGCCGTTGCTGCCGCCGCTGACTGCCAGCTGGCCCGCCGTGGTGATGCCACTGTCGACGAGCCGGCGGGTGGCGGCGGCCACGTCGTCGAACACGTTCTGCTTGTGCTCACGCATGCCGGCCCGGTGCCAGGCCTCACCCTCCTCGCTGCCGCCCCGGAGGTTGGCCACCGCGTACACGCCACCCTGTTCGACCCACGCCAGGATGCCGGCGCTGTACTGGGGGGTGAGGGAGACGCCGAACCCGCCGTAGCCGTACAGCACGGTGGGGCGCGGACTTTCTGCGTCCGGGCCATCGCCGGCGGGCGGCCGCAGGACGAACATACGCACCTCGGTACCGTCGTCCGAGTCGTAGGTGAGCTGCTCCGCGGTAACGCCCGGAACGTCGACCCGGCCCGGGGCGCCCGCCTCCAGCGCCAGCTCGCCGGTGCGGGCGTCGAGGCGGTGCACCGCGGGCGGGCTCAGGAAGTCGGCGTAGCCGAGCCAGACCTCGTGACCACCCTCGGGCCTGCTCACCAACCCGTTCACCGACCCGAGGCCGGGTAGGCCGACGGTGGGCCCCGGCACCCCGGTCTCCCGGTCGTGGACCGTGACGTGGGCGACGGCGTGGCTGGTCGACACCACGACGACTGCATCGTCGGTGACTGCGAAGTCCTCCAGCACGGCGTCGGACTCGGGCACCAGATCGGTCCACAGCCTGGGGTGGGCGGGGTCGGCCACGGCCAACCGGTTGCGAGGGGCGCCGGCGTTGGTGAGGACGTAGAGGCGGCCGTCGTGGGCCACACGCGCCGAGGTCATCGCATCGACGTCCTCCTGCAGCGGGGCCCACCCGGCCGCCGCGCCGGCCTGGAGGTCGCACAGGTAGACGTCGTTGCGAGGGGCCGTTCCCTTGGAGGCGGAGACCACCAGCCAGCGCCCGTCGGCCGAGAGATCGAGCGAGTAGTACTCGGTCCTGTCACGGCCGGCGCCGAAGACGAGCAGGTCGGTGGACGGGTCGGCCCCCACCCGATGGCGGTACACCCGGCGGTGGAAGTGCCCTTCGCCGGCGGGCACCTCCGAGGGCGGCAACCGGCGGACGTAGAAGTGCTCCTCGCCACCGGGAAGCCAGGCCAGCGAGCCGTAGCGGACCCGGTCGATCGGACCGTCGAGCGCGTCACCGGTCGCCACGTCCAATATCCACAGCGACGCCTCCTCGTCCCCGCTGTCGGACAGGAGGTAGGCGAGCCGGTTGCCGTCGGGCGACGGGTCGTAGCCGTCGAGGGTGACGCTGTCGTCGTCGCTCAGGGCGCTCGGGTCGATCAGCACCCGCTCGCCGCCGTCCGCCTCCCGCACCGTCAGCACCGGGTGCTCCTGGTCGGGGCCCTGGCGAAGGAAGAAGGCCCGCTCGCCCCTGTGCACCGGCACCGTCACCAGCCCCACCGCCAGCAGCTCGCGCAGGCGGGCGCGCAGGTGCTCCCGGCCGGGCAGCTCGTCGAGGTGCGACCGCGCGAGGTCGTCCTGGGCCACGGACCACGCCTCGGTCCCCGGGGACGACGGGTCCTCCAGCCACCGGTACGGGTCGGGCACAGGCCGGCCGTGCACGTCGTCGACCACGTCGGTCCGGGGTGCGGGCGGGTACGGCATCGGGCGGGACGCTACCCGCCGGCAATCACCCGGCGGCCCGGGGCGAGGGGCCGGTACGCTCCCGGGGCTGGCCCGAGTGGCGGAATGGCAGACGCGGTGGCCTCAAAAGCCACTGCCCTCCGGGGCGTGTGGGTTCGAGTCCCACCTCGGGCACGCAGCGTTCCGGCTGGCCGGCCTTCGCCTCAGCCTCGCTCGTCGTGGAGGTGGCGGAGGAGCCAGGGGCGCACCACCACCACACTCTGGTCGGGATGGTCGGGGTCGAGTTGCACGTCGAGGCCCTCGGGGTCGGGCGGGTCGCCGGCGGCGTCGATCACGATGGCCGGCTCGTCCTTGGGCCCGTAGATCGCGTCGTTGAGGCCCCGCATGCCGGCGGCCAGCATCTTTGCGCCGAGGCCCTCCCGGAACGTGGGACGGCGGGCCGGCTGCGATGGCTCGGGCCCGACGACCGGCCCGACGCCGTCGCCCTCGGCCAGCCACGCCAGCCACTGCTCGTCGGTCCACTCGTCGGGGTCGTCCGGCACCGGGCCCACCGGATCAGCCCAACCCGCGCGGGTCGCTCATCGCCCCGACGGTACCGGTCGCGGCGCGAAAGCGGAAGCGACGCGCAAGGCGCCGGGAGTTACGAGCCGGAGGCGACGAGGTGGAGCACCGGTCCGGACGCCACCGAGCGGCCGACCTCGGACGGGTTCGACAATCGGATCATCCCGCCCACGAGGATGCTGAGGGGAACCGAGGCGAACAGCCAGACGACGAGGCCGGTGCGGAACATGTACACATGTTCTACCCGGGGCAGCCGTGCGCCAATCAGCAAACCGGGTCATTTCGCGCATAGTCAGTGCGCATACTCAGTGCCTTCGTGGGTGCCCCGGTGCACCACACTGGAGGAGTGCGACGCCGGACGATGGGATGGGTGACCGACCCGGGAGGACGGTCCATCGAGCAACTCGCGGGGGGCCATCCCGCAGGGATGGCGCGCCGGTGAACGATCCGTTCTCCGTGCTCGGCGTGGCGCCGTCCGCCACCGCTGACGAAGTGCGCGCCGCCTACCGGGCCCGCTCCATGCTGCTGCATCCCGACCTCCACCAGGGACGGCCCGAGCACGTCCGCCGGGAGGCCGAACGGGCCATGACCCAGCTGACCGAGGCCTACGAGGTGGCGCTGGCTCAGCGGGCCCGCGGCGGCGGGTCGGCGGCGGGCGGGGCGGCGGGCGGGGCGGCGGCGAAGGAGCCGGTGGCGTACCGGCTGGGCCGCCTCGCCGCCCGGTCGCGCATCGCGCGGGACGCGTCGCTGGCAGGCGAGCAGGAGGGCCGGTTCGCCTACCGGCTGGGCTGGCTGGTGGGACGGCGGCGGTCCAAGTAGCTGTCCTCGCGGCGTTCCCGTCGGCGAACCGACGAGAACGACGCCTGCTACCGGGCTCAGGGGAGGAGCTGGCGGATCCTGCGGGCGAACTCCTGGGCCCTGCTGCGGGCCTCCCCGGCGGTGCTCCCCTCGGCCCACACGTGGGTGATGGGCTTCTCCGGGTCGGGGAGCACGAGGGCCCACCCGTCGTCGTAGACGACCTTCACGCCGTCGATCAGCACGAGCTCCTCGTCCTTCATGCGCTCCACCATCGTGCGCATGACCAGGCCCTTCTGCTCCCACGGGGTGGCCACCGACTGGTGGGCGATGTGGGCGCGGGGCGACTGGCTCACCACCTTCGACAGGCGCAGCCCCGTGGCGGCCAGCATGGCCAGCAGGTTCACCAGGGTGGCCACCGAGTCATAGGCGGGCAGGAACGACGGGAAGATGTAGCCGCCCTCCTGGCTGGCGGCGAAGGTGATGTTCTCGCCCGAGGCCACCTCCATAAGGTGGGAGGCGGACAGCTTGGTCCACACGATCTCCGCGCCGTAGCGGTCGCACAGCTCCTGGGCGCCCCTCCCCACCGACACCGGCAGGGCTACCCGGGCGTGCTCGGTGGTGGCGCACACCAGATTGAGCAGGGCGAACAGGGCACTGTCGTCGTCGAGGATCTGCCCGGCGTCGTCGACGATCGTGAGCTTCTCGCCGTCGGGATGGATGACGGCGCCGAGGTGGGCGCCAGACGCCCGCACCAGCTCGGCCACCCGCTTGGCGTGGACATCCAAATCGAAGCCGGTGGCCAGCGCGGTGGACGCATAGGGGTTGACCGACAGGACCTCGGCGCCCAGCTTCGCGAGCACGTTGGGCATGACGAAGGCGGCCGACCCGTAGGCGAAGTCGAGCACCACCTTGAACCCGACCGAGCGGATGGCGTCGGTGTCGACGGTGGACATCATCACGTCGGTGTAATGCTCGAGGGCCCGGGCAGGGAAGCCGATGTCGCCCATGTCGGCGGCCATGGCCCGGCGGAAGCCCTCCTGGTGGTAGAGCCGCTCGATCTTGCGCTGGGTGCCCTCGGGGAGGTCGATTCCCTCGGTGTCGAAGAAGCGGATGAGCACCGACTGGGGGTCGCCCGGCACCAGCCGCACGGTGACGCCCGCCTCGCTGCGGATCGAGCGCACGTGGAACCGGGTGACCGGCACGGTGGCGACCTCGAGGTCCTCCACGTTCACGCCCGCCGCGTTGAGGCCCACCATCACCGCCCGCTTGATGGCGCGGGCCGCCCGGCTCGAGTCGCGCGATGTGGTGACGGTGACGCCCTTCTTCAAGGTGGTGCCGAACGCCATGGCCACGCGGACGGCCAGCTCGGGGGTGATGTCGACGTTGGCCAGGCCGGCCACGCCGAGGCGGCCGAACAGGTGACGGGCCCCGCGGGACTCCCAGATGATCGAGCTGTTGACGATGGCGCCCGGCTCCACCGTCTTGAACGGGTAGACTTTCACCCCCGGGTTGATGACGGCGTGCTCGCCGACGAGGCATTCCTCGCCCAGGACCACGCCCTCCTCGCAGCGGGCGCCCAGGCGCAGGTCGCTGGAACGGCCCACCACCGTGCCCCGCAGGCGGGTGGACGGGCCGACGTAGCCGTTGTCGTGGACGATCGAGCGCTCGAGGTAGGCGTGCGCCCCGACCCGGACGTTGGACCCGAGCACCGTGTACTGCGCCAGGCGGGCGCCCTCCTCGACCCGGCAGTAATCGCCTATGAGGACCGGGCCGTCGAGCTTGGCGCCGGGGTCGACCTCGGCGCCCTCGCCCAGCCATACGCCCTCGCTGAGGCGGAAGCCCGGTACGTCGATCACGACTTTGCCGTCGAGCACGTCGTGGTGCGCGTCGACGTAAGCGTCGAGGGTGCCCACGTCCTCCCAGTAGCCCTCGGCCACGAACCCGTAGAGAGGCTTGCCTGCGGCCAGGAGGGCGGGGAACACGTCCTCCGACCAGTCGACCTTGCCCTCGGGCACGTAGTCGAAGACCTCGGGCTGGAGGACGTAGATGCCGGTGTTGACAGTGTCGCTGAAGACCTGGCCCCACGTCGGCTTCTCGAGGAAGCGCTCGATGGTGCCGTCCTCGGTGATGATGACGATGCCGAAGTCGAGCGGGTTGTCCATCGCCTTGAGGCCGAGGGTCGCCAGCGCGCCGCGCTCGGAGTGGAAGGCCACGATGGCGGACAGGTCGATGTCGGTGAGGACGTCGCCCGAGATCACGAGGAAGGGCTCGTCGAGCTTGTCCTTGGCGTTGCGCACCGACCCGGCCGTGCCGAGGGGCGACTCCTCGGTGGCATAGGACAGCTTCACGCCGAACTCGGACCCGTCGCCGAAGTACGTGCGGATGGCGTGGGGCATGAACGCCAACGTGACGACGATGTCGTCGAACCCGTGCTCCTTGAGGAGGCGGATGACGTGCTCCATCATCGGCCGGTTGGCGAGGGGCAGCATGGGTTTGGGCTGGTTGGAGGTCAGCGGCCGCAGCCGTGTGCCCTCGCCGCCGGCCATGATCACGGCTTTCACCGGGCTGAGACTACGCGCTCCGGGGCGCCGCTCTGCCGGCAAGTGCGGCGCGGGCCGGGGGCACGTAGAGGGTGGCTGCGTAGTAGCTCAGAACCAGCCCGGGAATGGCGGTGCACCAGGCCAAGGGCCGGGCCAGCTCGTGCCACGGGGCCCCGCCGTCGGGGTTGCTGGCGAGGAAGAACGGGAAGGCCATCATCAGCAGCAGGGTGCCCGCCTTGCCCGCCAGCTTCACCTCGACGATGTCCCGCGCGCCCATGGCGGCCAGGGCCAGCACCGACAGCCCGACCACCGACTCCCGGGTGATGGCTAGGACCGCGACCCACCAGGGCATGGACCCGTCGATCAGCACGGCCAGGACACCGACGCCGAGGAGGATGCGGTCGGCGGTGGGGTCGAGGACCTTCCCGAGCTTGGACTCCTGGTGGAAGTGGCGGGCGATGTACCCGTCGGCGAAATCCGTGATGCCGAGGAAGCCGAGGAGCAGGCCGGCGGCGTAGCGGTCCTCCCGGCCGAACAGCAGCCAGAGGAACATCGGCACGAGGCACAGCCGCACGACCGAGATGACGTTGGGCACCGTGAGGATGCGGTCTTCGCCCTGGCGGCTCACCGGCCGGAGTCTACGGGCGGCCCCCCCCCCGGGGCCCGATGCCTAGAACGTCGCACCAGAGGCCCTGCGCTCTGCTGGTGAGGTCGAGGCGGCGACGGGCGATCTCGACGACCTGCCGGCGCCTCTCGTACCGGCCGAGCAGGAAACCTGCTGACGAAGGTCCGGGTCGTGACGAGGACGAGATGACAAGGAATTCGTTGACGAGCCCAAACCGCTGAAGTAGGAAGTCTTTCCGATGAGCACCGTCTCGCCGCTGCAGGAGGTCGAGCGCTCCGTGCAAGAGCGGGCGAAGGCGGTATCGCTCGACATGGGGTCCCCCGACGCCCAGCGCCGGCTCCGGGCCCTGGTCGACGAGGAGGTGGCCCGCTGGTCCGACGACTACAAGCGGGGCCTGCGCTCCTTCGACATCGCCGACCAGGAACTGGTGGCCGAGCGGGCCTTCCGCAACGTGGCCGGCTACGGCCCATTGGAGCCGCTCCTGGCCGACGACGACGTCTGGGAGATCATGGTGAACGGGCCGGACGCCATCTTCGTGAAGCGCCATACCGGGCCGAGCGGCTACCACGACGAGGTCTTCCACGACGACGAGCACGTCGTTCGCACCCTCACCAAGATTCTCGACGACGCCTCAGGGTCGCACCGCAAGCTCGACCCGGCCGAAGGCCTCCAGGACGCTCAGCTCGACACCGGCGCCCGCATCCACATCGTGCACGGCGACGTGGGGCGCGACGGCCACGTGCTGGTCAACATCCGCAAGTTCACCGGCGTCGCTTTCCGCACCCTCGGCGAGCTGGTGGATCGGGACATGCTCGACGACAAGGTCGCCGCCTTCCTGCGGGCTTGCGTGCGGGCCCGGTTGTCGATCGTGGTCGCAGGCGCCCCCGGGTCGGGAAAGACCACCCTGCTGTCGTGTTGCGCGGCGGAACTCGACCCGTCGCTGCGGGTGGTGGTAGCCGAGGAGGTGTTCGAGGCGGACATTCCCCTGCCCAACGTGGCGAGCATGCAGACCCGCCCACCGCGCCAGGACCGCAAGGAGATCGACCTGCGCCGCCTGGTCGCCGGGTTCCTGCGTATGGCGCCCGACATCGCCATCGTGGGCGAAGTGCGCGACCGAGAGGCCCTCCCCCTCCTGCTCACCCTGTCGTCGGGTGTGAAGGGCTTCACCACGATCCATGCCGGCTCCGCCCGCCAGGCCCTCACCCGCCTGCGATTCATCTGCCAGCTGGCCGACACGTCGAGCGAGCTGTCGATGTCGGCCCTCAACTCCCTCGTGAGCGAGGCCATCGACGTCGTCGTCCACTGCACGCGCATCGGCGACGAGGTTCGGGTGTCCGAGGTCGTTGCCGTGGAGGACCTGCAGACCGGGCGGGACTCCACTGCCTTCACCGTCACCGAGCTGTTCCGCCGGGAGCGTCCGGGAGCGCCGCTCACGTGGACGGGCAACCTCCCGGCCCGGGCCGCCCGGCCGCTGGAGATGGCCGGCTACGACGTGCGCGAGCTACTGGACGCCACCGCCGCCCCGTTCGGCGTGGTCCCCCGGATCGACAAGCAGGCGGCACGCGCCGCCGCGGTGGGATTCGGGCGGGAGGCCCGCCGGTGACAGGGCTGTTCCTGGCCGTGCTCGCCGCCTACGGCGTGTTCCTGGTCTACACCGCTCTGGCCATGCGATGGACGGGGTTCGGGCTCTCGCCGGTGGGCGACAGCGAGCGCACCTCCCGCCGGCGCACGGCCGAGTGGCTGGCCCAGGCCGGGCTGGAGGGGGTGGAGCCCCGTGAGTTCGTGGCCGTGATGGCGGTGTTGTTCGTGGTGGGCGCGTCGTTGGCGTACGCCCTGTTCGCCGGTGCTCTCCCCGCCCTGATCACCGGGCTCTTCGCCGCCACCTTCCCCATCGCCTCCTACCGGGCCCGGCGGGACCGCCGTCGCGGCGAGGCGCGGGAGGCGTGGCCCCGCCTCATCGAGGAGCTGCGCCTCCAGACCGGCTCGCTCGGCCGCTCCATCCCCCAGGGGCTGTTCGAGGTGGGCCGGCGGGCGCCCGACGAGCTGCGCCCCGCCTTCGCCGCCGCCGAGCGGGAATGGCTGCTGTCGACCGATTTCCCCCGCACGGTGTCGGTGCTCAAGGAACGGCTGTCCGACGTGACGGCCGACACCACCCTCGAGACGCTGCTGGTGGCCTACGAGGTGGGCGGGTCGGACCTCGACCGGCGGCTGTCAGCCCTGGTTGAGGACCGCATCCAGGACCTCCAGGGCCGCAAGGACGCCCAGGCCCGCCAGGCCGGCGTGCGCTTCGCCCGCCGCTTCGTGCTCATCGTCCCCCTCGGCATGACCCTGGCCGGCCTGTCCATCGGCACCGGCCGGGAGGCGTACCGGACGGTCGGCGGCCAGGTCGCCGTGGCGTGCGGCCTGTTCGTGGTCGCCGGGTGCTGGCTGTGGGCGGGCCGGCTGATGCTGCTGCCGGATGAACAGCGGGTCTTCCATGACTGACCCATGGGCCCCGTCATGAGGCTGTTCGTGCTGTCGGGGCTGGTGCTGTGGGCCGGGGTCACCCTGCTGCTGTCGCAGCTGCGATGGTTCTCCCGGCCGGCGCTCGTCCAGCGGCTGCGCCCGTACAGCCCGGGCGGCATGGCCGGTCCCGAGCACAGCGGCCTGCTGTCGGTCGAGTCGTTCCGTGAGGTCGTGGGGCCTGTCTCGCGGCGCATCGGCGAACGGCTGGCCCGCCTGTTCGGGGTGAGCGAGGAGCTGGCCGTTCGCCTCCAGCGGGTGCACTCGCCGCTCGACGTCACCGCCTTCCGGGTCCGCCAGCTCGGGTGGAGCGTGGCCGCCGAAGGCATCGCCCTGCTGGTGGCCCTGGCCGCCCGACCCGGCCCCGGCATCGTCCTGTTCGGACTGCTCGGTTCCCCCGTCCTCGCCTTCCTGGTGCTCGAGCAGCAGCTGGCGAAAGCGTCGGACCGGTGGCGGCGCCGGCTGTTCCTGGAGCTGCCTGTCGTGAGCGAGCAGCTGGCCATGCTCCTGTCGGCCGGCTTCTCGCTCGGCTCCGCCCTGAACCGGCTGGCCGTCCGGGGAGACGGGGCATGCGCCCGGGACCTCCAGCGGGTCACCACCCGGATCCGTCACGGCCTGAGCGAGGTCGACGCCCTCCGGGAGTGGGCGACGGTCGCACGGGTGGAGGCGCTCGACCGGCTGGTTCCGGTGCTGGCCCTGAACCGCGAGGCCGGCGACCTCGGCCGCCTGATCTCCGACGAGGCCCGGGCCATCCGGCGCGACGTCCACCGCCAGCTTGTCGAGACGATGGAGCGCCGGGGGCAGCAGGTGTGGGTCCCGGTCACGGTGGCCACGCTCGTTCCCGGGGTAATTTTCCTTTCAATCCCCTTCATCGAGGCCTTGAGCCTCTTCGCCGGATCCTGAAGAAGGAGGCACGATGAGCGACCTGGCCCTGTTTGCGTTTGTCTGGCAACGGACGGCCCGCTCCGTCCTGTACGGCCGGATCATCAAGGACGAGAGCGGCGAGGGAGTGATCTCGGCTGCGATAGCGGTGCTGGTGATGGCGTTCCTCGGCGTGGTGATGTGGGTGCTGTTCAAGGAGACCCTCACCAAGTCGAACACCAAGGTCAACGACCAGATCGACCAGATCAAGTAGCGCGGTGCGACGGCCCGGCCACCGCGGCGAGCACGGGTCGGGCGCCCTCGGCACCATCCTCGGCGCCGGCGTGTTCCTGCTGCTCATGCTGTTCGCCGTGCAGGTCCTGGTGGGCCTGTACGCCAGTTCGGTCGTCAACGCC
The DNA here is from genome assembly GCA_023264975.1 of Actinomycetes bacterium. Classification (GTDB taxonomy): domain Bacteria; phylum Actinomycetota; class Acidimicrobiia; order Acidimicrobiales; genus JAHFUS01. The sequence goes on along the minus strand of JAHFUS010000014.1, from coordinate 49,984 downwards.
GCCACCTACGACGCGGCGAAGGCGGTGGCCGGCTCAGACGGGGGCGCCGCGGCCGTCGCGGTGGCCGAAGCCAATGCCCGGTCGCAGCTGGGCGACTACGGCAGGACGGTGACGTTCGACTGGAGCGGCACCACCCCCGACGTCGTGAAGCTCCGGGCCCGGGCGCAGCGACCGTCGTTCCTCTCGACCGTCCTCACCGGTCCGGTCCTCGGCGACATCGTGCGCACCGTGACGGTGCGGGTGGAGAAGCTGCGATGAGCGGCAGTGGCGGGCAGGTGCGCCGGAACGAGCGCGGGCAGGTGGGCGGCATCGAGGGACTGGTCTTCGGTGTCCTCATCTTCGTGTTCGGCACCCTGGTGGTCGCCAACGCCTGGGGCGTCATCGACGCCAAGCTGGCCACGACTTCGGCCGCCAGGGAGGCGGCCCGGACGTACGTGGAGGCTTCGTCCGAGGCGGCCGCCGGCCCGGCTGCCGAGAACGCCGCCAGGGAGGCGATCCTGGCCCACGGCCGGCGGTGGGAGCGCACGACCGTTCCCCCGGTCGACGGTGCGTACGGCCGGTGCCGGCGGATCACCGTGGAGGTCTCCTACGAGGTCCCCCTCATCGCCATCCCGCTTCTCGGCCAGGCCGGCAATGGCATCACGGTGACGTCTCGGCACTCGGAGGTCATCGACCCCTACCGCAGCGGCCTGGCAGGCACGGCCACGTGTTGACGACCGCTCCCCCACCCCGGGGCGAACGGGGATCGGTCCTCATGCTCGTGCCCGCAGCGGTGCTCGTGCTGTTCGTGCTGGGGGCCATCGCCGTCGACTTCTCGATCGCCTTCCTGGCCCAACGCGAGCTCTCCGCCGCCGCCGCCGCGGCGGCCAACGACGCAGCCGGCGCCAGCGTGTCCGACGACGCCTTCTACAGCGGCCGGGAGCCGGGAAGGATCGTGCTCGACGCTGCCCACGCCGGCGCCATCGCCGATGCCGCCGTTGCCGCCCGGCGGGTCCAGGGGGTGCACGACGTGAGCACGAACACCGATGTCGCCGCAGACCGGGTGTGCGTCACCATCACCGGGCAGGTGGACTACATCTTCGCCAAGGCCATCCCGGGCGCCGCCCGTGGCCGCACCATCACCGGACAGGCGGTGGCCACCGCCGTCCGCAATGACGGGTCCCCGGCCGGCGTGGCCGGGGCCGTCTGCGGGCGCCAGCGCTAGCGCGGGAACACGCCCAGACCCACCACCGGTGAGTTGAGCTTGATGGCGCCGGTGGAGCCGAGGAAGAGGGCGTCGCCGAAGGCAAAGATGCCGCCGTCCGCCGCCGTCATCCAGTAGCCCTTGCCGGTCGGGGTGGCCTGGAGACCCACCATGGGCGAATTGAGCTTGATGGCACCGGTGGACCCGGCGAAGCGGGCGTCGCCGAAGGCGAAGACCCCACCGTCCGAAGCCACCAGCCAGTAGCCCTTGCCGGTGGCCGATGACGCCATCCCGACGATGGGACGGTTGAGGCGCGTGGCGCCGGTCGACCCCACGAAAGCGGCGTCGCCGAAGGCGAAGATGCCGCCGTCCGCCGCCACCAGCCAGTAGCCCCTGCCCGATGGGGTCGGGCTCATGCCCACCATCGGCGAGTTCAGGGCGAGGGCGCCGGTGGAGCCGAGGAAGCGGGCGTCGCCGAAGGCGAAGATGCCGCCGTCCGCCGCCACCAACCAGTAGCCGAGCCCCGACGGCGTGGGCGTCATGCCCACGATCGGTCTGCTCAGCTTGATGGCTCCCGTGGAGCCGAAGAAGCTGGCGTCGCCGAAGGCGAAGATGCCGCCGTCGGCGGCCACCAGCCAGTAGCCCTTGCCGGTGGGCGTGGGAGCCAGTCCGACGATGGGCTGATTGAGCTTGGTGGCTCCCATGGACCCGAAGAAGTCGGAGGCGCCGAACGCGAAGACGCCACCGTCGGCGGCCGCCGTCCAGTAGCCGGCGCCGAACTCGAGGACGTAGAGCCCTGAGTTGATGTCGGAGATCACGACGTAGCCCGGCATGGTGTCGACGCCGGTGACGAAAGCCTTGGCCGGGAGGTTCCCGCTCCCGGATGGGTCCGCCGTGTCGGCCGGGACGAACGAGGCGATCTCGGTGGGCGTGGGGGTGGTGAGGTCGAGCACCCGGACGCCGTCGGAGTTCCATGCTGCGTAGGCACGGTTCCCCCTGGCGATGGCGTGGTGGACGGAGTAGACGCCGAGGTCCGGCGGCGGGAACACCTGCGAGCGGGGCGTGCGGTAGATTCCGGTCGAGGTGGGCGTAGCCGGGTTCGACATGTCGAGGACCCGGAGGCCGCCCCAGTCGCCGGCCTTGTCCACCATGGCGCCGGCGACCTGCTGACCACCGGTGCAGGTGCCGCCCGCGCCACCGGAGTAGGTGGGGCACAGGACCGTGCGGAGAGCGTCGGCGTCCGGCTTCTCGATGATGACGGCGGGGATGTCGATGCCGGCGGGGACACCGTCCGAGGAGAAGGACGGGAAGGTGCTGGAGTCCAGGAAGATGACGCCGGTGGCGCCCGCCTGCTGGGCCCGCAGCACCCGGTCGCTGAACGAGCAGATGCCCGTGCTCAGGCCTGTCTGCACGGACGGGTTGCGCTCGACCACGGCGATCTTGGCCTGCGGGTTGGCCAGCAGGGGGTCGGTGACGGAGCCGGCCACCGGGCAGCCCCGGCCGACGTAGACCATCTCGCCGGGGAGCTGGCTGTTGGGCTTGCGGTAGACCTGCGCCGTGTTCTCGGGGTCGTAGAGCGTGAACATGGCCTCGCACGCGAACTTCGAACCGGCGAGGGTGGCGGGCGAGTCGATGCGGACCGTCGAGTTGGGGGCGATCCAGTCCTCCTCCGACACCAGTCCGAGCTGGCGGCCGGCGAACTCGGCCCAGGCCACGTACCCGGCGCCCGCTTCCAGCGTGCGCTCCTTCGGGTACTCGAACCGGCCTGCCAGCGTGGGTGCGGCCGGGTTGGTCAGGTCGGCCGAGAAGACACCCTCGTCGAGGTAGGCGAGCAGGGCCCTGGTGCCGTCGGCGTTGGCCGCGCCGTCGTGGCCCATATAGAAGGAGCGGCAGCCGTTGGGCGAGAAGAACCCGCCGCCGGCGGTGGGCCGCTGGGCCAGCGCCGGGAAGGCGCTGATCTGGACGGGGGCCCGGGGATCGGTGACCTCGACGATGCGAAGGTCGCCGGAGGGGGCGGTGGTGCCGCCCGGGTTGCTCGACAGGGACAGGACGCGCCCGTCGGCCCGGGCCACGAGCTGCACCGTGTGCTGCGACGCGGCGCAGCGGGTGGGGGCGGCCGCGCTGCACGGACCGGCGGCTGGGGGCACGTTGTCGGAGCCGGCCTGGTAGCGCCCGAGGAGCGCCGGCGAGGCCGGGTTGGTGATGTCGTAGTACTGCACGCCCTTCTCGATGCCGTTGCCGGCGGCGCTGCACGTACCGAGGGCAAGGGCGGCCAGGTCGCCCTTGAACGCCGGCGTGCTGACCCGCAGCGCGGCCACGTCGAGGGCCACCACGCCGGCCGGCAGCGGGATGGTGGAGACGACCTTGGGCGCAGCCGGGTCGGACAGGTCCACCACCTTCACCGACACGTCCGGGCAGTTGATCGGATTGTAGAAGCCGGCGTGCGACGAGCCGCTGGCGTTGAGGCCGGCGGCCACGACGGCCGTCGTTCCCACCACGGCCAGCTCACCGTTGAGGCCCTTGCCCCCGAGGTCGCTCCTGCCCACCTCCCGCAGGCCGCCGCCGAGGTGGCTCGGCCGCGTCGCGGTCGTGCCTGCCTTCGACTGGGCGGCCACCGTGCTGGGCGCCAGCACGGTGGCCGCTCCGAGCACGGCGGCACAGACGGCCAGCGCCCGTACCCGTCCTGTTGTCCTGGCAGTGATCATCCGCCGCTGCTCCCGTCGCTCCTTCGACGCCCGGGCCGGCCACGCCCGCCCCTGCCGTCGCCGCTGCGCCCGCACCACAGGCCCCGGTCGTCGCGCCGGCTCCCGAGGTGGTACGTGCGCCCCGGGTGGCCGACAAGCCGGCCGTCGCCCTCACGACGAACGCCAGCTCATCGAGCGACACCTCGCCGTGGCTCGCACCGATGATCCTGCTCGGCGTGGCGCTCGCCGTCGCCAGCTCCGCCATCGTGGCCAAGGACTCCCGCCGCAAGCGGGTCGAGACGGCCAAGGCCCAGGTCACCAAGCAGCCGTAGCTTGACCAACCGTACGCATCTCGGGTGCCCGGGCTCCTGCTCAGGCACCCGAGTTCGCGTCCGGGTCGCTTCCCGGGGCGTGCCCTGGTCGTCCTTCCCTCGGGCTTACAGGGCGATGCCCAGGGCCAGCATCAACCCGAAGGCGAGTTGCACCTGGCCGGTGGCGACCAGCACACCGATGAGATCGCGCCCGCTGACCCCGCCCAGCACCGCCTTCACCGGCCGTTGGGCGAGCACGAGGGTGACGAAGCTGAGCAGGGCGGCGGGCCGGGCCAGGGCGATCGGGGGCAGCACCGCGAAGGCGCCGGCCACGCAGCCCACGTAGAGCACGCGCGTCGAGCGGTCGCCCAGGCGGACGGCCAGGGTCTTCTTCCCGGCCGCCGCGTCGGTGGGGATGTCGCGGAGGTTGTTGACCACCAGCAGGGCGGTGGCGAGCAGCCCGATCGGCACCGACGCCAGCACGGCCAGGCCGCTCACGTGCTCGAGGTGGACGTAGGCGGACCCCACCGTGGCCACCACGCCGAAGAACACGAACACTGCCACCTCGCCGAGGCCCACGTAGCCGTAGGGCCTGGAGCCGCCGGTGTAGAACCAGCCTGCGGCCAGGCTGGCCGCCCCCACCACCACCAGCTCGGGTCCCACGGCGACGGCGAGGGCGAGGCCGAACAGCCCGGCCACCCCGAAGGCTGCGAAGGCGGCCCGCTTCACGGCCTTGGCCGGCGCCAGCCCACCCGCCACCAGGCGCACGGGACCGACCCGCACCTCGTCGGTGCCCCGCACGCCGTCGGAGTAGTCGTTGGCGTAGTTGGTGGCGACCTGGATGGCCACCGACACGATCATGGCCGCCACCGCCCGCCACACGACGATGCCCCCCTGCGACGAAGCCACGGCCGTCCCCACCAGCACGGGAACCACCGCCGCCGGCAGGGTGCGGGGCCGGGCCCCGAGCACCCACCGCGAGGTCATCAGGGGCGGCGGGGGAACTGCGAGAAGTCCGGCGGCCGCTTCTCCACGTAGGCGTTGCGGCCCTCCTGGGCCTCCTCGCCCATGTAGTAGAGGAGGGTGGCGTCGCCGGCCAGCTGCTGGAGGCCGGCGAGGCCGTCGTCGGCCGCGTTGAGGGCGCTCTTCAGCACCCGCAGCGACAGGGGCGACAGGCGCAGCATCTCCCGGCACCACTGCACGGTCTCCTCCTCGAGTCGCTCAAGGGGGACGACCGTGTTCACCAGGCCCATGTCGAGGGCCTCCTGGGCGTCGTACTGGCGGCACAGGAACCAGATCTCGCGGGCCTTCTTCTGGCCGATGATGCGGGCCAGCAGGCCGGAGCCGTAGCCGGCGTCGAACGAGCCGACCCGGGGGCCGGTCTGGCCGAAGCGGGCGTTGTCAGCGGCGACGGTGAGGTCGCACACCACGTGCAGCACGTGCCCGCCGCCGATGGCGTAGCCGGCCACCATGGCCACCACCGGTTTGGGGCAGCGTCGGATCTGGACCTGGAGGTCGAGCACGTTGAGGCGCCCGATCCCCCGCTGGGCGACGTCGTCGTCGCCCATGTAGCCGTCGGTGCCCCGCACCTTCTGGTCGCCACCAGAGCAGAAGGCCAGCGGGCCCTCGCCGGTGAGGATGATGACGCCCACGTCGGGGTCGTCCTGGGCCAGCGTGAACGCCTTGGCCAATTCGTTCACCGTCTGGGGCCGGAAGGCGTTGCGCACCTCGGGCCGGTTGATGGTGATCTTGGCTATGCCCTCGGCCGTGGCGTAGCGGATGTCGGTCCACGTGCCGGAGGCCTCCCAAGCGGGCAGCGCGGAGCCGTTCGGAGTGTGACTCATGGGCGCCGCTACCCTACCGGCGTGCCCTCGCTGGTCGCCATCGAGGCCGAAGGCAGCGAGCGCTTCGTATCCGAGCTGCAGCGGGCGTGGGACCGGGGCGACGCCGTGCTCCCGATCGACCCCCGGCTGCCGGCGCCCGCCAGGGCCGCCGTGATCGAGGCGCTGGGCGCCGGCCTGGCGGTGGAGGAGGGCGACGCCCTGGTCGTGGCCACCAGCGGCTCGACCGGCACGCCCAAGGGCGTGGTGCTGACCCACGACGCCTTGGCAGCGGCGGCCGCCGCCGTGTCGACCCGGCTCCGCGTGGACCCGGGCACCGACCGGTGGCTCGCCTGCCTCCCCCTGTCGCACGTGGGCGGGCTGGGCGTGGTCGTGCGGGCGGTGCTCACCGGCACGCCGCTCACCGTGCTCCCGTCGTTCGACTCGTCGGTGGCCGCCACCCTCGTGGCGCTCGTGCCCACACTGCTGGACCGGGTGGACACGTCGGCGTACCGGGCGGTGCTGGCGGGCGGGTCGGCCGACTGGCGCATCCGTGAAGCGAACGTGGTGCACACCTACGGGATGACGGAGACGGGCGGCGGCGTGGTGTACGACGGCGTCCCGCTCGACGGCGTGGACGTGCGCACGGAGGACGACGGACGGCTGCTGGTGCGGGGGCCCGGCCTCCTGCGCTGCTACCGGGACGGCACCGACCCCAAGGACGCCGAGGGTTGGTTGGCCACGGGGGACGTGGGCACGGTGGCCGACGACGGGCGAGTCGTCGTGCGGGGCCGCCAGGGGGACCTCATCGTCTCCGGCGGGGAGAACGTGTGGCCGGCCGACGTGGAGGACGTCCTGCGCTCCCACCCGGCGGTGGCCGACGTGGCCGTGACGGGCCGGGCCGATCCCGAGTGGGGGGCGCTGGTGGTGGCCGTGGTGGTGCCGGCCGACCCCGCCGCCGTGCCCACCCTCGACGCCTTGCGCGCTTGGGTGAAAGAGCGGCGGCCGGCCTTCGCCGCCCCCCGGGAGCTGGTGCTGGTGGACGCCCTCCCCCGGGCGCCCGGCGGCAAGGTGGCCCGGGCCCGGCTCCTCGAGAACGAGCGCCTCTGATCGTCAGGAATAGACCCAGACGGGCGTCCCCAGCGGGATCACGTTGTTGGCCCAGATGAAGTTGATGGCGGCGTTGGTGACCCGGATGCAGCCGTGCGAGGCGGGGAAGGCCGGCACGCTGGGCGAGCCGTGGATGGCGTAGCCGCCGATGAAGTACTTCGGCCGGAACAGCTCGCCGAGGGCGGAGATGCGCAAGCCGTCGATCTGGCGGGAGAAGGTGAAGTGGCCCTCGGGGGTGATGGCGACGGCCCCGTTGCCGTAGGGCTTGCCGTTGCCGGTGGAGGTGTTGAAGACCCACTCCGTCTGGCCGTCGACCGACACGATGATGATCTGGCGGGTCTTGTCGACCTCGACCTGGCGGCCGCTGTTCAGACGGGGCACCACCCGGGCAGCCCGCTCGAGGACGCCGAGTTCGGCGCCGTCGAGGACGCCGTCGCGAGGCAGGCCGTTGGCCTTCTGGAAGGCATAGACCTGCTGCGTGGTGAGGGTGCCGTACCTGCCGTCGACGACGCCCCAGTAACCAAGGGCGAGCAGCCGCTTCTGGAGGTTCTCCACGCCTGGGCCCACCGCCCCGAGCATGAGCGTCGGGCGACCGGCGGCCAGCCAGTACCCGTCGCCGGGGTGGCCGGCAATCGCCACGACCGACGTGCCGGGCGCCAGGCTGCCGGTGCCCGAGCCGGCAACCACGGCGTCGCCGAAGGCGAAGGTGGCGCCGTCGCCAGCGGCCAGGATGTAGCCGTCGCCGCTCACGGTGGAGGTCATCGACGTGACCGGGCGGGCCAGGCTCTGGCCGGCGGCCGACCCGAGGAAGCGGGCGTCGCCGAACGAGAACAGGCCGCCGTCCGCCGCCACCAGCCAGTACCCCCGGCCCGACGGCGTGGCCGCCATACCGACGACCGGCTGGTTCAAGGTGGTGCCGCCCATGGACCCGAGGAATGGAGCGTCACCGAAGGCGAACACCCCGCCGTCGCGCGCCACCATCCAGTACCCGTTGCCGGTAGGGGTGGGCGCCATGCCCACCACCGGCTGGCGCAGGGCGAGGCCGCCGGTCGATCCGAAGAAGGGCACGCCGAAGGCGAAGATGCCGCCGTCGGCGGCGACCAGCCAGTACCCCGCCTGCGGCGGCGGCGCGGGCGCAGCGATGCCGACGATGGGCCGGCGCAAGGTGAGGGCGCCGGTGGAGCCCAGGAAGGTGGCGTCGCCGTAGTTGAAGATCCCGCCGTCCGAGGCCACCAGCCAGTACCCGTTGCCGGTGGCTGTGGCGGCCATCCCCACCACCGGGAGCCGGAGGGAGTCAATGGCCGGGGCCCCGAGGAAGCCCGCCGAACCGAAGGCCAGGACCGTGCCGTCGCCGGTGCCGGCGCCGGTGCCGGCAGCCGCGGCCGGGGCGCTCGTCGCCACCGCCGCCGTCAGCGCCGCCACCAGGAACACAGCGGCGGCGAGGGTCGCCCGGCGGGCCGAAAGGCGGCTATAGCGCAAGGGCGACATGGTGGGGCAGACTACCGGGAGCCGCTATCCAGGGGAGGACACCTCCATGGCGTTCGTGCAGATGATCGAGTTCACCACCACCAGGGAAGACGAGGTCCGGGCCCTTATCGCCGAGTACCGGGCCAGCACCGAAGGCGTCCGCACCGCGGGCGAGGCCAGGGTGTGCACCGACCGCGACCAGCCCAACCGCTACGTCATCATCGTGCAGTTCGAGTCCTACGAGGCCGCGATGAAGAACTCCGAGCTGCCCGAGACGTCGGCCATGGCAGCCAAGATGATGGAGCTGTGCGACGGTCCCCCCACCTTCCGCAACCTCGATGTGGTCGAGATGATCGAGGGCTGAGGTCGGTCCTCTTCAAGAGGCGGTAAGGGAGGGCCGCCCGGCGGCCGATACAGGCGACATGCCCTTCTCGGCGGAGATCAGCCGGGCCAACCCCACCTGCTTCCTGTTCCTCATCGACCAGTCCGAGTCGATGGGTGCGCACATCGGCGGGGGCGACGTGCCCATGACCAAGGCGGAGGCGGTGGCCGACGCCGTCAACCGCCTCCTGTCGGAGCTGTCGATCAAGTGCGCCAAGGAGGACGGCGTACGCGACTACTTCCACGTCGGGGTTATCGGGTACGGCGCCGCCGTGGGGCCCATTCTCGACGGCGCCCTCGCCGGGCGTGACCTCGTCCCCCTCAGCGAGGTCGCGGCCCGGCCTGCCCGCATGGAGGAGCGGACCCGCCAGAACGGTCGCCACTCGGCCGGGCGTACCGTGAAATTCCCCACCTGGTTCTCGCCCGTGGCCTACGGCGACACGCCGATGTGCGCGGCGCTGACCCGTGCCCGCGGCCTGCTCGGCCCGTGGCTGGCCGACCATCCCGGCTGTTTCCCGCCGGTGGTCGTGAACATCACCGACGGCGTGTCGACCGACGGCGATGCCCTGCCGGTGGCCCAGGGCCTCCAGGCGCTCACCAGCGCCGACGGCCACGTGCTGCTGTTCAACCTGCACCTGTCGAGCGGCCTCTCCGACCCGGTGATCTTCCCCGGGCCCGACACCGCCCTTCCGGACGACTACGCCCGCCAACTCCACCGCATGTCGAGCCCTTTGCCCGACCAGATGATGGCCGCCGCCGCCCGCCAGGACCTCGTCCTCGACGCCGGCGCCCGCGGCTTCGCCTTCAACGCCGACATCAGCGCGATCGTGCAATTCCTCGATGTCGGCACCCAGGTGCTGGAACTGCGTTAGCGCCCCGTGCGCTGCGTCGTCTCCTCCTTCTGGCTCCCGCGTGACGGCAGCCCCGTCGAGCAGTACGAGGACGCGTACTTCCCCCGTCGCACCGGGGCCCGCACCACGCCCCGGCTCCGCCTGGCGGTGGCCGACGGCGCCAGCGAGAGCATGCTCAGCGGGCTCTGGGCGCAGACGCTGGTGCGCACGTGGTGCCGCTCGTCGCGCCGGCGGGACATGGCCGACGTCGTCGCCTCCGCCATGTCGGGCTGGGACACCACCCTCGTCGCCTACCGCAAAGGGCGTGAGGCCGAGTCACGCCCCATCGAGTGGTTCGAGCAACCCGGCCTGGAGCGCGGCGCCCACGCCACACTGCTCGGCATCGAGCTCACCCGGCCCCCGGGGAGCGAGGGCCGGTGGTCGGCCGTGTCGCTCGGCGACTCGTGCCTGTTCCAGGTGCGCGACGACGAGCTCGTAACCGCCTTCCCCCTTACTGACGCTGCCGCCTTCGGCAACGCCCCCAAGCTGGTGCCGTCGTCGGCCCGCCACCTGAACCGGGTCGTGGCCCACCTCGAGCGGGCCGAGGGTGCGTGGCAGCCGGGCGATATGCTGTTCCTCACAACCGACGCCCTGGCCGCCTGGTTCCTCACCGAGGCCGCCGCCGGCAGGACGCCGTGGCGGGCTATGAACGGCATCGCCTGCGACGACAGCGCCGCCTTCGCCGAATGGGCAGCCGGCGAGCGGGCTGGGCGCCGGCTCCGCAACGACGACCTCACACTCGTGCGGGTGGAGCCGACGCGATGAAGCTGCCCGGCGCCACCGCCTACATGGAGGCCCTCCAGGACCCCGCGACCTGCTTCGCCGATCCCGAACTGGCCGGCGCCTCCGCCGCCCTGGGCCCGCTCGGCCTGCCCCGGGCGGTAAGCGGGAACGTGGCCGTGGTGTTCCGCCTCGACGGGTCGTCAGGCCGGAGCTGGGCCGTCCGCTGCTTCGTGCGGCCGCTCGAGGCCGAGCGGGCCCGCTACGAGGCATTGCGCTCCCATCTGGCGACTCTCGATTCGTCCTGGCGGGTGGGCTTCGACCTCCAGCCACTCGGCATCCGCGTCGACGGCGGGTGGTGGCCGGTCGTGAAGATGGAGTGGACGACGGCCGAGCCGCTCCTCTCCTATGTCCGCCGCCACCTGTGGGACGGCGCCGCCCTGGGCTACCTGGCGGCTCGGGTGGCGGCGCTGGCCGAGCGACTCCGGGCCGACGGCGTCGCCCACGGCGACCTCCAGCACGGCAACCTCCTGGTGGCGCCGGGGGGCGACCTCAGGCTGGTCGACTACGACGGCATGTACGTGCCCGCTCTGGCCGGATGGGCCGGCACCGAGCGGGGGCACCGGAACTACCAGCACCCGGGCCGCGCCGTGGGCGACTTCGGCCCCCACCTCGACTCGTTCTCGGCGTGGTCGATCTACGCCTCCATCGCCGCCTTGGCCGCCGACCCGCTGCTGTGGGGTCGCCTCGACGGCGGCGAGGAGGCGCTGCTCCTGCGCCACCACGACCTCGAGCAGCCCGGACGGTCCGCCGCCTTCGCCGCCATGGAGGCGAGCGACGGACCGGGCGTGGCCGATCTGGCCGCTCTGCTCCGGTCGTTCCTCGCGCTGCGGCCCGACGAGGTGCCTCCCTTGTCCCACGCCCTCGGCCCGGCGCCGGCGTGTCCCGCTGCTGGCGGCGTGCCGACGGCGCCCGGCGGCGCCGGATCCGGCGCCACAGGGCGGCCCGGACCGTCATGGTTGCCCGCCAAGCCGTCCGCGGCGGTGGTGACGCCTACCCGCTCGGGCGGCGCTGTGGACGATCCGCCGGTGGGCGCGGCGGCGTTGGCCGCTGGCGAGGCGGCCATGCGCCGGGCGTGGTCGGCGCGGGGGGCCAGGGCGACGGACGAGACCCCGAGGAACGGACCAGGTGACACCGGTGGCGTCCCTGCCACGGGCGAAGGCGGCAAGGACGACGACGCAGCCCGGACGGAGGACGAGCGGCGGCGCAGCCTCTACGACGCGCTCGTCGCCGCCGGGCCCGTCGACACCGGGCCGGGAGCGGCCGATCCCCCACTCCCCCCCGCGCCGGCGCCGGCCGTTGCGTTCGGTGGCGACCTGCGCGAGGCCCGGCGCACGGTCGCCGGCTCCGGCGCTGGAGCGGTTGTCCTGCTCCTCACCGTCGCCGTCGGCCTTCCCCTCCTTGTCGCCCTCGTCGGAGCTGTCGCCGTGGCCGGCGCCGGCCTGGCCCAGGTCCGCCGCCTGTTCCTCCGCACGCCCGAGGCCCGGGCGGCCCACCAGGTCGGCGCCGTCCTCGCCGCCCCCCGCCGGGCGGCCGGTGACGCTGTCGCCGCCGTCGACCGCCTGGCCCGCGGGCGGGCGGAGGTGTCGACCGGCGAGGACGCGGCCGCCCGCGATGCCGAACGCGACCGGGCCCGGCTGCGGGCCCGGCAGGATGCGGAGCTCCGCGATGTCGACGTCTCCCTCGAGGCGACCCTCGCCTCACTGGTAGCACGCGAGCGGGCGATCGGTGTGGCCGAGCAGGAGGCCCGGACGGTCGCCCTCGCCGCCCTGCAGTCGTCGGTGGTCGACGCCCAGCTGGCCAAGCACAGCCTGGTGTCGGCATCGGCCGCCGGCGTGAGCGACAAGATCGTCCACCTCCTCGCCCTCGACGACGTGCGGTCGGCCGCCGACTTCACCGACGTGCTGGTGGAGAAGAAAGGCGGTGTGGTGGTGTGCCGCGACGGGCGCCGCATCCAGGTCAACGGCGTGGACCGGCGCCAGGCCGACGCCATCCTCCAGTGGCGGCGGCGCGTCGCCGGCGCCGCCCAGCTCAAGGTGCCGGACGCCCTCCCTCCGAAGCGGCAGTCCGCCATCCGTGCCGAGCACAACCGCCTCCGGTCGGCCCTCGCGGCGGAGGAGGAATCCGCCCGGGTCCTGGCCCGGAGGCGGGCCGACGGGATCCGGGAGCGGTGGAAGGCCGAGCAGGACGCAGTCCTCCAGCGCCAGAACCAGGTCGAGGCCGACGCCGCCCGCCAACGGGTCGAGATCGACCGGGACCTGGCGCGCGCCCGTAAGGACGTGGCCGAGGCGGAGTGGCACCTCGGGCAGCACCAGGAGGAAGTCGGCACCCCGGCCAAGCTGGGCCTGGTCGACTACCTGCGCCAGGCCGTTGCCGTCGGCCCGCTGGCGGGGATCGCCGGGCGACCGGGCGGCACGCACCGACATTCGTCGCGGGACCGGATGCCCTCGTCGCAGCCCTAGGGTTGACCGGGTGAACCGGCTGGCCCAGGAGACGAGCCCGTACCTTCGCCAGCACCAGGACAACCCGGTGGACTGGTACCCGTGGGGCGAGGAGGCCTTCGCCCGGGCCCGGGCCGAAGACAAGCCGGTCCTGCTGTCGGTCGGCTACTCGGCCTGCCACTGGTGCCACGTGATGGCGCACGAGAGCTTCGAGGACCCGGCCGTGGCGGCGGTGATGAACGAGCTCTTCGTCTGCGTGAAGGTGGACCGCGAGGAGCGCCCCGATGTCGACGCCGTCTACATGGAGGCCGTGCAGGCCATGAGCGGCCAGGGCGGCTGGCCTATGACCGTGTTCCTCACCCCCGACGCCCACCCGTTCTTCGGCGGCACCTATTACCCGAAGAGCGCGTGGGGCGGGCGGCCCGGCTTCGCCGACCTCATGCAGGCGATCTCCGAAGCGTGGGCCGAGCGCCGGGCGCAGCTGCTGGACCAGGCCGGCCATCTCACGTCGTCCATCGCCGCCCGCTCCGGCACCCTGGTCGGCCGTGCTGGGGGCGAGGTCGGCGTCGCCCTGCTCGAGGGCGCCCACCGGATGCTCCGGTCGTCGTACGACGCCGAGTGGGGCGGCTTCGGGCGGGCACCCAAGTTCCCCACGCCCACCAACATCGAGCTGGTGCTGCGGAACTGGCGGCGCGACAACGACCCGGCCACCCTCGAGATGGCGGTGAACACGCTCGACGCCATGGCGTCCGGCGGGATGTACGACCACGTGGGCGGCGGCTTCTCCCGCTACTCGGTCGACGCCTTCTGGATGGTGCCCCACTTCGAGAAGATGCTCTACGACCAGGCCGGATTGGTTCGGGCCTACCTGCACGCCTTCCAGGCCACGGGCGAGGAGCGGTTCCGCCAGGTCGTGGAGGAGACGGTCGGGTACGTGCTCCGCGACCTGCGTTCGCCCGAGGGCGGCCTCTACTCGGCCGAGGACGCCGACTCTGAGGGCGAGGAGGGCAGGTTCTACGTCTGGCGCCACGACGACGTGTTCGCCGCCGGCGGGCCCGACGCCGTGGCCTGGTACGGCGTCACGCCGGCGGGCAACTTCGAGGGCGCCAACATCCTGCACCGGCCCGTGCGGGGCGACCTGATCCGCCCGCCCGAGGTGGAGGCAGCCCGGCGGCGCCTGTTCGACCAGCGGGAGCTGCGGGTGCGGCCCGGGCTCGACGACAAGGTGCTCACCGAGTGGAACGCCATGTTCACCTCCGCCCTGGCCGAGGCGGCCGGCGCCCTGGGGCGGGACGACTGGCTGGCGGCGGCCGTGCACACGGGCGAGTTCCTCTTGGCCTCGTTGCGGCGGGACGGCGACGGCCGGTGGCTTCGGTCGTGGCAGGCCGACGGTGGGGCCCGCCATCCGGCCTACGCCGTGGACCATGCCTGGCTGGTCGACGCCTTCACCCGCTTGGCCGAGTCGACCGGCGAGGCCCGCTGGATCGCCCACGCCCGGGAGGCCGCCTCGGCCCTGGTCGACCTGTTCGCCGACCCCGACGGGCCCGGCTTCTTCACCGTCGGCCACGACGCCGAGCAGCTCATCGTCCGCCAGAAGGACCTGTTCGACGGGGCCACGCCGTCCGCCAACGCAGTGGGTGCAGTCGCGCTGCTGCGGCTCTCGGCGTTGACCGGCGACCGTGGGTACGCCGAGCGGTCGGCCGCCATCCAGGCCGGCCTCGCCCCCTTCATGGCCGAGCACCCCGGCGCCTTCACCCATCTCCTGGCCGGCGTCGACATGGCCGTCACCGGCACCACCGAGGTGGTGGTGGCCGGGAAGCGGCCCGACCTGGTCGACGCGGTACAGGCCCGCTTCCTGCCCAACGTGGTGCTGGCATGGGGCGAGCGGTACGACTCGCCCCTGTGGGACGGCCGGGCCGACGACGCCGCCTACGTCTGCCAGAACTTCGCCTGCCGGCTCCCGGCCCGAACGGTCGAGGAGTTGGAGCGCCAGCTCGACTGAGGCGGACCACAGGGGCCACCGGCCTCCGGTTCCGAAGGTGAAACCCACCATCCACCACTTTCCGGCCTGTCGGCGCAAGCATGGTGGCCGTGGCCGTCACCATCGCTGGCCGAACTTCCCTGGTCGGCGCGGAGGTGCAGTTGCTCCTGCTCGCCGGCGGGCAGCGGTGGTGTGCGGCCATGCACGTCTCCACGGGCGCCTTGGTGAGCGCCCGCTGGCACGAGCCGGCCGCGGGCCTGGCCCCCTTCGTCCTGGCCACCGCATGGGTGTCGGACGACCAGGGCGACGTCGACCCCGTACGGCCCGAGGAGGTCAGCCTCAAGGGCCCGCCCCAGCAGGCGGGCCACCTCTCGCGCCGGCGGGCCGAGCGGATGCTCCGGGCCGTGCTCCACCCCACCACCGAGCACCTCCTCGGCATCCCCGGCCCCGCCACGCCCTACTGGACCCTCGACGGCACCGGCCCCTCCATCGCCGTGGTGGCACCGTCGCATGCGCCGGTCGTGGCGGACGGCCAATGCAGGTTCCGCTGGCGCAACCGGGTCCACACCCTCCCCGTCCTCCCCCACGCCCTCACGACCAGTCCGGCCCGGCCCCGTCGCCTCGTCGTCGCCCTCTCCGCCCCCCGCCGGGGCTACTGCTACAAGGTCGTCGTCGCCCTCCTATGAGGGGCTAGCGGCCTATCTTGCCGCCGGCGAGGTCCTCGGCCATGGCCCAGCCGAAGGCGATGAGGTAGTCGCCCCGGG
Organism: Actinomycetes bacterium; assembly: GCA_023264975.1. Lineage (GTDB taxonomy): Bacteria > Actinomycetota > Acidimicrobiia > Acidimicrobiales > JAHFUS01. The sequence goes on along the minus strand of JAHFUS010000014.1, from coordinate 34,172 downwards.
TGCTGTCGGCGTCGGCGAAGAAGGCGGCGACGCCGGGGTCGACCGAGCCCTCCTTGAGGGCCTCGTGGTCGAGGGCGCCACAGGTGTTCCCGTCTCCCTTGACCAGGAAGCTGCGGTCGTCGATGCGGCCTTCGGCGCCGAAGCGCTTGGCCAGGCGGCGGCCCCACGCCCGCTCCTCGCCCGAGGCCTTGTGGCCGGGGCGGGGCACGATGTCATCGAGGCCTCTGAACGCCTCGAAGCCGGCCGGGTCGAGGAGCTTGGTGCCTATGAGCACGTCCTCGTCGGGGAACGCCAGCAGGGCGCGCCGGTACTGGTCGGCCATGAGGGCCTTGAGCACCGTGGACCGCCGGGCGCTGCGCTTCACCGACGCCAGCCCGATCAGGAGGCACGGGGTGCCGCCGATGCGCTCGAGCGTGCAGAAGGAGAACCCGCACAGCTTGGCGTTGTCACGGGCCTGGGTGACGAGCACCCACTCCTCGCGCTGCTTGGAGAGGAGGCCGACGTCGTAATGGGCAGGCCCATCGGCGCAGATGTCGGCCATCTCGCCCATCTCGGCGTCGCTGAGCGCCGTACAGTCTTTCGTCTCGACCTGCGTCGCCATGCCGCCCAAATCTCCCGGGAGAACTCGGTGTTTCGGGTCACAGCCTAGTTGCTCGGCCGCAACACCGTGGCCGGCGCCACCCGGGGCGCCCGACGACGGTGCCTCGGAGGCGGCCCCCCGACCGGCGCCACCGGGGCGCGGACGACGACGCCGGCGCCGGCGGCGGGTAGCGTTCGCCACCAGCAGTGTCGGTGCGCTGATCACGACGGTGAACCGGGTGAAGCTGCCCGTGGGTCATCGGTGTGCTCTGCGAAGCGGACGACATCGGAGGCAGACCGTGGAGAACCAGCGACCGCTACCCCACCCACCGACCCGGGGGCGGCTCGTCCCGCTGGCGGCGGTCGCCGCCTCGCTCATGGTGGTGGGCGTGCTGGCGGGTGTGTCCTCCGTCGCCTTCCGCTCCGCCTCGCCCGGAGGGGGCGTGGATGCCCCGACCGCGGCGGGGGCATTCGGCCGCCTTCCCCTCCGCTTCGAGGCCAACGCGGGCCAGTCCGGCCCGGACGACGGGTTCCTCGTCCGCAGCGAGGGCTTCACTGCCTTCGTCACCGGGCCCGACACGGTGTTCCGGCTGGGCGACGGGACCGCAGGCCAGGTGCGGATGCACCTGGCCGGCGGCGATGCCGAAGCTTCGGCCACCACGGGCCGCCGCCTCCCCGGCGTCTCCAACTACCTGAGGGGGGCCGGGGAAAAGGCATGGCTCACCGGGGTCCCGAGCTACGAGCAGGTGCGGTACGGCGCCGTGTACCCCGGGATCGACCTCGTGTACCACGGCAAGCACAGCGTGCTCGAGTACGACTTCGAGGTGGCGCCCGGCGCCGACCCGGCGAGGATCGCCGTCGCCATCGACGGGGCCACCGACGGGGCCACCGATGTCGCCATCGACGACGCCGGCGACCTGGTGATCGACACGCCGGCCGGCAGGTTGCGCCATCGCCGCCCGGTGGCCTACCAGGAGACCGGCGGGGCCCGCCGCCCGGTGGAGGCGGCCTACACGAAGAGCGCCGACGGCAGGATCGGCTTCCGGCTCGGCCGGTACGACCGCTCGCTGCGGCTGGTGATCGACCCGGCGGTCGTGTACTCCACCCTTCTCGGCGGGCTGAACGCCGACTCGGCAGCCGGGGTCGCGGCCGACGCCGCAGGCAACACCTACCTCACGGGCCAGACGGCCTCGCCCGACTTCACAACCGTCACGCCGCTCCAGGCCGGCCGTCGCGGTGCGTCGGACGCCTTCGTCACCAAGCTCAACAGCTCGGGCTCGGCGCTCGTCTACTCCACCTACCTCGGCGGCGACGGCATCGACGCCGGAACGGCGATCGCCGTCGACGGCAGCCTCAACGCCTACGTCACCGGCAGTACCGCCTCCACCAACTTCCCCACCGCGTCGCCAGTCCAGGCGGCCAAGGGAGCAGGCGCCAGCACCGACGCCTTCCTCGCCAAGCTCAGCCCGAGCGGATCGGCCCTGGTGTACTCCACCTACCTCGGCGGCAACCAGGGCGACGTGGGCCGCGGCGTCGCCGTCGACGCCGCCGGCAACGCCTACGTCACCGGCGACACGGCTTCGGCCGACTTCCCCGTCGCCGCTGCGTTCCAGGGGGCCAAGGGCGCCGCGGCGACCACCGATGCCTTCGTCACGAAGTTCAACCCGGCCGGTTCGGCCCTTGCATACTCCAGCTACCTGGGCGGTGGACTCGCCGACGCCGGCCGGGCGATCGCCGTCGACGGAGCCGGCAACGCCCACGTCACCGGCGACACGTCGTCCACCAACTTCCCCGTCGCAGCCGCGTTGCGCGGCACACTGGCAGGCGCCACCGACGCGTTCGTCACCAAGTTGAACCCGGCCGGGTCCGCACTCGCGTACTCCACCTACCTCGGCGGCGGCGGAGCCGACGCCGGCAACGGCATCGGCCTCGACGCCGCCTCCAACGCGTACGTGGCCGGCATCACCGGCTCCGACGACTTCCCGCTGACAGCCGGGGCGTTCCAGACCACCCGGGCGGGTGGCGACGAGGCCTTCGTCACCAAGCTCGACCCGGCCGGGTCGGGCCCGCTGTACTCGACCCTGCTCGGCGGCTCGGGGCCCGACCAGGCCAACGCAGTCGCCGTGGAGCCGGCCGGGAGCGCCCACGTGGCGGGCACCACGTCGTCCGTCGACTTCCCCGTCGCCACCCCGGTGTCGTCGCGCGGCGGCAGCTCGGATGCCTTCCTCACCCAGTTGACGCCGGCCGGCAACGCCCTCGTGCACGGGGCGCCCTTCGGCGGCAGCGCCGCCGATTCCGGCGCCGCCGTGGCCGTCGACGCCTCGGGCAACGGGTACCTGGCCGGGCAGTCCTCGTTCTTCAACGCGGACGACTTCCCGGCCGTGGACGGCTTCCAGGCCCCGCCCGGCCAGGAGAACAACGCCTTCGTGCTCAAGGTGGCGCCCCTCACGCCCGGCAGGCCGCTCGTCACCTCACTCGCACCGCGTAGTGGCCCTCCCGGCACGAAAATCACCATCTCCGGCGCCGGATTCACCAATACCTCGATCGTGCGGTTCGGCACCGTGGTGGCGAGCGGCTTCACGGTGGTGTCGCAGACGGAGATCCAAGCCATCGCTCCCGCCGCGACCGCCGGTGTGGCCACGATCACGGTCACCACGCCGGGCGGCACCTCTCCGCCCAACCCGGTCGCCCGCTACACCTATGGCGAGGGCACCTGGGAGGTCACCGGGGCGCAGGTCGTGGCGCGGGTGGCCACCCGGTCGGTGCTCCTGGCCAACGGCAAGGTGCTCCTGGTCGGCGGACGCGACCGCCAGGGGGGCGCCGCCCTCACCTCCGCCGAGATCTACGACCCGAAGACGGGTACGTGGTCGGCGACGGGGTCGATGAGCGCGGCCCGCTCCGCCCACACCGCCACCCTCCTGCCCGACGGCAAGGTGCTGGTGACCGGCGGTTCCACCGGCGGCAACACCAGCGCCAACGCCGTTCCCCAGCTCGACTCGGCGGAGCTGTACGACCCGGACACCGGCACCTTCACGCCCACGGGCACGATGTCGGCCCGGCGCTACCTCCACACCGCCATCCTGCTGAGGAGCGGGAAGGTGCTCGTGGCGGGCGGACGCACGTGCAGCGTGGCGCCGCCCGGCACCTGCGACTTCACCCAGTACACCAACACCGCCGACCTGTACGACCCGGCCACGGGCACGTTCACGCCCACCGGCGCCATGAGCGTTCCCCGACACACCACCGACTCGACGATGCTGAAGGACGGGCGTCGGCTACTGGCTGGTGGCGTCCGACGGGGGGGTGTTCGCCTTCGGTGACGCCGTGTTCCGCGGCTCCACGGGCGCGATCCGCCTCAACCGGCCCGTGGTGGGGACGACCGCCACGCCGTCCGGCAAGGGCTACGCGCTGGTGGCGTCCGACGGCGGGGTCTTCGCCTTCGGCGACGCCGTGTTCCGCGGTTCCACCGGCGCCCTACGGCTCAACCAGCCGGTGGTGGGGATGGCGCCCACGCCCTCGATCGGCGTGCTCAACGGCTACTGGCTCGTGGCGTCGGACGGCGGCGTGTTCGCCTTCGGCGATGCCCCATTCCTCGGTTCCACCGGCGCCATCCGGCTGAACCGGCCGATGGTGGGGATGGCCACAGCGTCGTTCGGCTAGTAGTGCCCGGCCCAGGCCCCGCCTAGCCGACGACGGCGTTGGGACCGAGCAGCACCCGGATCTCGGCCATGAGGCCGTTGCCGTCGTCGACCCGGAACTCGTCGGTGAGGCGCAGCACCTTCTCCCCCACCTCCAAGAACACGGGCGACGTGCCTGGATGCTCGACCAGCAGCCGCTTGAGCTGGTCGACCCGCGTCTCGGTGAGCGAGTGAATGGGCAGGCGGATGCGGACCTCGGTGGCGCCGGTGGCCGACAGCTCGGGGCGCGCCAAGTCGAGCACCGTCAGCTTCGCCACGTCGTCGCGCGTGTCGAGGCGGCCCTTGACGCACACGATGGCGTCGTCCTCCAGCAGGTGGGCGAACTCTCCCATGGTGCGGGGGAAGACCCAGCACTCGATGGCCGACTCGAGGTCCTCCAGGAAGAAGGTGGCCATGAGGTCGCCCTTCTTCGTGTACTTGCGGTTGAGGCCGGTGATGACGCCGCCCACGCTACGGATCTCGCCGTCGCGCAGCTCGCGCACCTCGTTGACGGTGGCGTCGGCGTAGCGGCGCAGGCCGGCCTCGACGCCGAGGAGCGGGTGGTCGCTGATGTAGAGGCCGAGCATCTCCTTCTCGAAGGCCAGCTTCTGGGCCTTGTCGAACTCGAGGTCGGGCACTGGTACCCGGCTGTCGTCGAACCCTCCCCCGCCGGCGCCGGCTCCCGCGTCGCCGTCGCCGCCGCCCAAGTCGGCGAACAGGCTCATGACGCCCAGTTCGCGCTCGCGCCGGCGCGCCAGGGTGCGGTCGATGATCTGCTCGAACACCTGGCACAGGCCCTTGCGGGGATGGCCGAGGGAGTCGAACGCACCTGCCTTGGCCAGCGACTCCACCGAGCGCTTGTTGAGCACGAGGGGGTCGACCCGCTCGCAGAAGTCGTAGAAGTCGCCGAACGGGCCGCCCGCCTCCCGCGCGGCCACGATGCGCTCCACCAGCCCCTCGCCCACGTTGCGGATGGCGGACAGGCCGAACGGGATGGCGTCGTCCCGGGCGCAGAAGTCGGATGACGACAGGTTGACGTCGGGCACCAGCACCTTGATGCCCATGGACCGGCACTCGGACAGGTACACCGCCGTCTTGTCCTTGTCGTCCTTCACCGATGTGAGCAGGGCGGCGAGATAGGCCACCGGGTGGTTCGCCTTGAGCCACGCCGTCTGGTACGCCACCAGGCCGTAGCCGTAGGAGTGGCTCTTGTTGAACGCGTAGTCGGCGAAGGGCTCGATGTCGTCGAACAGCTTGGTGCCGAGGTCGCTGCCGTAGCCCTTGGCCTCGCAGCCGGCGACGAACTTCACCCGCTCGGCCGCGATGAGGGCGCGGATCTTCTTGCCGCACGCCTTGCGGAGGTTGTCGGCCTCCTCCAGCGAGTAGCCGGCGAATCGCTGGGCCACCCGCATGACCTGCTCCTGGTAGATCATCAGGCCGTGGGTGTCGGCCAGCATCTCCTCGAGCTCGGGGTGGAGGCACTTCACCGGCTTGCGCCCGTTCTTTCGGTCGGCGAAGTCGTTGTGCATGTTGGCCGCCATGGGCCCCGGCCGGTAGAGGGCGACGAGGGCGGCGACGTCGTCGAAGGCGGTGGGCGCCAGCGAGCGCATCAGCGAGCGCATGGGGCCGCCCTCCAGCTGGAACACCCCGACGGAACGGCCCTGGCGCAGCATCTCCAACGTGATCTCGTCGTCGAGGGGAACGTTGTCGATGTCGGGCCGGGTGCCGGTGGTGTCCTCCACGATGTCGAGGGCCCGCTCGATCACGCTGAGGTTGCGGAGGCCCAGGAAGTCCATCTTCAACAAGCCGAGCTCCTCGACCCCGTGCATCTCGTACTGGGTGACGATGGGCGAGTCGGTGGCCACGCCGCCGGGATCGGGCTTGCGCTGGATGGGCAGGTACTCGGTGAGGGGCTCGTCGGTGATTACCACGGCGGCGGCGTGGATGCCGTCCTGGCGGCGCAGGCCCTCGAGCCCGCGTGCGACCTCGATGACCTTGCGGGCGTCGGGATCGCTCTCGTACATGGTCCGCAGGTCGGCCGCCATCTTGTAGCCGTCGCTGTGGCCGGGGACCTCGTCGAGGCAGGCCGCCAGAGGCGTGTCGCGGCCCATGATGAGCGCCGGCATGGCCTTGGCCACCTTGTCGCCCACCATGTACGGGTAGCCGAGGACCCGGGCCGCGTCGCGCACGGCGGCCCGCGCCTTGATGGTGGAGAAGGTGACCACGTTGGCCACGTGGTCGGACCCGTAACGCTCGGCCGCGTAGCGGATCATCTCGCCGCGGTACCGCTCGTCGAAGTCCATGTCGATGTCGGGCATCTGCTTGCGGCCCGGGTTGAGAAAGCGCTCGAACAACAGGTCGTAGCGGATCGGGTCGAGGTCGACGATGCGCAGGCAGTAGGCCACGCAGCACCCGGCCGCGGACCCGCGGCCCGGCCCGACCCGGATCTTTCGCTCCCTGGCGTGGCGGATGAGGTCCCACACCACGAGGAAGTAGGCGGAGAACCCCATGTCGGAGATGATCTTCAGCTCGTGCTCGAGCCGCTCGACGGCAGGGGCGGGCAGTTCGTTGCCGTAGCGCTCACGGGCGCCGGCGTACGCCATGTGGCGCAGGTAGCCGTCGTCATCGGCGAACCCCTCGGGCAGCGGGAAGCGGGGCAGCCGGGGGTTGCCGAACTCGATCTCGACCTGGGCCCGCTCCGCGATGAGGAGCGTGTTGTCGCAGGAATCGGGGTAGTCGGAGAACAGCGAGCGCATCTCGGCCGCCGACTTGAGGTAGTGCTCGTCGCCCTCGAAGCGGAACCGCTTCTCGTCGGCCAGGGTGGCGCCCGTCTGCACGCACAGGAGGGCGTCGTGGGCCACCGCATCGCCCCGTGACGTGTAGTGGCTGTCGTTGGTGGCCAGCAGGGGCGCCCCGATGGTGCGGGCGATCTCGATGAGCATGGGGTTGGTCTTGTGCTGCTTGGCCAGGCCGTGGTCCTGGATCTCCACGAACAGACCGTCCCTGCCGAAGATGTCCTGCAGCCGGGCGGCGAGGGCGGTGGCGCCTGCCATGTCGCCCCGGAGCAGGGCCTGGAGCACAACGCCGCCGAGGCAGCCGGTGGTGGCGATGACGCCCTCGTGCCACCGCTCCATCAGCTCCCAGTCGAGGCGGGGCTTGTAGTAGTAGCCCTCGAGGAAGGCGGCGCTCGACAGCTTCAGCAGGTTCTTGTAGCCCTGGGTGGTCTCGGCCAGCAGGGTGAGGTGGTAGTAGAGCTTCTCGCCCTCGCCGTCCTCGCCGCCGCCGTCGTCCATGCGGCCCCGCCTGACGGGGCGCTCGTGACGGCTCTCGGCGGCCATGTACGCCTCGGTGCCGATCACCGGGGTGACGCCGGCGGCCCGGGCCTCCCGGTAGAAGTCCAAGACGCCGTACATGTTGCCGTGATCGGTGATCCCGATGGCGGGCTGCCCGTCGGCCGCGGCGGCGGCGATCACGTCCTTCACCCGGGCGGCACCGTCGAGCATGGAGAACTCGGTGTGCACGTGGAGGTGGGAGAAGGAACTCGCCACGATCGCCTTTCCTCAGCCTGTCCACAACAGGCTGTGGACAAAGTTACACCGGTGTCGTTTGTCTCACGGTAGCGCGGCGGGAACCGGCCGGAAAGGCCCCCCGGGACTGGTCAGCGGACGAGGGCGGGGCGGTACCGATCGGCTGACCGGTGCTCATGCGACAGAGCGCCGGGCTGCCTCCACCAGCCGGACGACCTCGGCGGGCGAGCGCTTGATGAGCTCCTCGGGAAGCGGGAGCACCCGGAACCCAGCGCCCACGAGGGCCGCCGTCCGCCGGTCGTCCCGGCGGCGCTGCAGCGGGTCGTCGTGATGGCTCCCGTTGACCTCCATGACCAGCCGGGCGTCGTCATAGACGAAATCGACCCGTCCGGCCCAGTCGAGGCCGCCGAGGTCGACCTGCCGGCGGGGTGCCGGCAGCCCGGCCTCCGTCAGGAGCCGAAGGAACCTCACCTCGAGCCCGCTTTCCATCGGCCTCGTGCCAACGTTGTCGCTGACGAGGCGGCGCACCACGCCGATCCCGGGGCGGCCGGTCGAGCTGAGCTCGGCCACCATGTCGCCCAGCGCCTCCCACGACACGCCGAGGCGGACGGCCGCGTGCACGACCACCTCGACCCGGGCCGGGTGAAGACTGCCGCCGAGGTCCACCACCGTGCGGGTGAGCGTCGTCACCGGGATGCCGGCATGCACCGTGCAGTGGTGCGGCGGCAGCGCCCGGGGGTGGTGAAGGCGGCCGACGGATGTGGACCGGCCCGAGCCGTTCCGGGGGCGGCTGACCTCGATCACCCGGAGTTGGAAGCCGGGCAGGCTCCACAGCGCCGCCGCTGTCATGTGGGACGACACGGCGCCTCGGCCCACATCGAGGACTGCGACCATGGCCCGCTGCTCCACCGTCCTCACCCCGCCCACGAGGCGCAGGACACGGGGGGTCACCCGCTCCCAGTCCGCCGACGCGGCCCGGCGCCGGACTGCTCGCGACCCGATTCCCGCCGCCCGCAGCTGGTCCGTACCGACCAAACCGTGTTGGGCCTCGGCCCACGCCCGCATCATCCGGTCCAGCGAGGTCGCGTCCATGGCTCCAAGTCTCCCAGCCGCCTGTGACACCCTCATCGCCCGGACGGCGCCCGCCGGCCGGCGGCGCTCTGGTCCGCCGGAACGGGCCGCCGCGGTACCGATCGGCTGACCGGTCGGCCGTGGGACCGGAGCCGGGGCTGCGAACCCGCCGGCCGGCGGCGCTCTGGTCCGCCGGAACGGGCCGCCGCGGTACCGATCGGCTGACCGGTGGGCTCTGGGCCGGCGCCGGGATGGTCGCCGGCGCCCTACAGGTAGCCGGGGGGGCGGCCTGCGGCCATGCCCTCGTCGACGGCGCCGGGCGGGAGGCCCCGGCGGCCTTGTTCGAACTCGGCGCGGGCGGCCATCTGCTGCGCGAAGACCGTGGCCTGGATGCCGTGGAAGAGGCCGTCGAGCCAGCCGACGAGCTGTGCCTGGGCGATGCGGAGCTCGGGCTCGGTAGGCGTGTCGCCGTCGGCGAAGGGGAGGGTGACCCGGGCCAGCTCCTCCTGGAGGTCGGGCGACATGCCGTCGGCCAGTTCCCGCACCGACGTCTTGTAGATCTCCCGCAGGCGGGCCCGGCCGGCCTCGTCGAGGGGGGCGTGGCGCACCTCCTCCAGCAGTTGCTTGATCATCGAGGCGATGCGCATCACCTTGGCCGGGTGCTCCACCGTCTCCACCGGCGTGGCCTCCGGAGCCGCCTCCGTGGCCTCGAGGACCTCCGGAGTAGCGGGTTCGGGCAGGTCGGCAGCAGCAGAGTCGGGCGGCATGGCGGTCATCCTCCCCCTCCAGGGGCGCTCTTGACCAGCAGGGGGACGAGGACCTCGGCCGCGGTGAGCGAGCCGTGCCGGCACACCAGGCGCGACTCGCCCGTGTCCGACGGATCGAGGAAGGCGACGGGCTCGAACGGCACGAGGGCGACGTCGCCCAGCCGGTGCTCGATCTCGGGCGACGGCGTACCGCCGAGCCAGCCCTCGTAGACCATGTCCTGGCGGCTGCGCACCCACGCCATGTCGCCGTACAGGCGCTCCGCGGTGGCGGCCATGCGGGCGGCCGTGCCCGGTCGGGCGTGCAGCCAGCGGAAGCGGCCCTCGCCCGACAGCAGGTCGACGTCGGCCGCCAGCTCCGGCGCCAGCGTGATGCCGGGCCCGGTCACCTCGACCTGGCCGTGGTCCGACGTCACCACGAGCGCGGCGCCGGGCGGAAGCACCGCCGCCAGGTCGCCCACCATGCGATCGACGAAGGCCAGCTCGGCGTCGTAGTAGTCGCCGAAGCCCCGGTCGTGGGCGACCTTGTCGACGCCGTCGTAGTAGGCGTAGACGAATGGCTCACCCGCCTCGAGCAACCGGCGGACCTCGACCACGAGGCCCGACGGAAGGCGCCACCCGTTGAGCCGGGCGCCGCCGAGGTGGGCGGACGTGAAGCCGGTGGCGGCGAACTCGGCCCGGGTGACCACGGGCGGTCCCGTACCGCCGAAGGGCGGATGGGGCTGGAACGACTCGGGCCGCACCACGGCGCGGGCGTCGCCCGACGAGGTCGTCCAGCGGAGCACGTTGAGGACCTCACGGGAGCCGACGCGGACCCGGTACCCCACCACACCGTGCTGGGCCGGCGGGAGGCCCGTGCTGATCGACGTGAGTGCGGTGGCCGTCGTGGTGGGCGCCACCGACGTGATCGAACCGCCCTCCATCGACACCAGCACCGGCGCCAGGGCGGCGCGGGCCTGCAACTGGTCCCAGCCCAGGCCGTCGAGGACAAGAAGGACGACCTGCGAGGCGGCCCGCACGGGCTCGGGCATCCAGTCCCGGGCGGTGGGGTCGGCCGACAGGAGCGACGGCACGATCGACGTGAGGCAGGCGCAGCCATAGGCGGGCAGAACCGGCTCCGGACGGATGTGGACCACCCTGCGACGATAGGGGGTGCCCGCTCGTCCGCCCGACTGGGCCCCCACTGCTCCTACCATGAACCCGTGAAGGTGTCGACGAGGGGCGACTACGCGAGCCGGGCGCTGCTGTCGCTGGCGCTGCATGGCGAGCGCAGCCTCCCCACGTCGGTGCGCGATGTGGCCGAGCGCACCGGCCTCCCCCAGCCCTACCTGGAGCAGATCCTGCTGGCCCTCAAGGGCGCCGGCCTGGTGCGGTCCAAGCGGGGCGTGGGCGGCGGGTACGTGCTGGCCCGGGACCCGGCCGAGATCACCCTGGGCGAGATCGTCAGCGCCGTCGACGGCCCCATCGTGGCGGGCGACTTCGGCCGGCCCCACGAGGACGGCGCCTGCGACCACGAGGGCCAGTGCGTCCTGCTGTCGGTGTGGGCCGAGGTCGGCCGCCACATGCGGTCCCACCTCGACTCGTTCACCCTGGCCGACATGGTGCGCTCCGCCCGGGGCGACGCCGACGCCCCCGTACTGCCCCTCGTCTGACCACGCCGTTACCGGAGGCCCGGACGGGTCAGCTGAACTGGTCGGCCACGGCCTGCAGGTCGGCGGGGAGCGGAGACTCGAACGACAGGCGCCCGCCCGTGGCCGGGTGGTCGAAGGCGAGCTGGGCGGCGTGCAGGAAGGGCCGGTCCGCCAGACGGGCCGAGCGGGCGCCCCCGTAGCGCCGGTCGCCCAGCACCGGGTGGCCGATGGCGGCCAGGTGTACGCGGATCTGGTGCGTGCGGCCCGTCTCCAGCCGGCACCAGACCAGGGTGGCGCCGGCCGGCTCGCTGAAGCGTTCGACCACCTCGTAGCGGGTCCTTGCCTCCCGGCCCCGGGCCGACACGGACATGCGCGTGGGGTCCTTCGATGCCCGGCCCACGGGGGCGTCCACCAGGCCGGCCGGCGCCTCCACCCGGCCCCACACCATGGCCGTGTAGCGCCGCCCCACCGATCTTTCCTTGAGCTGGGCGGTGAGGGACCGGTAGGCCTCGTTGGTGCGGGCGACCATCAACAGTCCCGAGGTGCCCTTGTCGAGGCGGTGGACGATGCCCGGCCGGTCGAGGGTGCCCACCCCCGCCAGCTCGGGGTACCGGGCCAGCAGGCCGGCGGCCAGGGTGCCGCTCTCCAGCCCGGCTCCGGGGTGGACGACCACGCCGGCCGCCTTGTCCACCACGAGCACGTGGTCGTCCTCGTGCACCACGTCGACCGCCACCGCCGGCTCGGCCGCCAGCGGCTCGACCGCGGCCGCCTCGGGCATGTCGACCTGGAGGACGTCTCCTTCGGCCAGCCGGCGGCTGCGCGTCCCCACGGCGCGCTCGCCCACCCGCACGGCGCCGGCCGCCACCAGCGCGGCGATCTCCGACCGGGGCAGGCCGGTGAGCAGCGCCACCACCTTGTCGACCCGCTCGCCCGCCAGCGCCGCCGGGATCGTCTCCCTCACGCGTCCACCCTGCTCTTGTGCCGGTCCGACAGCGACGTGGCCAGCACGAGCAGGACGGCGCCACTGGTTATGGCGGCGTCGGCCACGTTGAACACGGGCCACCACTGCAGGTCGATGAAGTCGACCACCGATCCGCCGTGGTCCCGGAGCAGTCGGTCGGCCAGGTTGCCGACTGCGCCGCCGAGCACGAGGCCGAGGGCGACGACGGCGGTGACCGAGGTCCCGGCCGAGCGGCCGGCGCCCACCAGCGCCACCACCATGACCACGCCGATCACCACGAGGAGGGGCGCCAGCCCTTTGCCCAACCCGAATGCGGCGCCCGAGTTGAACGACAGGTTGAGCCGCAGGGTCCACACGATATGGCGGGGCCCGTCATCGAGGGCGCTCAGTGCCCAGCTCTTGGTGACCTGGTCTGCCACCACCACCGCCACGGCCGTCGCTGCCCCGAGCGAGAGCCTGCGGGGCGGGCTCAACGCCGGGACAGGCCCCCGCTCTTGCAGGCCACGCACAGGCGGGCATGCGGCAGCGCCTTCAACCGGGCCTTGGGGATGGGCTGACCGCAGCCCTCGCACCTGCCGTAGGTGCCGTTGGCGATCTTGGCCAGGGCGTGGTCGATCTCGTCGACCGCCTGGCGGGCCTGGGCCGACAGCGTGAGGTCGCGCTCGCGGTCGATGTTGGCCGTGCCACCCTCGCCCGACTCGTCGTCGAACTGGATGTCGCCCGGCTCCATCTCCAGTGCCATCTGGTCGGCCTGGGCCTTCAGGGCGGCCGCCTGCTCCTCATAGGTGGACCGCTCCTCGTGGAGGAGGACGGCCTGCTCCTGGAAGAACTTGTCGGTGACCGGTGTCTTGGCCGCCGGGGGGGCCTTCTCGGCCGGCGCCTTGTCCGGCGCTCCCGCCTTGGCGGGCGCTGCTTTCCGGGGTGCCGCGGCCTTCTCGGCCGGCGCGTCGTTGGCCTTGACCTTCGCCTTCACGGCGGCAGGAGCAGCCTTCTTGGCCGGCTCCTTGGTGGCGTCGACGGCTTTGGTGGATCTGGGCAACCGAGGCTCCGGGGTCGAGAGGACGGGGAACTTACCATGCCTCCTCCCGGTGACACCGGGCGGATGCTCGCTAGCGAACGCTTCGGCCGGGCCTGGCATTCCCGGGCATCCGCGGCTCGCGTCCGACATCGCCCTTACCGGCCAGCGCGACCGCCAGCAGGCGGCGCACCTCGTCGGCCTCCACTCCCGTGATCCGGGCCCGCTTGCTTCTGCTGGAAGGCCCGCTCACCAGCTCGACCTGCGTCCTGGGCACCCCGAGGATCGACGCCACCAGCTCCACGCACGCCTCGTTGGCCCGGCCCTGCTCGGGCGGCACCGCCACCTTCACCTTGAGGGCGTCGCCATGCCGCCCGTTCAGGGCGGTGCGCCCGGCGCCCGGCTGCACGTGGAGCCTCAGCACCACGGCGCCATCGTCTTCGACGTCGAACAGGGAGTCGGTCACGAGGGGCATGGTAGGGCGACGGCCGGAGGCCGGAGCTCTGGCGGGCGGCCGCGGAGCACGAGAGACTCGCCGGGCGACCTCCGGTTGCGAGTGCGAAAGGAGCGCGAAACTGCGGGATGCCGTACCCCGACGTCCCCCGCCAGCCGGACCTGCCGTCCCTCGAGGAGCGGGTGCTGGCCTTCTGGGCGGCGGACGACACCTTCCGGGCGTCGGTGGAGCAGCGACCGGCGGGCGGGAACGACTTCGTGTTCTACGACGGGCCCCCGTTCGCCAACGGGCTCCCCCACTACGGGCACCTGCTCACCGGGTACGTGAAGGACGCCGTCCCCCGCTACCAGACCATGCGTGGCCGGCGGGTGGAGCGCCGCTTCGGGTGGGACTGCCACGGCCTGCCGGCCGAAATGGAGGCCGAGAAGGAGCTCGGCATCAGCGGCCACGTGGCCATCAACGAGTACGGCATCGACCGCTTCAACGATGCGTGCCGCACGTCGGTGCTGCGCTACACCGAGGAGTGGAAGGCCTACGTCACCCGCCAGGCCCGCTGGGTCGACTTTGATAACGACTACAAGACGCTCGATGTCACCTACATGGAGAGCGTGATGTGGGCGTTCAGGCAGCTCTGGGAGAAGGGCCTGATCTACGAGGGCTACAAGGTCCTCCCCTACTGCTGGGAGTGCGAGACCCCGCTGTCGAACTTCGAGACCCGTCTCGACGACGCCTACCGGCCCCGGACCGACCCGGCTGTCACCGTCCGCTTCCGGCTCGACACGGGCGACGACCTGCTGGTGTGGACCACCACCCCGTGGACGCTGCCGTCCAACCTGGCCCTCGCCGTGGGCGCCGACATCGAGTACTCGGCTTTCGTGGAGCCGACCGGGCAGCGAGTGCTCATCGGCGCCGCCACCGCGGCCCGCTACGAGGCCGAGCTGGAGGGCGCCACGCCCGCCGCCGGCGTGACAGGCGCTTCGCTGGTGGGGCATTACTACACGCCGCTGTTCCCGTTCTTCGCCGACACGCCGGGCGCCTTCCGGCTACTGGCCGCCGACTTCGTGAGCACCGACGAGGGCACCGGCGCCGTCCACATCGCCCCCGGCTTCGGCGAGGACGACCAGCGCCTGTGCGAGGCCAATGGGATCCCGCTGGTCGTGCCCGTCGACATCCATGCCCGCTTCACGTCGGAGGTGCCGCCCTACGAGGGCGTGCAGGTCTTCGACGCCAATGCCCGGATCGTCGACGACCTGCGGGCGGCCGGCGCCGTTGTGCGGACCGAGCGTTACGAGCACAGCTACCCGCACTGCTGGCGCACCGACACGCCGCTCGTCTACCGCGCCGTCAGCTCGTGGTTCGTGGAGGTGACGGCGATCAAGCAGCGGGCCGTCGAGCTGAACCACGGCATCGCGTGGGTGCCCGAGCACATCCGTGACGGCGCCTTCGGCAAGTGGCTGGAGAACGCACGCGACTGGTCCATCAGCCGCAACCGCTTCTGGGGCTCGCCCATCCCGGTGTGGAAGAGCGACGACCCGGCCTTCCCCCGCATCGACGTCTACGGCAGCCTCGACGAGCTCGAGCGCGACTTCGGCGTGCGCCCCGACGACCTGCACCGTCCGGGCATCGACGCGCTCACCCGGCCCAACCCCGACGACCCGTCGGGGCGCTCGACGATGCGCCGCGTCGAGGAGGTGCTCGACTGCTGGTTCGAGTCCGGCTCCATGCCGTACGCCCAGGTGCACTACCCGTTCGACAGCGCCGGGTGGTTCGAGTCGCACTTCCCGGCGGACTTCATCGTCGAGTACATCGGCCAGACCCGTGCGTGGTTCTACAACCTGCACGTGCTCGGCACCGCCCTGTTCGACTCGGCGCCGTTCCACACGTGCGTGGTGCATGGCGTGATCCTGGGCGACGACGGGCGCAAGGCGTCGAAGCGGCTGCGCAACTACGTCGACCCCGAGGAGATGTTCGCCACCTACGGGGCCGACGCCGTCCGCTGGTTCCTGCTGTCGTCACCGGTGCTGCGGGGCCAGGACCTGGTCTTCACGAGGGCCGGCGTGGAGGACGCCGTGCGCCAGGTGATGCACCCGGTCTGGAACGCGTGGCACTTCTTCACCCTCTACGCCAACGCCGACGGCCACCGGGCCACCTTCCGCACCGACGCCACCGGCCTGCTCGACCGTTACGCCCTGGCCAAGGCCCGCCAGCTGGTCGACGACGTGACGGCGCGCATGGACGCCTACGACATCGCCGGCGTGTGCACCGCCATCTCGTCCTTCCTCGACGCATTGACCAACTGGTACATCCGCGGCTCCCGCCACCGTTTCTGGGCAGGCGAGGCCGACGCCTTTGACACCCTGGCCACGCTGCTCGAGGTGCTCGCCCGCACGGCCGCCCCGTTCCTGCCCCTGCTCACCGAGGACATCTTCCAGGGCCTCACCGGCCGGCGCAGCGTGCACCTGGAGGACTGGGTCGACGCGACTGCACTACCGGCCGACCCCGAACTGGTGGCGGCCATGGACCGGGTGCGGGAGGTGTGCTCGGCCGCCCATTCCGTGCGCAAGTCGGCCGGGCTGCGTTCGCGGTTGCCGCTCCCGACGTTGACAGTTGCCGCCCCCGACGCCGCCGTGCTGGAGGACTACCGCTCCCTCATCGCCGACGAACTCAACGTCAAGAAGGTGGAACTCACCACCGACGTCGAATCGGTGGGCGAGCTACGCCTCCAGGTGGTGCCCGGCGTGCTCGGTCCACGGGTCGGAGCCGATGTGCAGAAGATCATCCGGGCCGTGCGGGAGGGCCGGTGGGAGCGCACCCCCGACGGCTCGGTCGAAGCGGGCGGGCGGATGCTGGAAGCCGACGAGTACACGCTGCGCCTCGTGCCCCGCGACGAGCGCACGGCCAAAGCCCTGCCCGGCGCAGGCGGGGTGGTCGCCCTCGATGTCACCGTGACCCCCGCGCTGGCGGCGGAGGGCCTGGCCCGCGACGCGGTACGGCTGGTGAACGAGGCCCGCCGCGACGCCGGCCTCCAGGTGTCCGACCGAATCGCCCTTACGATCTGCGGACCGGACGACGTGGCCGCCGCCGTCGCCGCCCACCGCCCCTACGTGATGGACGCCACCCTCGCCACCGAGCTACACGTCGGAGGCGCCGGCGGCGCCGGCCGGCCGTACGAGCTGGCCGACGGCCGGCCCGTCCATATCATGGTCGCCCGCACCCCGGGGCCGCACTAGCGCTTGCGGGTGGCGGCAGCCTTCTTGACGGCAGGCTTCTTCACGGCGCGGGTGGCCGCCTTGGCCGGCGTCTTGGCTGCCTTGGCCGCCTTGGCCACCGGTGCGGCGGACCGGCGGCCGGCGGACTTGGTGCCGGGTGACGCCGCCGCGCCGCGGGCGGCAGCAGGCGCCTTGGCGGCCGCGGTCTTGCGGGGCACCGCCTTGACCACAGCGGCCGCCTTGCGGCCGGCCGGTGCGGCTGCCGCCCTCTTGGTCGGCGCCCTCGCGGCCGCGACCTTCTTCACGGGGGCCTTCTTGGCCGCCACCGCCTTCGCCGCCGGCTCCCGCTTGGCGACCGCCCGGGGGGCGGGCTGGGTCACGACGCGCGGGGCCGGGGGTTCGGGGGGGCCGTCGACGTCCTCGAACATGTCGTCGATGTAGTCGAGGATCTCATCGCGGTTCTCACCCATCTCCTCGCGCTCGGCCACCAGGTCGAGCTCGTCATCCTCGAGATCGTCGAGGACGGCGATGATCTCGGCGACCGACAGCGAGTCGTAGTCGGCGATGGGGAACCCGTCGTCGGCGGCGGTGGCAGGGAACTCGTCGTCGGCGGCGGCAGGAAAGTCCTCCGCTACGGCCGCCGGGCCCAGGTCCTCGCCTTCCTCGTCCTCCAGCTCGTCCTCCAGCGGCGCCTCGTCGACATCCTCCGCCTCGAGTTCGTCGATGCGCTCGACGACCCGGCGCAGCACCGTGGCGCGGTTCTTGCCCTGCTCCTCACGCTCCTGGACCATGTCGAGCTCGTCGAGGTCGAGATCGGCCACCACGGCGACGATCTGGCTCGACCGCATGGAGTCGTAGCCGGCGATCGGGAAGCCGTCGGCGTCGGGACCGGTTCCGCCCGGCACCGCCTCGTCGAGCACGATGGTCGGCTCCGCCTCGAACTCGGGCTCCGCCTCGGGCCTGGCCGCAGGGCGACGCCCGACGGGAGTGGAGCGCGCAGGGGCCGGTCTCGCGGTCGGCGCACGAGGCGGCGTCGCCGGAGCGGGCGGCGGCTCGTATCTGGGCGCCATCGCAGGCGCAGGAACGGGCGGGGGCGGCACCGATGTGGTGCTGGGGGCCCACGAGCCCGGCGACGCCTGCGCCGGCACAACCGTCGTCCCGGAGTCGCCTCGTCGCGCAATCCGCGAGAAGACGACAAGCACGATGCCGGCGATGACGCTGCAGGCAATGGACAGGTAGATCGGGGCGAGGGAGTTGCTGACGAAGCCGATCACCAGAGCGATCGCCCCGACCACCACCAACCCGATTGTCACAAGAAGCAACACGAAGCCACCATCCGAGTCGTCGACGGAACGCCGGGCATCCTAGGCGCGCGATCCACACCGGCGGGGCGGCCCGATCGAGCGCCCGATCAGGACCGGTGCTGTGAGCCCGCCCAGCCGGACGAGTCGTTGTCGTCGGCGTCGGCGTCGGCGTCGGCGTCGGCGTCGGCGTCGGCGTCGCTCTCGATGATCTCGGCCAGCAGCTCGCGGTCGAACACCCTCTTGTCGCCATGGGGAGCCCGAGCCTCACGCGACATGGCCGGCGCGTCCTGGGCAGTGGCGCCCAGTACGGGGCGCTCAGGCAGCGTGAGGGCGGCGTCGAGGTTGGCCGACGCCTCGGCGAACACCGCCGTTGCACGCGCCCGCTGCTCGTCGACATACCGCACCAGCCGGTCGACGTCCTCGTCGAGCCGACGACGGGCGTCCTCGAGGCGGGACACGTCGGCCCGCGCCTGGGCGTTGGCGTCGTCGATCAGCCGCTTTGCCTCTCGTTCGGCCGCCGTCGCCATCGCCGCCGAGTCGGTCTCCGCCGCCTCGACCAGTCGGGCCGCCTGCTCCCTGCCCTCCTTCACCGCCAGGTCGGCAGTGCGTTGGGCGAGGATCAGCGTCCTGCGCAGCGACTCGTCGTCCTCCCGGCTGTCGGTGGCCGCCGCCTCGGCCCGTACCGCCCGGTCGGTGGCGAGGCGCAGGCGCTCCTGCATGATCTCGAGACCGGACGCGACCTTCTCGAGAAACTCATCGACGTCGTCGGGGTGGTAGCCGTTGAGCTTCTTGTCGCGGAACTCCACCTGCCTGATGGTCTCCGGTGAGATGTCCACGTCGATCAATGATACTGGCGGGTGCGACCCTGAACGTCGATCAGAACAGCGAGTGGCAGCCCAGGGCGGGGAACACGACGAGCGACAGCGTCAGCGTGACGATGATCGGCGACAGGTCGAGGCCCATGCCCCCCACGCCGATGGGCGGCAGGAGGCGGCGGATCGGCCCGAGGACCGGTTCGGTGATCGTGTAGAGGAAGGCGAAGATCTGCGCCATCGCCGACTCCGGGGCCACGGGGAACCAGCTCAGGATGATGCGCCCGAACAAGGCGATCAGATACAGGTTGAGGACCAGGCAGATGACGTTCACGACGGCGCCGGCCCGGTCGGTGCGGGCCCCGGGGCAGGAAGGCTCACGTGCGGTACAGGCCGCGCTCTTGTAGGCGGCGCTTCTCCTCTGCCGATACCTCGACGTTGGTGGGGGTGAGCAGGAACACGTGGTCCGCCACCTTGTCCATCGAGCCGCCGAGGACGTAGGCGGCCCCACTGCAGAAGTCGATCATCCGCCGCTCCAGCTCGCGGTCGGCGGCCTGGAGGTTGACGATGACTGGCTGGCTCCCCCGGAGCCGGTCGCCGATCTCCTTGGCGTCGGGGAACTGGGCGGGGGCGATCACGTGGACCTTGGCGCTCTGGGCCTGCGGGACAGCGCGCACCACCGAAGGTCTCGGGGTGATGGAAGACATTGGCGTCACCCCTTCGTGTGGTGCGGGCGAGTCCCGCGGAAGCGTGCGGATGCTGCTGGTGGGCGCCGGATCGAACGACGGCTCCGGGCCGTAGGCCCGCGCCGCCGGGCGCGGCTGGGCGGCCGGCGTCTGCTCCTCGTACGAGAGCTCGTAATCGTCGTAGTCGTCGTCGACGAGGCCGAGGTAGACCATCGCCCGCCGAAGCATGCCAGGCATCAAAGCCTCCTTGGCCGGAACACTATCGTCGCCGCCCGTCGGGGTCGCGGACGGGGCGGTCCCCGAAGAGCGCGCGACCCACCCGGACCATCGTCGATCCCTCCTCGAGGGCGACGTCGAGATCACCCGACATGCCCATCGAGAGCTCGGCGAGATCGAGGTCGCGGGCCAGGCTGGCGAGGCGGCGGAACTCGCTGCGGGGGTCCGTGCGACCGGCCACCGCCATGAAGCCCCGTACGTCGAGGCCGAGCCCGCGTGCGCCGTCGACGAGGGCAGGCGCCTCGTCCCAAGTGCACCCGTTGCGGCCAGGGGCGCCGGTCACGTCCACCTGCACGAGGATCGCCGCACCGGGCGCGTGCCGGGCGATCTCGGCCGCCGCAGCCGGGCGGTCGACCGACTGCCACAGGTGCACCAGCGGGGCGAGGTCGCGGACCTTGCGGCGCTGGACGGCGCCGAGGAAGTGCCAGCGCAGTCGGGCGCCGGCGGCGTCCGCCTTGGCGATGAGCTCCTTGGCGTAGCTCTCCCCCACGTCGTCGAGACCGGAGCCCTGCGCCGCCGCCACCGCCTCGGGCCCGAAGCCCTTGGTGACGGCCACGATGGTGACGGGACGGCCGCCGGCGATCTCGGCCACACGCAACCGGATCTCGTCGGCGCGCCGCCTCACGGCCTCCGCGTCGGGAGCCTCCGTGATGGGCGACCGGTCGTCGTGCAGCATCGTCACGCGTGCTTCCACACGAGCATCGCCTGGCGCTCGGGATCGCGCCGCGCCCGGTGGGAGTAGTGGGTGCCCGCCGCGCACGCCGTGCACGTGCCGGCCTCCCACACGAGCTCGGCACCGGCCCGTGCCAGCGCGGCGCGTACGCCCGCCGGGAGGTCGAGAGCGGGGGCGCCTGCGGTCGTCTCGCCCCGCACCGACGGCCCTAGCGCAGCCGCAGCCCGGTCGAGGTCGGCGGCCGCGAACTCGTAGCAGCCGGGATGGATGCACGGCCCCAGAGCGGCCTCGATACCCGACGCGCCGAGGTCGCGCATCGCATCGACGGCCCGATCCACCACGCCGGCCACCAGCCCGGACCAGCCGGCGTGCACGGCGGCCACGACCCCCTCCGAGCTGGCGAGGGCTATCGGGGCGCAGTCCGCCACCAGGACGGCGAGGACGGCATCGGGCGACGAGGTGACGAGGGCGTCGCCCTCCCCGCCCTCGACCGCGCCTGCACCGTCCACCACCACGACCGTCTCGCCGTGAACCTGGCGCAGCCACGACACCGGCCGGCCGGCCAGGGCCGACAGCCGCGCTGCGCCTGCGGACCGCCCCGGCCGCATGTCGCCCTCGGCCCGTCCCGTCCAACAGACCCGTGCCCCGGACAGCACCACCGGCGCAGGCAGGCCCGTCGCTGGGCCCGCCCTCACCGACGCGTCAACGAAGGAAGGACGGGACGTCGAACTCGTCGTCGCCGAGGTCGATGTCGTCGTCCGCCGGCATGGCGAAGGGGTCGGGCCGGGGGGCGGTGTCGCGGGGGGCGGAGCGGGAGCCGGTGGTCTCGCGCTGGCGGGGCTTCGGCGTCTCCTCCTCCCAGCGGTCGAAGCCGGCGGCAATGACGGTGACTCGCACCTCGTCGCCCATGGCGTCGTCGACCACGCTGCCGAAGATGATGTTGGCGTCGGGGTGGGCCACGCCGTGGATGATCTCGGCCGCCTCGTTCACCTCGAACAGGCCGAGGTCGCTGCCACCGGCGATGTTGAGGAGAATGCCGCGTGCGCCCTCGATCGATGCCTCGAGCAGCGGGCTGGTGATGGCCGCCCGGGCGGCGTTGACGGCACGACCTTCACCCGATGCCGTGCCGATGCCCATGATCGCCGTGCCGGCGTTGTTCATGATCATCTTCACGTCGGCGAAGTCGGTGTTGATGAGGCCGGGCGTGGTGATGAGGTCGGTGATGCCCTGAACGCCCTGGAGCAGCACCTCGTCGGCCATCTTGAACGCGTTGACCATCGAGGTCTTGTCGTTCGACACGGTGAGGAGCCGGTCGTTCGGGATGATGATGAGGGTGTCGACCTTCTCCTTCAGGGTCTGGATGCCGGAGTCGGCCTGCACGGCGCGACGGCGGCCTTCGAACGAGAACGGCCGGGTGACGACGCCGATGGTGAGGGCACCGAGCGACTTGGCCACCTCGGCCACGACAGGGGCGCCGCCGGTGCCGGTGCCGCCGCCCTTGCCGGCGGTGATGAACACCATGTCGGAGCCTTTGATCACCTCCTCGATCTCGTCGCGGTGCTCCTCAGCCGCCTGGCGGCCCACCTCGGGATCGCTGCCCGCACCCAGGCCGCGCGTGAGCTGGCGGCCGATGTCGAGCTTCACGTCGGCGTCGCTCATGAGCAGCGCCTGGGCGTCGGTGTTGATGGCGATGAACTCGACGCCCTTCAGCCCGGCATCGATCATCCGGTTGACGGCGTTGACGCCGCCTCCCCCGATGCCGACCACCTTGATGACGGCGATGTAATTCTGCGTTGCGGCCATGTCAGCCTCCCTCGAATGCGGATCGCCGCTTCAACACAATCTCAACCTCCACTGGAGGGTGAGAGTTATGTCAACCTCCTGCGATGGTCGAAACTTTAGCCACATGGTCAACGTCGGGTCAAGGCTGTCAACGTCGGGTCAAGGCTGTCATCGTCGGGTCAAGGCTGGGGCCTTGGGCACCCGCACATCGACCACGCTGACCCGGGCCAGGTCGGCGCGGGCCAGGACGGTGGCCAGGACACTCAGCTTCGCGTCGAGGTCGACAGGCCGGCCGAGGCGCACCACGCCACCCGGAGACGTCAACTGGAGCTCCACCTCTCCGGTCGCCAGGGTGGCGATGTCGGCCACCCGTTCGCGCACCGTGGTGGGCAGGGCGGCCGCCACCCGCAGCGAGGGCGTGGCCGCCGCCGGCACCGAGGCACCTGCGCTGGTGGGCGGTGGGAGGTTCCCGATCACCGGCAGCCCGGCCGGCTTCTCGGGCCCGATCCGGAGGATCCGGCCGGTGCGGTCGGCCAGGGCCCAGGCGCCGGCGCCGGCCGGGAGCACGGCGGCCGGCCGGCGCTCGGTGATGTCGATGCGCACCGTGCCGGGCCACTCCCGGCGGGCGGTGCTCTGGAGGACCCACGGGAGCGCCTCGAGCTGACGGGCGACGGCGCGGGTGTCGATGTCGAGCATGGCCGGATGACCGCCGAGACCGGCGGCAGCGACGACCTCCGCCCTCGCGGTCTGGTCGATGCCGCGGACATCGGCGTAGTCGACGTCGAACAGCGGCGACCGGCCGGCGCCGAAGGCGGCTGCCGCTGCGCCCAGGACGCTCAGGCAGCCCACCAGGATGCGTAGCCGCTTACGGCCCTCGTCCCTCCGGACTTCGGTACGGCGGCGCTTGATCCGCGGGTCCATCGTGACCGCGCCCCCGCCGCCGGCGGAATTCGCCGGCGGCCTCGGCGACGGACCGGCCGGCGCAGATGAGCCCCTGGTCCCGGTGATGGGAGGCGGGTCGGTCCCCGGGGCCGGCGGCGCCGAGGGGCGCAGGAGCGGTGGTACGACCGGCGGCTCGTCCGGTCCTTCGACGGGCGCTCCGGGCCGGGGCGGCACCAAGGGCCCGCCATCCGGCGGGCGCGGCCGACTGAGGCGATCGAGGGAGCGCCTCAGTTCCTCGACGGACGGTGCGCGGCGGTCATTCACCGGTTCCGTCTCCCCGCCGTTCTGGCCCTCGCGATCGTCATGGTGCGAACCCGACGAGGCGCAGCTCGGTCTCCAGGCGCACCCCCGTCCGGTCCTCCACGAGCCGCCGTACCTCCTCGATGAGCGCCATCACGTCGTCCGCCGAACCACCGTCGTCGGCTTGCACGAAGTTGGCATGCTTCGCCGACACGGTGGCGGACCCCACCCGCAGGCCCTTCAGTCCGGCCTCGTCGATGATGCGCCCGGCCGAGTCCCCGGGCGGGTTGGTGAACACCGATCCGGCGTTCTGTCCCCCCGGCTGGTGCTCGCGGCGCCAGCGCACGATGTCGGCGACGGCCGCCTCCGCTCCGGCCCGGTCGCCCGGGGTCAGGGCGAACTCGGCCCACACCACGACCTGGTTGGCGTTGACCGAGGAGCGGCGGTAGCCGAGGGCGAGGTCGCCCGCCGCGACCTCCCGTTCCGTCGCCTGGGCCCATGCCCCCCCGCCGGCCAGGTCGACGAGGCCGATTCGGGTGAGCGTGCGGCCCGTGTCGGACCCGTGGCCGCCGGCGTTCATGCGCACAGCCCCGCCCACCGAACCGGGCACCCCTACCGCCCACTCCAGGCCGGTGAGGCCGGCTGCCGCCGTGCGGCGGGCCACAACGGGCAGGAACGCCGCACCACCCGCCCGCACGGTGGCGGCGGTGGAGTCGACCTCCACGCCGTCGAGGCCCTCCCCCACCACCACGGCCAGCCCCCTGAACCCGGCGTCGGCCACCAGCAGGTTGGAGCCCCGGCCCACCACCAGCACGGGCACCTGGCCGGCATCGACGGCCGCCGCCGCGAGCACGAGATCGTCGATGCCACCGGCCTCGAAGAGCAGGGCCGCCCGGCCACCCACCCGGTAGGTGGTGAGGGGGCCGAGGGGTGCGTCGGGTCGGGCCCGGTCGCCGAGGACGGCGGCCGCTCTGTCGATCCCGGTCACCGGCTCGGCCGGGCGCCGGCGGGCGGGACGGGGCGGAGGAGCTCGTCAGCCAGCAACGTGATGTCGCCGGCGCCGAGGGTGATGCAGAGGTCGCCGGGGCGCAGGATGCGACGCAGGTAGGGCGCCAGCTCCTGGCGGCCCGTGATGTAGGCGGCCTGGGTGGCGGGGCGGGCGTCGAGCACGGCGTCGAGCACGAGCTTGCCGGTGACCCCCGGCCGGGGCGTCTCGCCCGCCCCGTACACGTCGGTGAGCACCACCACGTCGGCGTCGTCGAAGGCTCCTGCGAAGTCGGCCGCCACCTCGACCGTGCGGGAGTAGCGGTGGGGCTGGAAAACGGCCACCACGCGCGACCAGCCGCCGGTGCGGGTGGCAGCCAGCACGGCCGCCACCTCGCCGGGGAGGTGGCCGTAGTCGTCGACGAACGTCACGCCGTCGCGCTCGCCCCGGAACTGGAACCGGCGGGCCACCCCGCCGTAGCGGGCCAGGGCGGTGGCGGCCGCCGTGAAAGGGGCGCCCAGCAGCAGGCCGGTCACCAGGGCGGCGCAGGCGTTGCGGGCGTTGTAGAGGCCGGGCACCGGCAGGGCGACGCGACCGAGCACGGCGCCGCCGTGCGACACGGTGAACGCCACGCTGCTGCGCCCCGATGCGACGTCGGTCATCCGGTAGGCGGCGTCGTCGGCCGTGCCATAGGTGACGGCGCCCGCGGCGGCGGCCAAGCGGGCTGCTACCGGGTCGTCGGCACACACGACCTTGGCGCCGGGCGCACGGGCGAGGTACCGCCCGAAGGCGTCGACGACGGCGTCGAAGGTGCCGCCGTAATGGGCCAGGTGGTCGGGCTCGACATTGGTGACGACCACCGCTTCGAGGGGGAGCTCGAGGAAGGTGCCGTCGCTCTCGTCGGCCTCCACCACGAGCCACTCGCCGTCGTCCCAGACAGCGCCGCTGCCGACGTCGTTCACCTGCCCACCGATCAGGAACGACGGCCGCATGCCCGCCTCGACCAGCACTAGGGCGAGCATCGACGAGGTGGTGGTCTTGCCGTGGGTGCCGCCTACCCCGATGCTGCGCCGGGTGGCCGCCACCGCGGCCAGCATCTCGGCCCGTCGCAGGACGGGCACGCCGGCCGCCGCCGCAGCCGCGATTTCGGGATTGGTGGCGGGTACGGCGGTCGACAGGGTGACCACCTCGGCGTCGCCGAGGTTCTCGGGCCGGTGCCCCACCGCCACCTCGACGCCGAGGGCGCGGAGGTGCTCCAGCCCGGTCGACGATTTGAGGTCGCTGCCTGACACCCGGTGGCCCATGGCCGCCAGCACGGTGGCGATGGCGCTCATGCCCACGCCACCGGCGCCCACCACGTGGATCCGCCGTCGCGTCGAGAGGTCGAACAGCTCAGTGCCGGGCATGGCGCTCCACCAGGTCGGCCACCCGGTCGGCGGCGTCGGGGTGGGCGATGCGCCGCCCGGCGTCGCCCATGGCCGAAAGCCGGTCGGGGTCGGCCAGCAGGGGCTCGAGCTCGGCGGCCAGGCGCCCGGGTGTGAACTCGGCGTCGGGGACGAGAACGGCGGCGCCGGCCCGCACCAGGGCCATGCCGTTGGCCGTCTGGTGGTCGTTCGGCGCGCCCGGGAGCGGCACGAGCACGGCGGGCACGCCGGCGGCGGCCAGTTCCGCCACCGTGGAGCCGCCGGCCCGGCTGACCACGACGTCGGCCGCTGCGTAGAGCAGCGGCATGCGGTCCTCGTACTCCACGGGGTCGTAGACGAGTCCGCCACCGGGGACGGCGGGCAACCGCGTCGAGACGGTGGCCCAGTCGCGCGACCCGACGGCGTGGCGGACGGCGACGCCGTGGCGGTCCGCCCATGCCCCGATCAGCCCGAAGGTGGCGTCGTTGATCCGCCGGGCGCCCAGGGACCCGCCGAACACGCCCACCACCACTGCGTCCGCCGGGAGGCCGAGCGCGGCCCGGGCCAGGGTGCGGCCGGCCGGCGAGCGGTCGACCGCCAGCACCTCGGGCCGCACCGGGTTGCCCGTGACGACGGCCCGGGGCAGCGACGTGGCCTCGAAGGAGACGGCGCTGGCCTTGGCGAAACGGCCGGCCAGGCGGTTGGCCAGGCCGGGCACGGCGTTCTGCTCGTGCAGCACGAGGGGAACCCGGAGGGCGACGGCGGCCGCCGCGCACGGCACGCTGGCGTACCCGCCCACCGACACCACGACGGCCGGCCGCTCCCTGGCCGTGAGCACGAACGCCTTTCCCACCGCCCGCAGCAGGCCGATCACGGCGCCCACGTTGTCGATGGTGAGCCGGCGGGCGATGCCCCTGCCCGGGAGCAGGGTGACGGCGTACCCGGCCGCCGGGACCAGCGTCGCCTCCTGCCCGCGTGACGAGCCGACGAAGTGGATGGCGGCCGGTGGCCGGCCCCGCGCCGACAGGGCGCCGGCGATGGCCACCGCCGGCAGCACATGGCCGGCGGTGCCGCCGCCCGCCACCAGCGCCCACACCCGCCCGCCTCCTGTGCGTTCGCCGCCTGCGGCGGCTGCACCGGCGGTGCCCGCGCCACTGACCGGCCGCCGCCGTACCTTGGTGAGGGAAACGACCCAGGCGGTCGTTTTCCTCACCGAGAAGCCTCCCTCGACGGCGCCTGCCGGCGACACTCGACCCGTCGCAGCGCCCTGGTCCCCGGGCGTCACCGGACCGGCTGCGGGCGCAGGCGGCCGCTGCGGGGGGTCGGGGCGGTCGACACGGCGGGGGTGGGCCGCCCGGCGGGCCGGGCCGAGCCCTGGCCGGCGATGTTGAGCAGCACGCCCACGGCGCCCATGAGCAGCACCATCGACGTGCCGCCGAAGGAGACGAATGGCAGGGGCAGGCCGCTGACCGGCACCACACCCACCACCGCGCCGATGTTGATGAACGCCTGGGAGATGACCCACGACGTGATGCCGGCGGCAAGCAGCATCCCGTAGCGGTCGCGCGCCCGGAGGGCGATCCGGATGCCGACGAGGGCGAAGGCGGCGAACAGGGCGATCACGATGAGGCTGCCCACCATGCCGAGCTCCTCGCCGATGATGCTGAAGATGAAGTCGGTGTGGGCGTTGGGCAGGAAGCCCCACTTGGCGCGGCTGGCGCCGACGCCCACGCCGGTGAAGCGCCCGGTGCCCATGCCCACGAGGGACTGCACGACCTGGTAGCCGGTGTTGTCGGCATCGGCCCAGGGGTTCATGAACGACAGGAGGCGCTCGCGCCGGTACGGCTCGGCCATGCCCAACACGAAGGCGGCGCCGGCGCCGGCCGCCAGGAGGCCGGCGACGGATCGCAGCGGCGTGCCGGCGACGTACAGGAGGCACAGCACCATCCACCCGACGACGAGGGTGGTGCCGAGGTCGGGCTGGGCCATGACCAGGGCCGCGACGAGGAGGAACCCGAGCAGCACCACCCACATGGCGGACCTGCCCGTGTCGGGACGGCCTCCCCGCCGGGCCAGCAGGTCGGCGGAGGACAGGAGCAGTCCCAGCTTGGCCAGCTCCGACGGCTGCATGCGCCAGCCGCCGACGCCGATCCACCGCGTCGAACCGTTGACGGAGATCCCCATGCCCGGGACGAGCACGACGACGAGCAGGGCGACGGACGCCACCAGCAACGGGAGGCCGAGGCGGCGCAGAAGCCGGTAGTCGAGGCGGGCGGCCACCACGAGGGCGGCCGAACCCGCTCCCAC
Source organism: Actinomycetes bacterium (assembly GCA_023264975.1). Taxonomy (GTDB): domain Bacteria; phylum Actinomycetota; class Acidimicrobiia; order Acidimicrobiales; genus JAHFUS01. The sequence continues at coordinate 5,874 of JAHFUS010000014.1, read as the reverse complement.
CCAGAGGACCTGGCGGCGGAAGTAGAACCACGACGACCCGCCCTCCCGCAGCGCCTGTACCGACGACGCGCTGAGCACCATCACCAACCCGATGAGGCACAGCAGCGCCACGACGCCGGCCAGCACCACCTGACCGCTGCGCTCCGGCGCAACGGCGGTGTTCCGGCTGCGGGAGCCGGAGGGCGTGCGGTGGGCCCCGCCGGAGCGGGCGCTGCGCGCGATGCTCGTCATGTCGCCTCCAGGAGGGCCCGCACGTGGCGGGTGAAGTCGTCGCCCCGCTCGGCGTACGAGCGGTACCAGTCGAACGAGGCGCACGCCGGCGAGAGCAGCACGGCGTCACCAGGCATCGCCGCGGCGGCGGCTCGGCGGACGGCGTCGGCCATCGAGGTGGCCACGCTGACGGGAGCGGACCCGGCGAAGGCGGCCTCGACCTCGGGTGCGGCCTCGCCGATGGCCACCACGGCGCGCAGGCGCCCGGCCTCGTCGGCCAGTGGCCGCAGGTCGAGGCCCTTGTTGCGGCCGCCGGCGATGAGCACCACGGAGTCGAAGGCCCGCAGGGCGGCCTGCACCGACGCGGGCGTGGTCGCCTTGGAGTCGTCGTAGTACCGCACGCCCCCAGCCTCCCCCACCAGCTGGACGCGATGGGGGAGCCCCTCGGCGTGGGTGGCGCCGGTCGCGCACGCGGCCGGGCTCGCCCCGGCCGCGGTGGCGGCTGCCATGGCCGCCAACACGTTGGCCACGTCGTGGGGCAGGGAACGGGGCAGGTCGGCGACCGCCATCACCGGACCCGACGGGCCTGACAGGTCGTCGCCGTCCACGTGCCAGTCCGCCCCGCTGCCGGCGGGGCCGAACGTGACGACCCGCCCGGGCGCGCCGGCGACGGCCGCCATCACCACCGGGTCCTCGGCGTTCACCACGGCCACGTCGGCCGGCCGCTGGTTGGCCCAGATGCGCGCCTTGGCCGCTGCGTAGTCGTCCATCGACCGGTGCCAGTCGAGGTGGTCGGGGGCGAAGTTGAGCCACACCGCGACATCGGGACGGAACCGGTCGGTGTACTCGAGCTGGAAGGAGGACACCTCGGCCACCACCACCTCGGCGTCGCCGGCCACGGCGGTCACGAGGGGCAGGCCGATGTTGCCGGCCGCCACCACGCCCGTGCCGCCGGCCGCCAGCATGGCGGCGATCAGCGTCGTCACCGTGCTCTTCCCGTTGGTGCCGGTGACGGCGACGTAGCGCTTGGCCGGCGCCGCCCGCCAGGCCACCTCCACCTCGCTCACCACCGTCACGCCCGCGTCGCGCGCTTTCGCGTAGACGGGGTGGGACGGCCCCACGCCGGGACTGGGCACCACCAGGCCGGCGCCCGCGACATCGGCCAAGGTGCCGAGGACGGCGCCGAGACCGGCAACTGCGACGGTGGTCGACGTGGTGGCCGCGTCCTCCACCACCACCACCCTCCAGCCCGCCGCGACCAGGTGGGAGACGGTGGCCCGGCCGGTGACGCCGAAGCCGACCACCACTGCCGTGCCCCGCTCGCCCGCCGTCAATCGAGGGCCCCGAGGGATATGAAGTCGGCGTAGAAGAGGCCGAGGGCGAGCGCAGTGCACAGGCCGGACAGGATCCAGAAGCGCACGATCACGGTGACCTCGGGCCAGCCGGCCAGCTCGAAGTGATGATGCACGGGCGCCATGCGGAACACCCGGCGATGGAAGATCTGGAAGCTGGCCACCTGGATCATCACCGACAGCGTCTCGAGCACGTAAAGCCCGCCCACCACCGGCAGGAGCAGGTGGGTGTTCATCACCAGGGCGAAAGCGGCCATCCCGGCGCCGATGGCGAGCGATCCGGTGTCGCCCATGAAGATGCGGGCCGGCGCTGCGTTCCACCACAGAAAGCCGGTGCAGGCGCCAGTGAGCGCCACGGCCAGCACGGCCAGGTCGAGGGCCTGGGGCACCTGGTAGACGTCGAAGTGGCGGAACTGCCAGAAACCGATGATGGCGAAGGCGGAGAAGGCGAACGTGGAGGAGCCGGCGGCCAGGCCGTCGAGCCCGTCGGTGAGGTTCACCGCGTTCGACGTCCCGATGATGAGGATCACGGCCCACGCCACGTACACGGGCGGCGACAGGTGGATGCCGACCGAGTCCCACCGGGTGAACGACAGGTCGGTCTTGACGTGGGCCCAGTTCAAGGCGAGCACGGCGAACCCGCCCGCCACGACGAGCTGGCCGGCGATCTTGGCCCGCTTGTTCAGGCCCAGGCTCTGCTTGCGACGCACCTTGAGCCAGTCGTCGGCCAGCCCCACCAGGCCGGCGGCGCCAACGGTGAGGGCGACGAGGATGCCTCCCCTCGTGAAGATGTTCCCGCCCCGCAGGTGGCCGGCCAGGTAGCCGCCGAGGGCGCCCAGCACGATCATGATCCCGCCCATGGTGGGCGTGCCCGCCTTGGTGAAGTGGCCGGAGGGGCCGTCGTCGCGGATCTGCTGGCCGATGCCGTTGGCCTGGAGCCAGCCGATCAGGATGGGCGTGCCGACGAGCGAGAGGATGAGGGCCACGCCGCCGGCGACGAGGAGGTCGATCACGTCGTCGTCCCGCTGTGGCCGGCGGCGCGCAGCGCGGCGCGGGCCACCTCGCGGTCGTCGAACGCCTCGGTGCGCCCGGCCGCAGTCTGGCCGGTCTCGTGGCCCTTGCCGGCCACCACCACCACATCGCAGGGACGCGCCGCCTCGACGGCGGCGCGGACGGCGGCCCTGCGGTCGGGCTCGACCACCAGGGCGTGGGCGGCGCCGGCGCCCGCCCTCACCTCGTCGAGGATGGCCGCGGGATCTTCTCCGCGGGGGTTGTCGGACGTGAGCACCACCACGTCGGCGATCCGGGCCGCCACCTCCCCCATGAGCGGGCGCTTACCCTTGTCGCGCTCGCCGCCGCAGCCGAACACCACCAGGACCCGGCCGCCGTTGCCCACCTCCTCGCGCGCCGCCAGCAGCACCTGCTCGAGGGCGGCGGGCGTGTGTGCGTAGTCGACGACGACGGTGAAGGGCTGGCCGGAGTCGACCCGCTCGTAGCGCCCCGGCAGGGCGCCGATGTCGGACAGACCGGCGGCGACCGCGGCGCCGGGCACGCCCATCTCCCGGGCGATGGTCGCCGCGCACACGGCGTTGGACACGTTGAAGCGGCCGCCGAGGCGGAGATCGACGGGATGGCCCTCCCAGCAAAAGCGGGTGCTCCGGGGCCGGACCTCGACGTCGGTGACGTCGTCCATGGAATAGGGAACGAGCGGTAACCGGGCCGAGGCAAGGAGGCGCCGGCCCCACGTGTCGTCGGCGTTCACCACGCCGCTGCCCGCCCGCCCGGGGTCGAACAGGGACGCCTTGGCTGCGAAGTACGACTCCATGTCGCCGTGGGTGTTGAGGTGCTCGGGGCTGAGGTTGGTGAAGGCGGCGACGGCGAACCACACGGCGTCCACCCGGTGCTGCACCAGCGCGTCGGACGAGACCTCGAGGGCCACCGCCCTGGCCCCGTCGTCCAGATGGCGCGCCAGGGCGGCCTGCAACTCGGGGGCCTCGGGCGTCGTGCGGGGACCGTCGAGGGTGCCGATGACGCCGGTGCCCAAGCCGTGGGCCCGCAGCGCGGCGGCCAGCAGGTGGGTGACGGTGGTCTTGCCGTTGGTGCCGGTGACGCCGACCACCGAGAGGGCACGCGAGGGGTGGCCGTGGAACGCGGCCGCAACCGGGGCCATGGCCTCCCTGGCGCTGGCCACGCGCGCCTGGGCCACGTCGACGGCGACGAACCGCTCGCACAGCAGTGCGACGGCGCCGGCCGCGACCGCGGCCGGCGCATGGTCGTGGCCGTCGCTCATTCGACCGGGGATGCAGCAGTACACGGCGCCGGGCGCGACCGTTCGCGAGTCGTAGGTGACGGAGGCGACGTCCACCGAGTCGGGGTCACCGCGCCGCTCCAGCACGTGGACGTCGTCCAAGAGTCGTTCGAGCCGCATGAGAGGCGATGGGCCTATTGGGTCGGCGGGCTGGACGTCGGCAGCGTAGTGGTGACCACCGGGACGGCCGCGCCGTCGGACGTCGCCTGGCCGGCGCTCGCGGGAGTCGACCGAGGCACCCCGGCCGCGCCCACCGGGACGGCGTCGGGCGGCGGCGGCGGCACCTGGAACTGGCGCAGGGCGTAGCGGGCGACCTGGGCGAACACGGGCGCCGACACCAGGCCGCCGTAGATGGGCGTGGGCTCGTCGAGCACCACGATGATCGTGAACTCGGGCCGCTCGGCCGGCACGAAGCCGGCGAAGGTGGCCACGTAGGCGCCCGCCTGGTAGCCGCGGGCACCCTCGAGGGGCTTGCGGGCGGTGCCCGTCTTGCCGGCCACCGTGTAGCCGTCGACCGCCGCCGCCGTGCCGGTGCCGACCCGGACGACCTCGCTGAGCATGGCCGTCACCTGCTGGGCGGTGCGGGCCGACACCACCCGGCGCGCCCCGGACTCGGGTGTGGCGTGGTGGCGGCCTCCGGTGTCGACCGTGGCCTTCACCAGCTTGGGCGCCACCCACGTGCCGCCGTTGGCCACCGAGTTGTAGGCGGCCAGCATCTGCATCGACGTCACCGCCAACCCCTGACCGATGGGCACCGTGCCGATCGACGTTCCCGACCACTTCTTCGGGTCGAGAAGGATGCCGCGCGACTCGCCGGGGAAGCCGAGGCCCGTCTTGGCCCCGAAGCCGTAGTCCCGCAGGTAGTTGTCGATCCGCTCCTTGCCGACCTTCTGGCCGATCATGATCGACCCCACGTTCGACGAGTTGGCCATGATGTCGGTGATCGACCACTTGGCCAGCGGGTGCGGGTCGTGCTCGGAGAAGACGTGGTCGGCGACCTTGATGGTGCTGGGCACGTCGAGCACGTCGTCCGGCTTGATGATGCCTTCTTCGAGGGCGGCCGAGATGGTGATGACCTTGTTCACCGAGCCCGGCTCGAACACGTTGGTGACGGCCATGTTCTTGTCGGCCTGCCGTGGGGGCGCCCCGCCCGTGCCCGCCTGGAGATTGGCCAGGGCCAGGATCTCGCCCGTGCGGGTCTGCATCACGATGGCGGTGCCGGACTTGGAGTTGGACGTCACGATCTCGGCGGACAGGGCCCGCTCGGTCTCGTACTGGAGCGACCGGTCGAGGGTGAGCACCAGGTCGTCACCGCGGGCCGACGGGTCGAACTGGCGGACGCCGCCGGGAATGTCGCCGCCCCGGGGGTCGCGCTCCACGACGATCTTCCCGGGCTTGCCGGCCAAGCGTTCCTCGTACTGGTTCTCGAGGCCGGACAGCCCGTCGTTGTCGGTACCGACCTTGCCCAGCAGCGGCAGGGCCATGTCGCCCGCAGGCAGGAAGCGCTCGGGCTCATCGATGAGGCTCACGCCGGGGATGGCGAGCGCCTTGACCTTGGCGGCCACGTCGTCGTCGACCCGGCGGGCCAGGTAGACGAAGCCGAGGTCGCGGGTGAGACGGGTCTGGAGGAGGGCGACGTCGGCGCCGACCACAGGGGCGAGCTTGTTCGCCGCCCCGAGGGGGTCGGCCACCAGGCGGGGGTCGGCGACCACGGTGGACTGGCGGACGGTGAGCGCCAGGTCGCGCCCGCTGCGGTCGAAGATGGCGCCCCGCTCGGCCGGCAGGGCGACCGACCGGATGCGCTGGGACTCGCCCACGGCCGAGTAGCGGTCTGCCGACACGCCCTGCACCTGCACGACGCGTGCAGCCAGCAGGAAGAAGGCCACCACCATGGCGGCGCGGGTGGCGGCCAGACGGCTGCGGGAGTTCGGCCCCCGGCGGCGGCCTCGGCGGGCGCCGGCCGAGCGGGGGGCGCCGGCCGAGCGGGGGGCGGTACGCGTGCCG
>JAHFUS010000139.1 GCA_023264975.1 Actinomycetes bacterium | reverse complement strand
CGGCCGGCGCCCGGCCTGCTGGCCGTGGCCGGCGCCGGCCTCGCCCAGGCCGCAGTGCGACTGGCCTGGCCGGACATCTCGGGGACGTCGGCCCTGGCCGCCGCCGTCATCGTCTCGCCGGTGCTGGTGGCCGGCCTCGCCCGGGCTCCGAAGCCCGTGCGTCGCAGGGTGCTGAGCACGGCCGGGATCCTCGTCGTCCTCTCCGCCGCGAGCGCCGGGCTGGGCCTGGTCGCCGCCCTGGGCGCCCGCACGTCGGTGGACGCCGGCGTGCAGGCGGCTCGCGCCGGGCTCGGCGCGGTGCAGCGGGCCGACCGGGAGGACGCAGCCGACAAGTTCGGCCGCGCCGCCGCCGCCTTCGAGAAGGCGGACCGCTCCATCGGCGCCTGGTGGGCGCGCCCGGCCCTCGTCGTGCCGATCGTGGGCCAGCACGCCAAGGCGCTGCGCTCACTGGCGGGCGCCGGCGCCGACCTGGCGGGAGCCGGCGCCCGTGCCGCTCGTGAGGCCGACCCGGACAGCCTGCGTCCCACCGATGGCGGCTTCGACCTGGAGGCCCTCGAGGCGGTGCGCCGGCCGCTGGAGGCGGCCAGGGCCAGCCTGGTGCGCAGCCGCGGCCGCCTCGACGACGCCCGGTCGCCGTTCCTCGTGGCGCCGGTCGCCGATCGCCTCGCCGAGCTGGCCGGGAAGGTCCGGTCGGCGTCGGGCAGTGCCGACACGGCCGTGCTGGCCCTGCGCAACGCCCCCGCCCTGCTCGGCGCCGACGGGCCACGCCGTTACTTCCTCGCCGTGCAGACCCCGGCCGAGGCGCGGGCCAGCGGCGGCCTCATCGGCAACTGGGGCGAACTGCTGGCCGAGGACGGCCGGATCACACTTGGACGGTTCGGCCGTACCCAGGAGCTCAACACAAGTGGCGACCCGCCTGCCCGCCGCATCTCCGGCCCGGCCGACTACGTGCGCCGGTACTCCCCGTTCAAGCCGAGCCTCTACTGGCAGACGGTCACCATGTCGCCCGACTTCCCCACGGTGGCGCAGGTGATCGAGGAGCTGTACCCGCAGTCGGGCGGCACGCAGGTCGACGGCGTCATCAGCGTCGACCCCTACGCCTTCGCCGCCTTGCTGCGCCTCACCGGGCCGGTGTCCGTGCCGGGCATGGAAGGACAGTTGAGCGCGGAGAACGCGGCCCAGGTCCTGCTCCACGACCAGTACCTCGCCTTCGACGAGGAGAAGGAGGCCGACCGGATCGACTTCCTCGACATCGCGTCGCGGACGATGTTCGCCCGGCTCACGTCGACGACCCTTCCGGCACCCCGCACGATCGCCGACGCCCTGGCGCCGGCGGTGGCCGGCCGCCACCTCCAGCTCTCCAGCTCGCACCCGTCCGAGCAGCGGTTCTTCGAGCACATCGGCGCTGCCGGCGCCGTGCCTGCGGTGCGGGGCGACTTCGTCGGGGTCGTCACCCAGAACTTCAACGGCAACAAGATCGACTGGTACCTGAACCGGTCCTACCGGTACGCAGCTGAGTTCGACCCGGCCAGCGGCGACGTTAAGGCCACGCTGGAGGTGCAGCTCAGGAACGACGCGCCGGCCGACGGCCTGCCACGCTCGGTGATCGGTTTCGGGGGGTTCGCCGCCCCCGGCCAGCCGCAGACCGCCTTCGGCGAGAACCTGATGCTCCTGTCCGTTTACAGCCCCCTCGAACTGCGGTCCATGACGGTCGACGACGGCCAGGCACTCGCCATCTCCCGCCAGAACGAGCTGGGGCGCCGGGTGTACTCGGCCCTTGTGTCGGTGACGTCGATGGCGACGCGTACGGTGACGGTGGAGCTGGCCGGGAAGGTGGAGCGGGGGGAGTACCGCCTCGATCTCCTGCGCCAGCCGACGGTGACGCCCGACCGGGCGGAGGTGTCGGTAACGCTCCCGGCCGGCTGGGAGGTGCAGTCGGGGGGGAGGGAGCCCGGCGCACCCGTCACCGCCTCGGTGCAGGTAGATCGTGCCCGGACGTTCCGTTTCCGGGTGGAGCGAGTCGCCGGCGGGCTGCTGGACCGGCTCCGAAAAGGACGCTGATGCCGCAAATCCGGCGCGGAGAGTGGTTTCTTGGTGCATCCGCTCGACAAGCGCCACGCTATGCGTCAGAATGGAGTCTGTACCCGTCCGCTGTGGGGGTTTCCCGATGACTCGTCGTTTCACTGTCGCTCTGGCGGTCCTGGCCTTCGCCGCCGTCGCCCTCCTTCCCGGCGTCGCCTCGGCGCAGGCCGGTTCGCCACCGGCGGTGGCCGGCGTGGTCATCGAGGCCCCTGCCCCTGGCCCCGCCGTCGCGGGTACCTCACTGCCACGCACCGGCACCGACGTCATCCCGATGGCCATCGGCGCCGTCGCCCTGCTTTTCGTGGGCGGCATGCTGGTGGTGGCCACCCGCCGTCGGCGCGGCGACGGCATCAGCCCGGCCTAGTCCGCCGGCCGCACCTCCCGCCCTGGCGGCGGGCACCCCGAAAATGATCCTTATCGGCGCCTCCGGCGGCCCTCGGGCACCGGGGGCGTCGTGCATGTGCCGGGCGCCGGGCCGAGGCGGAATCCGGGCGAACGGGGTGGCCGGAGGCCGGGTACCGTCCGAGCATGCGGACGACGAGATATGTGGCGTTGGTCCGGGGCATCAACGTGGGCGGCCGCAACAAGGTCGCCATGGTCGACCTCCGTGCCGCATTCGAGGCCGGGGGATACGCGGACGTCGCCACCTACATCCAGTCGGGCAACGTCGTCTTCGGGTCCGGCGCACCGCGGGCGCAGTTGGAGGGTGCCATCGAGTCGACGCTCGAGGCTCGACTCGGGTACCTCTCGTCGTCGTGGTCCGGTCGCACCAGCAGCTCCGCGCCGTCGTCGGGGAGGCCCCCAGCGGGTTCGGCCAGCAGCCGGGGACCTACCACTCGGACGTCATCTTCCTGAAGGGCCCCCTGACCAGCCGGCAGGCCATGCGCGTCGTGAAGCAGCGCGACGAGGTCGATCAGGCATGGCCTGGCACGGGCGTGGTCTATTTCGCCCGGCTGAGCGAGCGTCGCACCCAGAGCCGGATGAGCAGCATCGTCGGCACCCCGGAGTACCAGCAGATGACCATCCGCAGCTGGGCGACGACGACCAAACTGCTAGGTCTGCTCGACGGACGTGCATGCGCTTAGTCCTTCCCACCGTAACTACATGCGTGTAACTTTCGGAACCGCAGAGGGGCTCCATAAGGGGAGGTGCGGCTGCATCGGTCATCCTTGGAGGTGCCGGTGGGAAGGCCGAGTCCGTTCCTCATCGAGCTGGTTGAGGCAGAACGCACAGAGTTGGAGCGTCGGGTTCGCACCCACACAGCTGAGCAGCGCCGGGTGGTGCGGGCTCGCATCGTGTTGATGGCGGCCGACGGCCATGAGAACGTGGCCATCGCCGAGTTGCTCGGTGTCGCTCCCAACACGGTCTACAAGTGGCGCAAACGGTTCTTCGAGGAGGGCCTCGACGGTCTGGCCGATCGGCCTCGATCCGGTCGACCGAAACTCTTCACAGCCCAGGTCCGGGCCGGAGTCAAAGCCATCGCCTGTGAACTCCCCGCCGCTCGCGGCGCTCCGCTCAGCCGGTTCTCGGCATCGGAGATCGTCCATGAGGCGCTGGCGTCGGGCCTGGTCGATCACATCAGCACGTCGACGGTGGCCCGGTGGCTGGCGGCCGATGCGCTGCGGCCCTGGCGCTTCCGCTCATGGATCTTTCCTCGCGACCCCCGCTTTGCCGACAAGGCGTCGGTGGTGCTCGATCTCTACGACCGCCTCTTCGAGGGTCGGCGTCTGCGGCCTAACGAGTTCGTCATCTCCGCCGACGAGAAGACCTCCATCCAGGCCCGTTGCAGCTGCCATCCGGGCGTGGCGCCGGGGGCGGGGCGG
>JAHFUS010000013.1 GCA_023264975.1 Actinomycetes bacterium | reverse complement strand
GCTAACCGCCGTCTTTCGAGTAAATAGGGTGTCAATTTGACACCCTATTTACTCGGGAGTCGCCGTGCTGGCCGCCGCCTTGACCTCGTCCCACAGGCTGTCGAGCCCGGCGAGGTCGAGGGCGGCCAGGTCGAGGCCCCGGACGCGCGCCAGGACCTCGACGGCGCTGAAGCGGTCCCGGAACTTGACGGTGGCGCCCCGCAGGGCGCCCTCGGGGTCGAAGCCGAGGTGGCGGGCCACGTTCACCACCGCGAACAGCAGGTCGCCCAGCTCCTCCTCCGACGGCTCGGCCCGCAGCTCCTCCAGCTCCTCGGTGACCTTGGGGTAGGCGCCTTCGACCGACTCCCAATCGAAGCCGAGCGACGCCGCCCGGCGCTGCACCTTGGCCGCCAGCAGCAGCGAGGGCAGGGCCGTGGGGATGCCCTCCATCACGCTGGAGCGGCCCTTCTCGGCCGTCTTGATGCGGTCCCAGTTGGCCACCACCTGGCCGGCCGTTTCGGCCTGCACGTCGCCGAACACGTGGGGGTGGCGGCGGACGAGCTTGTCGTGGACGCCCCGGGCCACGTCGGCCAGGGTGAAGTGGCCCTCCTCGGCGGCGAGGGTGGCGTGGAAGTAGACCTGGAACAGCAGGTCGCCCAGCTCCTCCCCCAGGTGGTCCATGCCGTCCTGCTCGTCGAGGTGCTCGATGGCCTCGAGCGTCTCGTACGCCTCCTCCAGCAGGTGGCGACCGAGGGTGGCGTGGGTCTGCTCCCGGTCCCATGGGCAGCGCCGGCGGAGGGTGCGCACCAGCTCGGCGAAACGCAGCAGCTCGCGCCCGACCGGTGCAGCCAACGTCGGGATCCACAGGGACGTGAGGTGGTCGGCCTCCACCACCCGGTCGAGGTCGTCCCACGCCACCTCCCGCACCGACTCGTCGGGTAGGCCGAGGCGCTGGAGGACGGTGACGACCGCCGGCGGGTCGTCGACGGCCAGCTTCACGTCCGACAGCACCAGCGCCGAGTCGCACTGGGCGACGAGCACCGGGCCCCGCTCGCCCGCCGCCTCCTCGGCGAAGCGCCGGCCGTCGACCAGCCGGGCGCCGGCGGCCAGCGGGTCGACGCCGAGGCGGTCCCACGCCAGGTCGAGGAACGAAAGGGCTGGCAGCACCTCGAGGTCGACCCGCTCGTCGGCCCGCAGTAGCTCCACCGTGCGCTCGGCCACGGCGGGTGACCCGGGCACGAGGTACAGCACCTCCCCGCCGGTCGCCCCTGCGGCGGCGTCGACCAGCGCCTCGACGATGCCGGCGTAGACGTCGTCGATCGTGGCGGCGGTGTCATAGAGGTCGTCGAAACTGCGGGCCTCCGGCGCGGCCACGGCCGCCGGGTGGCGAGTCGTGCGCACGAACACCACGGGGATGCGGCCCAGGGCCGCCGTGGTGGCGGCGGTGAGAAGGTCGGGACCGGCCGGGCCGAGCCCGGCCACCACGACCCGGCGGGTCACGGCCTGGGCGACGTCTCGGGCGCGGGGAGGGCCGGGACCGACGTGGTCGAGGCGTCCAGGAGCTTCGGCGCCTTCACGCCCGGCGAGGGCTCCTTCACGAACGTTCCGTAGCGGGGGTTCACCTTGATCGTGGCCTTGGCCAGCGCCCGGTTTATGTAGGTGGCGAGCGGGTCGGGCGCCGACGACTCGAGCTGGGCCCGGATCTGCGGCGCCGCTTCCTCGAGCGTCTGCGTCTTGCGCTCCGTCACCCCGATGATGTGAAAGCCGAACTGGGTCTTCACGGGACCACTGATCTCGCCGGGCTGGAGCGGTGCCATGGCCTCTTCGAACTCGGGGACGAAGGCGCCTGGCCCGATGCAGCCGAGGTCGCCGCCCTTCGCCGCACTCCCACCGGCGGCTCCCTGGTTGTCGGTGGACTCCGCCTTTGCGATGGTGGCGAAGTCCTCACCGGCGTCGAGGCGGGCCTTGACAGCGGCGGCGGCCGCCTCGCTGTTCACCAGGATGTGGCGCACGCACGTCTGATCGAACGACTGACGGTTGGCCTCGTAGAACGCCTTGACCATGTCGTCGTCGACGGCGCCTGTGCCGAGCGCCTCCTGCAGCACCGTCTGCTCGGCGAAGACCCGCACGAGATCGTCCCGGTACGCCTTGGGGAAGGCGCGAAAAATCGCCTTGTCATACCGTTCCTCGAGGCCGGTGCGGGTCTCGTCGAGGACCTTGGTGGACACCTTCAGCTTGCGCCGCTCGACCTCCTGGCGGATGAGGGCGAACCCGATGCGGCGGTCGAGCACGGCGGCGACGAACACGGTGTCGAAGGTGCCCTCGCCCTCTCCGCGGACCTTCTCCTGGCCGTTGCTGTTGGCGCTGAAGCTCTGGTCGATGCGATCGAGGTACTTCTTGTTGCCCAGGATGGCGTTGAGCTCCCGGCGCAGGTCGTTCTGGCTGATGCGCTCGCCGTTGACCTCCGCCGCGTAGGAGGTGAACGACCCGCACCCGGCCACGAGCAGCAACGAGGTGGCGGCGGCCAGCGCGGCGATCCGGTTCACGGCGGCCGATGTTAGGCGGTGGCCCCCGCCGCCGGGGCCTCGTCTCCGGCCGGGACGAGGGTTTCGATCAGGGCCAGCACCGCGTCGACCGGCTGGGCGCCCCTCGCCAGCGGCACCACCAGCTGGGCGATGTCCTCCTTGTAGACGGCTTTGGGGAACAGCCGGCGCAGGCGGATGGTCTGGCTCGTCTTGAGGGCCAGCGGGGCCAGCCGCACCACGTCTCGCGAGACGTTGACCTCGCGCACCCCGGTGCGGGCGCACTCGGCCCGCAGGCGTCCGACCGCGAGCAGGGCCTCGGCCGGCTTGGGCAGCGGGCCGTAGCGGTCGAGCCATTCGTCGCGGATGTCGTCCACCTCGACATGGGTGGTGACGGTGGACAGCCGGCGGTAGGCCTCCAGCCGCAGGTCCTCCCGGGAGACGTAGTCGGGTGGGAGGTTGGCGTTCACCGGGAGGTCGAGCTTGATCTCGGCCGGCTCACGGGGCTTCTCGCCCTTGAGCTCGGCCACCGCCTCGCTCACCAGCTGGACGTAGAGGTCGTAGCCGACCGCCGCGATGTGGCCGGTCTGGTCGGCGCCCAGCAGGTTCCCGGCGCCGCGGATCTCCAGATCGCGCATGGCGATCTTGAAGCCCGAGCCCAGCTCGGTGTGCTCACCGATGGTCTTCAGCCGCTCGTAGGCCTGCTCCGACAGGGACCGCTCGGGCGGGAAGAACAGGTAGGCATAGGCCCTCGACCCGGCCCGGCCGACGCGGCCCCGCAGCTGGTGGAGCTGGCCCAGGCCGAGCAGGTCGGCCCGGTCGACCACCAGGGTGTTCACGGTTGGCATGTCGATGCCGGACTCGATGATGGTGGTGCACACGAGCACGTCGTAGGCGCCCTCCCAGAAGTCGAGGACGACCTTCTCCAGCGTTCCCTCGTCCATCTGGCCGTGGGCCACGGCGATACGGGCCTCGGGTACCAGGTGCCGGAGGTCGCGGGCCACGTGCTCGATGTCGGCGATGCGGTTGTGGACGAAGAACACCTGGCCCTCACGCAGCAGCTCGCGCCGCAGCGCCTCGGCCACCGCCCGCTCGTCGTACTCGCCCACGTAGGTGAGAATCGGCTGGCGGTCGGCCGGCGGTGTGTTGAGCAGGGTCAGGTCGCGGATGCCGGTGAGGCTCATCTCCAGCGTGCGGGGGATCGGCGTGGCCGTGAGGGTGAGCACGTCGACCTCGGCGCGGAGCTTCTTGATGTTCTCCTTGTGGGTGACGCCGAAGCGCTGCTCCTCGTCGACCACCAGCAGGCCCAGGTCCTTGAAGGCGATGTCGGCGCTGAGGAGGCGGTGGGTGCCGATGACGACGTCGACGGTGCCGTCCTTCATGCCCTGGGTGACCTTCTTCGCCTCCTGGGCGGTGAGGAACCGGCTCAGCACCTCGACCCGCACCGGGTAGCCCGCGAAGCGGTCGGAGAAGGTGGAGAAATGCTGCTGGGCCAGCAGGGTGGTGGGCACCAGCACGGCCGCCTGCTTGCCCGCCTGCACAGCCTTGAACACGGCCCGGATGGCGACCTCGGTCTTGCCGAAGCCCACGTCGCCGCACACCAGGCGGTCCATGGGAGACGGGTCCTCCATGTCGGCTTTCACTTCTTCGATGGCCTTCAGCTGGTCGGGTGTCTCGACGTAGGGGAAGGCCTGCTCCATCTCGTGCTGCCACGGCGTGTCGGACTCGAAGGCGTGGCCCGGTGTGGTGACCCGGCGCCGGTAGAGCACGATCAGCTCCTGGGCGATCTCGCGCACCGCAGAACGGACCTTTGCCTTGCTGCGACCCCAGTCGACACCACCCAGCTTGTGCAGGGTGGGCGACTCGCCGCCGGTGTAGGGGCGCACAAGGTCGATCTGGTCGGACGGCACGTACAGGCGGTCGCCGCCCCGGTACTCGAGCATCAGGTAGTCGCGCTCGGCCCCGCCCATGGAGCGCTTCACCATGCCGCCGTAGCGGGCCACGCCGTGGGAGTGGTGGACGACGTAGTCGCCCGGCGCCAGGTCGTCGAAGAATCCTTCGGTCGCCCTGGCTCTCGGCTTGGGGCGGCGGTGGGCCCGGCGCCGGCCGGTGAGGTCGCTCTCACCCAGCACCGCAAGCTTGAGGGTGGGGAGGATGAAGCCCCGCGCCAGCGGCGCCACCACCACCTCGGCGCCGACGACGCCCTCGTCCTTCAGGCGCGACGCGATGCGCACCGCCGACGCATCGGCATCGGCCGCCACTATCACCCGGAAGCCATCGCCCACCAGGTCGTTGAGTTGCTTGGCCAGACGGGAGCCGTCACCCACCACGGGGTCCCAGCCGCCGGCCTGGAGGGCCGCCGTGTCGGGGCCCTCGGCCACGCTGGTGACGGACCAGACCGGGGCCCTGGTGTGGGCCAGCAGGCGCTCGAAGGGAAGGTGCAGCGGTGGGAAGCTCTTCTCACCCGCCCCCCAGGTGCCGGCCAGGGTGCCGGCGAGGGCGCGCTCCTCGTCGAGCAGCTCGGCCGCCCGGTCGCGCATGCGGCGGGGCTCGATCAGCAGGACCTGGGCGTCGGGCCCGATGAGGTCGGGCAGCAGGTGCTCGCCCTCGGTGAGCCACGGCAGCCACGACTCCATGCCGTCGAACACCAGGCCCTCGGCCAGCCGCTCCCACTGCTCGCGGCCCCACGGCTCCGTGGCGACGAGCTTGCCTGCCCGCTCGCGCACCTCGGTCGTGGGCAGCAGCTCCCGGCAGGCGAAGATCTCGGCGCACCCGACATCGACGGTGGAGCGCTGGTCGGCCACCGCGAACTCGGTGAGGCGGTCGACCTCGTCGCCCCACAGGTCGATGCGCACGGGGACGTCGGCGGTGGACGGGAACACGTCGACGATCGAGCCCCGCACCGCCACCTCGCCCCGGTGCTCCACCTGGTACTCGCGCCGGTAGCCGGCCCGGACGAGCCGCCCGATCAGCTCTTCCGCCTCCACCTGGTCGCCCGGGCCGACGATGGTGGGCTCCGCCTCCTCCACGTGGGGGCCGAGGCGCTGGACCAGCGCCTTCACCGGCGCCACGAGCACCCGGGGCGCCCCGTCGGGATTTCGCAGGCGCCACATGGTGCGCAGGCGCCGGCCCATGGTCTCCACGCTCGGGCTCACCCGCTCGAACGGAAGCGTCTCCCACGCCGGGAAGACGTCGACCTGATCGTCCCCGAGGAAGGTGCGAAGGTCATGGGCCAGGCGCTCGGCGTCGGTGGCGGTCGGCGTCGCCACCACCAGCGGGTGACGGTCCGACAGGTGGGCCAGCCCCGCCACCGTGAAGGCGCGCGCCGGCTCGGGCACGGCGACCACGGCCGCGCCACGACCCGCCAGCGCGGCGAGCGTGTGGTCGTTGCGGAGCAGTTGGGGGAGCGAGCGAAGGCTCACGGTGGAGACAAGGCTAGGGGCCGCCCGGCGGTCGTCGTTTCGGGCCGGTGCCGGTAGGCCGCGTCCGGCCTGACGGCGTGAGGGTTTGGATTCCTCACCCTCACGCCGTTCCACGTCACATCTGAGCCCGCCGCGAGTTCCCGACGGCACCAGGCCCCGGATTCGCACCCCGATGCCGTCGCAAGTGGGGGACGGGCCCGTCTAGGCGGGAGGCGGCGGGGGCGGCGGGGCCGTCGGAGTGGCGAACTGCCAGCCGGCCGCCTTGAGCGACTGGATGAGCGGGCGCAGCATCTCCACGGTCGTGTCCCGGACGCCGCCGCCGTCGTGGAGCAGGATCACGGCGCCCGGCTTGAGGTGGTCCTGCACCCGTTGGATGAGCTCGGCCGCGCTGCGGTGCTCGGACGCCTCCACGTCGACCGTCCAGTCGAGGACGCGCAAGCCCCGGCCGTGGACGAGGTCGAGTATCGCCGGCGTGGTGCGCCCCGACGGTGCCCGGAACAGCGTCACCGGCTGGCCGGTGACGCCCGCCACCTCGTCGGCGCCGGCCACTACCTCCTGCGCGGCCTGCTCGGGCGGCACAGCGTCGAGGAAGGCGTGGTTCATGGTGTGCGAGCACAGGGTGTGGCCGTGGCCGGCGATGGTGCGGGTGATCTCGGGCCGCTTGCGCACCATGTCGCCCACCAGGCAGAAGGTGGCGTGCACGCCCTCCTCGGCCAGTATCTGCAGGACCTGCGGGGTCCACGTGGGGCTGGGGCCGTCGTCGAAGGTGAGGGCAATGACCTGGCCCTCCTCCCGCCGGGGCGCCACCGGCTCCACCAGCCGAGCGCTGCTGACAACCTCGTCGCTGATCACGCCGACCGTCTGTTCGTCCACGCCCGGCGCCCCCGGGTACCAGAGCACGCTCTCCACCGGCGGCAGCGATGGCGGCGGCACCTCGACCTGGCGCTTCTCGGTCGGCTCCACCGTGTCCTCGCCGTCGGTGACGGCGATACGGTCGCCCGCACGCAACGGCCGGGCGAGGGCGACGGTGACGCCGCCCACCGCGACGACCGCCGGATGGGCGTGCGCCTCCAGCACCGTGCCCGTGCCGGCCGATCGCAGGGCGCCGTCGCGCGGTGTGCGCCCGGCGGCCCGCAGAGCGGCGGCCACGCTCGGGTGACGACCGGACACCTCGACGGAGGTCCCGTCGATGGTCACCCGCACGGGCTGGCCCGCGCGGGGCACGGCCATCGCAACCACGCCGAGGGCGGCCGCGGCCGCCGTCACCCACCAGCGACCCGAGCGGCGTGACGGTCGCCGGGCCCCTGCTTCACCCATTCCGCAAGGATGCCGCTCATCCGGGGGAATGCGGCGGACCCGTCAGGTCGAAGGACTTCCGTTGTAGCGGTTCATGGCCGGTGCCGGGCCCTCGGCCAGGATGGCCTCCACCGCGTCGGCCGCCTCCTCGATGGCCACCGCCAGCTCGGCCCGCTCCGCCTTGCCGGGCGCTTTCAGCACGTGGTCGACGCCCTGGCTGCGACCCGGGGGCTTGCCGATGCCGATACGGATACGCACGAAGTCGTCGCTCCCGAGGTGGGCGGTGATCGACTTCAGGCCGTTGTGGCCGGCTAGGCCGCCGCCCACCTTCACCCGGATGCGACCCACCGGAAGGTCGAGCTCGTCGTGGACCACCACCAGCCGGTGCAGGTCTTCGCCCACCCCGAACCGGCGCACCAGCGGCGCCACGGCCATACCCGACTCGTTCATGTAGGTGGATGGGAAGGCGAGGGCCAGGCGCCGGCCGTCGACGCGCACCTCGTCCACCAGGGCGCGCTCCTTGCCCTTGCGCAGGCGGCCGCCGTGGCGCCTGGCCAGCAGGGCGATGACATCGGCGCCGGCGTTGTGACGGGTGCCGGCGTACTCGTCGCCGGGGTTGCCCAGCCCCACGGCCAGCAGGTCGGCCGGGGTGCCGGTACGGGGACCGAGCAGGTCCTACCCCTCGCCACCCTCGGACGCCGCGGCTGCGTCGCCGCCTTCGCCCGCTTCGCCCTCCGCCGCAGCCTCGGCCGCCTCGACATCCGCCTCGGTGAGCAGGTCGCCCTCACTCACCTGCGGCGGCTGGGCGATGACGATGGCCACCTCGGGGTCGACCTCGGTCTCCACGCCCGTGGGTAGGGAGAGGTCGGCCACCCGGACGGCGTCGCCGATGGTGAGCCCCCTGATGTCGATGTCGATCGAGTTGGGGATGAGGGCGGGGGTGGCCTGTACGGTGAGCGAGAACACCTGCTGGTCGATCACACCGTCGCCGCGGTGGACCTGGACGGCGTCGCCCACCAGGTTGATGGGCACGTCGACGGACATGACCTCATCACGGCGCACGATCTGGAAGTCGACGTGGATGACGTTGTGACGCACGGGATGGCGCTGCAGCTCCCGGGCGAGGGTGAGGTGCGAGGCGCCGTCGACCTGGAGGTTGAGCAGGGCGTTGAGGCCCGAATCGGTGGTGAGGGCGGCGCGCAGGGCACGCTGGTCGACCGAAACAGGAAGCGGGTCGATACCGTGGCCGTAGACGACCCCGGGGATCTTGCCGGCCGCCCGCAGGCGCCCGGACGAACGGGAGCCGACGGGACGGCCGCTTTCAACAGGGAGGGTGATCTCGGCCATCCGGGCAGTCTACGACGGGGTGCGGGCGCCTGTCGCCGCCGGTCCGGCGACGGGTGGCACGGGTACGGTTGCGCCGACCGATGACGAGGCGAGACGCAAGGGGACATGGGCGAGGCCGGTCCGCCGTGCTCGCCGAGTTCGTCGCCCCCGTCGACGGCAGGCTGGACGTGCTCGAGGTGGGGTGTGGCCCGGGGCTGTTCCGCACGCGGATCGACGCAATCCCCTTCCGCCGGCACCTCGGCTTCGACGTGTCGCCGGCCGCCATCGACAAGGCCTGCCCCCTGACCGACGACCGGACTGCGTTCGCGGTGGCCGTCCGCCCCGGACCGCACCTCGAGCACCTCGACGTGGTGGTGGCCAATGAGGTCATGTCGTGCCCCGACGACGACCCGGCCCGGTTTCTCGATGACGTCGCCGGTTGCCCTGGAGCGGGGCGGCCACGGGCTGTGCTCGAACTGGCGGCACCCGGGAGACGTCGGCCAGCTGCGGCTCATCGCCGACCGCTTCGTCCCGTGCAGGACATCATGGTGCACAGCCTCGTCGCCTCCAAGCACGGGTGGCGGGTGGGCGACAACCGCCTGCGCACCGACAGGAGAACCGCATGACGACGGGGACAGATCGCCCGCAGGTAGTGCTGGTGCGCCATGGCGAGACGGCGTGGACGATCAGCGGGCAGCATACCGGGCGCACCGACATCCCGCTCACCGACGTCGGCCGGCGCCAGGCTGCGCGACTGGCGCCCCGCCTGGCCGGGCGCCGGTTCGAGGTGGTGCTCACCAGCCCGCTCGGGCGAGCTCTCGAGACTTGTCGCCTGGCCGGGCTGGGCGACACGGCCGAGGTGTCCGACGGCGTGCTCGAGTGGGACTACGGAGCCTACGACGGCCGTACGACGGCCGAGATCCGCGTCGAGCACCCCGGCTGGTCCTTGTGGTCCGACGGCGTGCCCGGCGGGGAGACAGCGGCCGACGTCGCTGCCCGGGCGGACGGGGTCATCGAGCGGTTGCGCTCCCTTCCGGGCAACTCGGCGGTGTTCTCCCACGGCCACTTCCTGCGTGTCCTGGCCACCCGCTGGCTCGGCCTGGCGCCGGCCGACGGACGCCTCCTCGCCCTCGGCCCGGCCAGCGTGAGCGTCCTTGCCTGGGAGCGGGAGCAGGCCGTGGTCGGGCGCTGGAACGACACGCTCGACTGAGCGCGGGACGCGGGTGGCCGCCAACGGAATGGCTCGCAAGTATTCGGCTGTTCACCCGATCGAATTCATGCCCCCACGTGGTGGCGGGACGAGGCACTCCCTTGGGATCGCGCTCGCTCGGTATCGAAGTCGATCCGCGCGCTGGTCGGGCCGATTCCGGCTCCCTGGAGCTGGATCTCCGAGCTGGCCCGCGATGTGGCTGACTCTGCGACCGAGCTGGGCACCGGCGTGGTCGTGCTCGTCGACGAGGTGCAGGAGCTCGACGCCGAGGAGTGGCCGTCATCTCCACCGCCGTGCACGAGACCGGCCAGAGCGCCGCCCCCCTCTAGTCGTGGGCGCTGGGCGCCGTCGTTCCGCTGCTGGTCTGCGGTCCGTCGCCCAGCCGCCGCCCACCGGTCGGCGGCGCAGCCCGCACATCGGCAACAATGGGCCCTGACCAGCGCCTTCACAACGCCAGCCCCCGTAGCTCAGAGGATAGAGCGTCGGTTTCCTAAACCGTGTGCGTAGGTTCGAGTCCTACCGGGGGCGCCAGTAACAGGGCTGGTCAGAGCCCTAAGGCATGCTGAGAAGCAAGGCCGGCGGGCGGTGAGGCGGCCGCTGTCCATCCGTTCTGTCCATCTACGGGCTGCCGTGTCGACCGAGCGTGGATCGATGCTCGTACGGAGCCCGGGCAACTGGCAGCTGCGTGTCTCTTCGAGGGCACGGATCCGGTCAGTGGTCAGAAGCGCCGTGAACACCGAACCTCCTTGTTCAAGGTTATAGTCATTCCTTGAACAAGGAGGCCGCGTGAGCAAGGTTCTTCGCAAACGCTGGCAGTCCAGCTTGGAGAGCGGCCTGTCGCGAAAGGAGCGCCAGGGCTGCGAGTACGAAGCGTACGTCCCCGACCCTCTCGTCGGCCGGACGTTCCGGCTCGATGGCTCCGTGGCGGCGGACGTCGCCGACGCCGAACGGGCCATCGCGACCCTGGATGCAACCGCCGACGCCCTCGCCAACACCGAGGCCCTCGCCCGGCTGCTGCTTCGGGCCGAGTCGGTCGCCTCGTCCTTCATCGAAGGACTCGTCGTGGGCGGCCGTCGCCTGCTGCGAGCCGAAGCAGCGCGCCTGGCCGGCGAGACCGACATCGACGTCACCGCTGACGAGGTCCTCGGGAACATCGACTCGATGACGTGGGCGGTCGAGAGCCTCAGCGCCGCGGAGGCGGTGACGGTCGACGGGCTGCTGCACCTGCACGAGCGCCTTCTCGCACGCACTCGCCTGAGTGAGCACGCCGGCCAGATCCGTTCGGTGCAGAACTGGATCGGCGGGAGCAGCTTCAACCCGTGCTCCGCGGCGTTCGTCCCTCCACCCCCCGATCACGTCGAGCAGCTGCTGGCCGACCTGTGCGCGTTCGTCAACGACGACTCGCTTCCCGCTATCGCCCAGGCTGCGATCGCCCACGCGCAGTTCGAGACGATCCACCCGTTCGTTGACGGCAACGGCCGCACAGGGCGCGCCCTCATCCACGTCGTGCTCCGTCGGCGAGGGGTCGCCCCCCGGATCCTCCCGCCGATCTCACTCGTGCTCGCCACCTGGTCGCGGTCCTACATCGGAGGCCTCACCGCCACGCGCTACCGCGGCCGTCCTGACTCGAGCGCAGCCCACGACGGCGTCAACAGCTGGATCGGACTGCTCGCGGCGGCGTGCCGGCGTGCCGTCGATGACGCCATGGCGTTCGAGGAACGGGTGGCGACCATCCAGCGGGACTGGCGAGCGGCCGCGGGCACGGTCCGCAGAGGGTCGGCCACCGACCTGCTCGTCGGGGCATTGCCGGGGGCGCCGGTCGTCTCGGTGTCGAGCGCCGCCAACCTCATCGGTCGCAGCTTCCAGGCAACCAACGAGGCGGTGACCCGTCTGGAAGCCGCCGGCGTCGTCCGGCAGGTCAACGTCGGCCGCCGCAACCGAGCGTTCGAGGCCCCGGCCATCATCGACGCCTTCACGGCGCTCGAACGACAGCTCGCCAGCCCGACAGGCGATACGCGCGGGCGAGGTCGAACCGATCGACTCGGCCCGAAAGGTCGCGGTGGTTGGATGGTCCGCTCAGCGGTACCGGGTAGCCGGTCACCGCCGGCGCGATGATGAGCGCAAATGCCGAAGCTGGACACGGACTATCTCGTCGTCGGTGCTGGTGCGACGGGCATGGCCTTCGCTGACGCGCTGATCGATCACGCTGACGTCCACGTCACGCTCCTCGATCGGCGGCACGCCGCGGGTGGTCACTGGAACGACGCGTACCCATTCGTGCAACTCCACCAGGCGTCGGTGTTCTACGGCGTGGCGTCGACCGTGCTTGGCAGCGGAGCGATCCAGCAGGACGGTCCGGAGGTAGGTCTCCAGGAACGAGCCCGGCGTGCGGAGATCCAGGCGTACTACGACGACATCCTCTATCGCCGTTTTCTCGGCTCCGGTCGGGTCACGTTCCTTCCGGCGAGTGAGTACCTCGGCAGCGACGACGGGAATACGCACCGCGTCGTTTCCCACGTCTCGGGCGAGCACGTGGAGGTCGACGTCCGGAGGCGCCTCGTGGATGCGACCTACCTCGCACCGACGATTCCCGCGACGACGCCGCCACCGTTCGGCGTCACCGACGGCGCTCGGGTCGTGGCCGTGAACGACTTGCCCGCAGTCGTGGAGACACCGGGCGCATACGTGATCGTCGGTGCCGGGAAGACGGCGACGGATGCGATTGTGTGGTTGCTGCGCAACGGCGTCGAGGCCGACCGGATCATGTGGGTCCGGCCCCGCGATCCGTGGATGCTCAACCGGGCGTGCGTGCAGCCGGATCCCGTCGTCGCGTTGGGCCTAGCGGCCGATACCTTCGAGGCTGCCGCCAGTTCGGCGTCGCCTGACGAGATGTTCCTGCGCCTCGAAGCGGCTGGCGTCATGTTGCGGATCGACCCCGACGTACTCCCGACGATGGCCAAGACCCCGACGCTCGGAATGTGGGAACTCGACCTGCTCCGAACCGTCGAGAACGTCGTGCGGAACGGCCACATCAAAGGCGTGACGGCGGGGGAGATCGAGTTCGAGGGTGCGGTGGTGTCCTTGCCGTCCAACGCGTTGGTCGTCCACTGCGCAGCCTCGGGGCTGCAGTACCCGCCGATGGTGCCGATCTGGGGGCAGGACAAGGTTCGTGTGCAAACGAGCCGCGCCGGCTTTCCGTGCTTCAATGCCGCCCTCGTGGGCTTCGTCGAGGCCACCAGGGACGACGACCTCGAACGCAACCGCCTCTGCCCGACGAACACGCTGCCCAACACCACGACCGACTGGTCAGAGATGCAGTCGCGGGGAGCGGCTGCGGCCGCAGCCTTTGGTGCCGAGGCCGACATCGCCGCCTGGGCCAACGGCTGCGCACTCAACCCGGCGCGGATCGAGCCGGGGCAGCGAGACCGGCCCGAGGTGCTCGCGGCCGCGGCGCGGGTCGCCGAACACGCGCCGCCGGGAAGGGCTCGCCTCACCAAGTTCGCTGGGCACTGGATCTCGTGAACCGGAACTCCGGTGGCCCTTGAAGAACCCGCCACCCCGAGTTCTTACTTGGGGGCAGGGCTGTAGAGGTTCAGGTACCTCCGGTCGATGGACTGCACTTCCAAAATGACGTGGTCGGCGAAGACGTCGGCCACGCTGCGGGGTAGCGTGGTTAGGCAGTAGCCGAGGATGTTCGGCAGGGGTGCAGGAACTTGTGGTTCGGCTTGTTCGGGCGGTCCGTCCAATAGCGTCCATTCCGTGAGCCGCCGAGCCGAGATCCGCATGACCGAAGCCGAGGTGGGGGTCTTCCTGGCCGAGCCGCACCACCTCCAGGTCGCCACCATCGGGGTTTCCGGAAGACCACATCTGGTGACCATGTGGTACGGCTTCTTGGACGGGGCCCCCGCCCTGTGGACCTACGCCCGTTCCCAGAAGGTGGTGAACCTCCGGCGCGACCCGCGCCTCACCTGCCTGGCGGAGTCAGGGCGCGCGTACGGCGAGCTCAAGGGCGTCGAGCTGGTGGCGCGGGGGACGATCGTCGAGGATCCGGCGGTGGTGCTGGCGGTGGGCCAGAGCGTGTTCGAGCGTTACCAGGGGCCGTTCACCACCGACGACCGTCCCCGTCTCGAGCGCATGAGCGCCAAGCGGGTGGTCGTGCGCATCGACGTCGAGCAGGTGGTGTCGTGGGACCACGCCAAGATGGGCGCCCCCGGCTGAGGGGAACGGCGCCGGGCATTCATGCGGTCACGGAGTATTCGCACAATGCCCAGACAGGGGAGTCCCGCGAGGTAAGCCTCTAGTCTCCGAATGTGGGTCCCACGCCGCTGCACGCTTCCGCCTAGGTCGCCACGCTGCCTGCCCGCCTGCGCCGAGACTCGATCGTCGACGCCGTCATCCCGGCGCGCGACGAGGCGCCCACGGTGGCATCGGTGGTGGCCGCCTGCCGGGGCTGCGCCGCCGTACGGGAGGTGATCGTGGTGGACGACGGGTCGAGCGACGACACCGCCGAGCAGGCGTTGGCGGCCGGGGCCAAGGTGGCGCGCCGGCCGGGCGGGCCGGGTGCTCCCGGGTCAAAGGCACTGGCCATGGAAGCGGGAGTCGAGCTGAGCGACGCCGACGCCATTCTATTCGTCGACGCCGACCTCCTGGGCCTCACCGCCGCCCACCTCGACGACATCTGCCGCCCCTTCCTGGAGGGACGCGCCGCCATGTCGCTCGGCGTCTTCGACTACGGGTTGTGGAACCCACTCGTGCTGCGCTTCCCACCCACGTCCGGCGAGCGCATCGTCCCCCGCTGGGTCTTCGAATCGGTGCCGCCGGCCAAGCGGGACGGGTACCTCATCGAGATCATGCTGAACGAGGTCGTCACCGAGGGCCGCATGCCGTGCACCGCCCGGGTGATGCGGGGCGTGACCCACCGCACCAAGCGGGACAAGTTCGGCTGGCGCGAGGGTTACCGCCGCACCTGGGCGATGTTCAAGCAGCTGTGGGCGCTTTGGGGCGTGTGCCGCAAGCGGACCTACTGGTTCTACCTGAAGGACCTCACCATCGAGCGGTAGCTGCCTGGGCCCGCCGGCGCATCCGGCTCGGCGGCAGCTCAGGCGGCGACCACCGGGTTGAGCCACGACAGCTCGGTGAAGCAGGAGAAATCCCCCGGGCCACGCTCGGCGACGCCCGGGTAGGGTGCCGCCCATGGCACGGGCGTTCACGACGTTGGGAGCTGGACCAGGCCTCGATGAGGCGTACGCCACGGCCGTCGCCCAGGGCGGCCCCCTGGCTTCCACCAAGGCGGTCCGCCGGGTCGACGTGCCGGCAGGCGCCAACCCGTCGAAGCTGGGCACGTGGGTGCAGCGGGTGGCCCAGGACCCCGGGGCGACGGCCGACGTGCCCGAGGAGCACCGGGGCGCAGTGGACGAAGTGGCGGCCGCCCTGCGGGCCGACCCGACGATCTGCCTGGCCATCGAGCTGGAGGGCGACCTGGCCGACCGCACCCGGGCCCGGGCGGGCGCGCCGCCCGACGCGGCCGCCTACCTGTTGTTCGGCCTGGCCGACGAGGGCTGACGGCCCTTCGTCAGCGCCAGCCCGGCGCCGGCGGCGATCAGCAGCACGCCGAGCAGCACGAGCGGAATGCGCCGGCCCCGGCCGTCCTTCACGTCCACGATGGCGAGGGCCAGCTCCTGGTTGTTGTCGTCCGCCGTTCCCTTGCGGGTGTCGGACCAGAAGGTGAGCGCCCGCCCGGGCTGGCTCACCAGGCCGAGCTGCTGGCCCAGTGAGGCGAGCCCCTGCGCGCTGCCGAAGCCGATACGGGAGTCGAAGGTGCGGCCCGATACCGAGCGGTCGGCGAAGGTGACCCCGCCGTCGAACGACGATGCCAGCACCGGCTCGGTCATCACGTCGGTGGGGTCCTTGCTCCGGTCGTAGAAGAACAGGTCGACCCGGCCGTCGGTCGACACGCCCACCGTGGGGAGCGTCTGGCTGCTCGCCCGGGCGAACTGGGTGGGCCGCTCCCAGGTGCGGCCGGCGTCGTCGGACCACGACAGGTAGACGTCCCGGCCGTTGCCCCGGCCCGAGTCCCACGTGGCGAAGATCCGGCCGCTTCCCGGGTCGACGGCGAAGCCCGGGGCGGGCGCGCTCACGTCGGGATAGATCCGCTTGGGCGGGACGACGTCGCTCACCGCCGTGCGATCGCCGAACGTGACGCCACCGTCGGCGGACGTGTACGTCACGACCTGCCACCTGCCGTCGTAGGGCGCCCCGTTCTGGCCCTGGTGCTGCGATTCGTAGTCGAGCAGGTCGGCCCCCAGGTCGAGGGCGCCCACAACGACCTCGCCGCCCTTGGCCACCAACACGGTGGGCTGCAGGAGCAGCTGCCCGGGCTTGCTCACGGTGACGGGCGGGGCGAACGTGGCGCCGCCGTCGTCCGACGCAGCCAGAACGAGCTTGCTGGTCGCCGCCGAGCCCGCCTGGAACGGGACGTCGGCGTCGACCTGCACCCATGTCACGAGGACCCGCCGGGCGTCGACCGCCAGCCGGGCGTGGAAGGCCTTCGGGCCGGTGACGGCGACAGGTGCGCCCGCAGGCCGGCCTCCCGAGTAACGCTGGAGGAAGACGCCCACGCTCCCGTTGAAGTTCTCGAGCATGGCCGTGTAGAGCACGAGCAGGTCGCCCCCGGCGTTGAAGGCGACGTCGGGCCAGTAGCAGCGGGTGGCCGGGTCGGGCGGTACCGGGTCGGAGGGCGTCCAGTTGTCGCCGCCGTTGGTCGACATCGACACGGTGCAGTTGGTGAGGGGTGTGTCGATCTTGTCGGCCACCGCAACGACGTCCGGGTCCGACTGGTGGACGGCGACGGCCGGCGAGTTGTGGGCGGTGATGCTGGGGCGGGGATCGGTGCTCAAGAAGGCGAAGGCGCTGGGGTCGAGGCTCGGCGGCTTCGTGGCCAGGCCCAGACCGGCCAAGCCGAGGCCGAGGGCGACCAGAGCGGCGGCACCGGGGAGGATTGCGTCGCGCGACGTCGGTTTCCTGGCCACCGCTAGCCCGCCGGCCGGCGGGCGACCACGGTGACGAGGGGTGGCAGTACCACGGGGTCGTCGCCCGGGTCGACACCGGTGAGGGATGCCAGGTAGTCGTGCACGGGGCCCGGCCCGGCCCCGGCGGGCGCCTCGGCCCAGGCGTCGACCGTCTCCAGACCGGCCTGGCGGACGAGGGCGGGGAGGCGGGCGCCGACGTCGGGGTCGCGGGCGTCGGGCATCGACAGGGGCGAGCCGTCGATGCGACCGGCCGACGTGATGGGCTCCTGCGCCACCACCCAGCCGCCCGGGCGCACCGCCCCGCACATCCGGCGCAGGACGGCCACGGGGTCGAACACGTGCATGAGCAGGAAGCGGCAGAAGGCGAGGTCGACGGGTTCGGGCAGCACGAGGTCCTCGCCGGCCTGGGTGAGGGCGATCACCTGGGCGTGGGCGGCAGCCGCCTCGGCCGTCTCGTCCCGCGACCGGGGGTCGCTGTCGACGGCGTAGACGCGCCCGTCGCGCCCCACGATCTCGGCCAGTGCCACCGTGACGTCGCCCCCACCCGCTCCCACGTCCACGCAGCGCCACCCTTCCCGCAGCCCGAGCCGGTCGAGGGCGGTGGCGAGGGGCCGGCGGTACACGTCGTTTCGCAGGCCGAGCTCGATCACCTCCGCATCATTGCCCGTGCGCCGGCCTCGCATGCGACGAAGGCCGGGCGCGGCGGGCGGTGGCCACCCTCGTGGTGGAGAGGTTGGCCGACGACGACGGGACCTTCCCGGGCCTGCCGGGAACGGCCGGCGCCGGCGGCGCGGCGCATCCGGACAAGGCCCGCTGCGCACGCCGGGAACGGCGGGCGCCGGCCCGGCGCAAACGGCGTCTACAGGGCGACCTCCTGGAGCCCGATAATCTCTGTCATGGCTCACGTGTGGCTCGACGGCCTTTTGTCCGCTATGGAGTCGCAGGACGCCTCGGACCTCCACGTCAAGGTCGGTTCGCCGCCCCGTGTGCGGATCCACGGCGATCTGCGGCGGCTAGAGGAGCAGCCCGTCCTCACCAACGACATCACCGCCGAGATGGCCGCCGCCATCATGCGGCCGGAGGTGGCCGAGCAATTCACCGCCCGCAACGAGGCCGACTTCGCCTACGCCGTCCCCGGCTCCGGCCGGTTCCGGGTCAACGTGTTCCGCCAGCGGGGCTCGGTCGCCATGATCTTCCGCCGGGTGCGCACGTCGGCCGCCAGCTTCGAGGCCCTCGGCCTGCCCGACGTGGTGGGCCGCCTGGCCAGCGAGAACCGCGGCCTGGTGCTCGTCACCGGCCCCACCGGCTCGGGCAAGACGACCACCCTCGCCGCCATGATCGACCACATCAACCGCACACGCGAGGTGCACATCGTCACAATCGAGGACCCCATCGAGGTCCTCCACAAGGACGACATGGCCGAGATCAACCAGCGCGAGATCGGCTTCGACACCGACAACTTCGCCTCCGCCATGCGGGCCGCCATGCGCCAGGACCCCGACGTGATCCTGGTGGGCGAGATGCGCGACCAGGAGACAGTGGCCGCCGCCCTCAGCGCGGCCGAGACGGGACACCTCGTCTTCTCGACGCTGCACACCATCGACGCCACCGAGACGGTGAACCGCATCGTCGACTTCTTCCCGCCCCACCAGCAGAACCAGATCCGGGTGGCGCTGGCGGGCACACTGAGGGGCACGATCTGCCAGCGGCTGGTGCCCACCGCCGACGGCCTTGGCCGGGTGCCGGCCCTCGAGGTGATGGTGGTCAACGGCCGCATCCAGCAGTGCATCGTCGACCCCGCCCGCACCGGCGACATCCACGAGATCGTGGCCGACGGTGAGTACTACGGCATGCAGACGTTCGACCAGGCCCTGGTGCGCCTCTACCAGGCCGGCAGCGTCGACCTGCGGGGCGCCATGATGACGGCCACGAACCCGCACGACCTCAAGGTCATGCTTCAACAGCGCGGCCTGGTGGGCACCGCCGCATCCTCCACCAGGTAGCCCCGGCGGCCGGACCGCGGCCGGCGCCTACGATGCGCGCCATCTCCGGTTCGTCCGACCTCCCTTTCGACGACGCTTCCGGCGCTGCCACGGCTCTGCCCGCCTCGGCGTCGCCGATCGATGCCGCCCGGTTCCGCCAGGTCCTGGGGCACTTCTGCACCGGCGTCACCGTGGTGACGGCGATGCCGGGCGAGCCGGTCGGCTTCACCGTCCAGTCCTTCTCCTCGGTGTCGCTCGACCCTCCGCTCGTGGCAATCTGCCCGTCCCGCACGTCGGGTAGCTGGCCCCGCATCCGCTCGGCCGGCGTGTTCTGTGTGAACGTCCTGGCCGAGGACCAGGAGGCGCTGGCGCGGCTCTTCGCCACCCGCGGCGCCGACAAGTTCGAGGGTGTCGGGTGGAGACCGTCGGTGGTGTCCGGCTCGCCGGTGCTCGATGGCGGGGTGGCATGGGTCGACTGCCGAATCGAGGCGGAGCACGACGGCGGCGACCACCTGGTGGTTCTGGCCCGGGTGGTGGACATGGGCGTCGAGGGCGACGGGGGCCCGCTGTTGTTCTACCGGGGCGGGTACGGCCGCTTCGGGTACGCCGGCCGGCCGTAAAGGTGGAGCGACGCCGTTCCCGGTGCGGGATCTCTCGCTCCCGGGCGAGTTTCCGCACCCGGAATCCCACACGCCCGTCGGGCCGCGCCTGACATGGCTGCGTCCGTCTTCGTGGGGCTTGTGCTCCTCGTGGCCGGGGCGGCCAAGCTGCGCCAGCCCGAGTGGCCGGCCTCGGCGGCCGCCTTCGGAGCGCCTCGCCGCCTGGCCACCGCCATCCCGTGGATCGAGGTGGCGGTGGGCGCACTCCTCGTCACGTCGGTCGGTCTGCCGTGGACGGCTATGGCCGCCGCCGGCCTGTTGCTGGCCTTCACGGCCATGGTGGCCCTGCGCCTGCTGCTCGGCCAACCCGTCCCGTGCGGGTGCTTCGGCGAGACCTCGTCCCGGCCGGTGGGCTTCGACACACTGGCTCGCAACGTGGTGCTGCTGCTCGCCGCCCTCGCAGCCGCCATCACGGGCCGCGGCGGCGGCGGGCCCGTGTCGGTGGTGGCCGGGGTGGCCGCGGCCGTCGCCTTCGTGCTGGCGGCCCGATCCAGAGCGTAGGGTCGCTCTCAATGGCGAAGATCGAGGAATCCGACGTTGTTCACGGCGTGGTGATCGTCGAACCGGCCGTCCACGGCGACGCCCGGGGCCGGTTCGTCGAGAGCTACCGACGCTCGTGGTTCGGGTCGGGGCGGGAGATGGTGCAGGGCAACCGGTCCGAGAAGCAGGCCGGTGCCCTGGTGGGCCTGCACTACCACCTGCACCAGGCCGATTACTGGTACATGATCCGGGGCCGGGCCCAAGTGGTGCTGCACGACCTCCGGGAGGGATCGCCCACCGACGGCGCCACCCTCACGCTCGAGATGGACGGTGAGTCCGAGCGGGGCGTGTTCATCCCGCCCGGCGTGGCCCATGGCTTCGCCTCGATCACCGACCTCACCCTCACCTACCTCGTCGACAGCTACTACAACGCGGCCGACGAGCTTGGGCTGGCGTGGGACGACCCGGCGGTGAACGCCGACTGGGGCGTCGTGAGCCCCATAGTGTCGGAACGGGACCGCACCAACCCGTCCCGCGACACGATCCCCGCCGGCCGCCGGCCGTATTGGGGACTGCGCCCCTGACGGAAGTGTCGCGTCTCGGCTCGGCCGCGTCCCCTTCGTGAGGACCAGTCAAGGTGGGCGCTGGATTCTCTGGCCCCTGACCACCTACAGTGGTCGTGGGGAGAGGAGGGGCCGAAGGAACGATGGAGCTCAGCAGGCTCGGACAGGCGCAGGTCCTCCGGGTCGCGGCGGCCGACGTGGCAATCGCCCGTGAGCGGTCGCGACGCCGGCGGCTCACCCGGCTCATGGGCATCCTGGCGCCCTTGGCCCTGTGGCTGTGGACGCGGACGTTGCTCGGCAACCAGGTCCGGCCCGACTTCCCGTCGCTCCCCATCCCACCCGAGCTGGTCCCCGGCCTGCTCCTCATCCTCGTGCTGTCAGCCGTTCTGCTGGTGCCGATGCTGGGTGCCGGAAAGTCGCCCCACGTGCTGTACCGGCCGGGCGAGATCGACACGTCGCTCGACGACGTGAAGGGCGCCGGCGTGGTGGTCGAAGAGGTGACGCGCACGCTCAACCTCTTCCTCGCCCACCGCACGTTCAAGGAGCAGATGGGCGGCACGCCGCGGAGGGCGATCCTGTTCGAGGGCCCTCCCGGCACCGGCAAGACCTACCTGGCCAAGGCCATGGCGCGCGAAGCCGGGGTCCCGTTCCTGTTCGTGTCGTCGTCGGCGTTCCAGTCGATGTACTACGGCCAGACCAACCGCAAGATCCGCAGTTACTTCAAGGCCCTCCGCAAGCACGCCCGCCGCGAGGGCGGGGCCATCGGTTTCATCGAGGAGATCGACGCCATCGGCGGCGCTCGCACCGGCATGGGCGGCTCCGGCGGGCGCGAAGGCGTCACCGGCGTGGTGAACGAGCTGCTGATCCAGCTCCAGTCGTTCGACGCCCCACCACTCAGCCAGCGCTTCCGCGGCTGGTTCATCGACCAGGCCAACCGCTGGCTGTCGGCCGAGTCGCAGCTGCGCAAGTCCGCCGCGCCCGCCGCCAACATCCTGGTGGTCGGTGCCACCAACCGGGCCGGCGACCTCGATCCTGCCCTGTTGCGGCCGGGCCGCTTCGACCGCTCGATCTATTTCGACCTGCCGAGCCGCAGCGGGCGCCGCGAGATCATCGACTACTACCTTGCCAAGAAGGTCCACGGCCCGGAGCTCGACGAGCCTGCCCGCCGCGACACCCTTGCCGCCATGACCTTCGGGTACTCGCCGGTGATGATCGAGCACCTGCTCGACGAGGCGCTGGTGTGGGCCCTGCGCCGGGGCGGAGACGGCCTGAACTGGGAGGACCTGCAGCAGGCCCGGATGACCGAGGAGCTGGGCCTCAAGCACCCCGTGGAGTACACCGAGGACGAGCGCCGCACCATCGCCACCCACGAGGCGGGTCACGCCACGGTGGCCCACCTGGTGGGCAAGGGCCGCAAGCTCGAGGTGCTCTCGATCATAAAGCGGGGCGCCTCGCTCGGTCTCCTGGCCCACTCCGAGACCGAGGAGCGCTTCACCAAGACCCGCTCCGAGATCGTGAGCCTCATCCAGATCGCCTTCGGCGGGATGGTGGCCGAGGAGCTGTTCTTCGGTGAGTCGGGTACGGGCCCCAGTGGCGACCTCGACTCCGCCACCAGGGCGGCGGCCCAGATGGTGGGCTCGCTCGGTATGGGCGGCTCGCTGGTGTCGCTGGAGGCGGCGGCGGCCGGCACCGGCGCCAACATCGTCACCAAGGTGCTGTCGAGCGACCAGGGCCGCGAGGCGCTGGAGAAGATCCTCGACGAGGCGAAGGCCGATGTCACCGAGATGCTCGACCGCAACCGCCACCTGGTGGAGGCTCTGCGCGACGCGCTGCTCGAGCACGAGGAGCTGGTGGCCGACGAGATCACCGCCGTGCTGGTGGTCGCCGGGAGTGGAGGCAGCAACGGCGACGTGCTCGACCTGCGGCTGTTCGAGGAGCCCGCACTGTTCGAGGAGCCCGCAGGCGCCGCCGCCCGCCTGCGGGCCGACGACGTGGAGGCCTGACAGCAGGTCGCAATCGGCCGGTCGCCCGAGACCCCGTCCCCTGGGTGGCGGGCCGGTGGGTCCCCGGGGTTTTCGTGACTTTCGCCCCACCCGCGGGCCAGGCCGTCCATGGCCCGTTCGGGTGGTGGTGGAAGACAACCCTCATCCCGGCGCGCCGCTGACCGACTTACTCAACGTAGCGACAACGACAGCTCAACGGGAAGGGCACGCCGCACCGATGCACATCGCCAGGAACCTCCGCCTCGTCCTCTGCTTCGGCTCCCTGTCGGCCCTCCTGTGGGCCGGGACCTTCGCCACCTTCACCGACTCCGGCACGGCAGACTCAACCTTCACGGCCGGGACTGTGGACCTCCTCATCAGCAGCGAGGCCGACGACGCCTACGCCTTCACCGCCATCGAGATGTCCAACATGAAGCCGGGCGACGTGAAGTACGCCCCCCTCACCATCGCCAACAACGGCACCCTGGGCTTCAGCTACACGATGGCCACGTCGGCCACCAACGCCGACTCCAAGGGCCTGAAGGACCAGCTCACCCTCGGCGTCAAGGCCGTCGCCAACTCGGCCGCCTGCGACTCGGCCGGCGTCGGGTACGCCGCCTCGACTGTCACCCTCACCTCGTCGGGCGCGCTTAGCGCGGGCGCCATCTCCAGTCGGACCCTCGCCGCCAGCGCCAGCGAGGTTGCCTGCTTCCGGGTCGAGCTGCCCAGCGGCTCGGGCGACGCCTTCCAGGCGGCCACGACCACCGCCACCTTCACCTTCAGCGCCACCCAGTCCTGACATCGAGCGAGTGGGGAGCCCCAACCAGGAGGCACCGGGCGTGTACACCCGCAGCGAAGACGACATCCTCCCCGCCGCCCGCCGGCGTGCTTCTGGCCGTACCGGCCGGCGCCCGCCCCGCCCCGCCCGCCCGCCCCGCCCGCAAGCCGCCACGACCCCGGTCCCGGCCGGCCGCCGGCGCGGCCGTAGCCTGGTGGTCGAGGTGGTGCTCACCATGGGGGCCCTCCTGGGCGTGGCCGTGACCGGCGTCACCGTGCTGGCCGCCCGGACGGGCCTGCGCCCGCTGGTGGTCCGGTCGGGCTCCATGGAGCCGACCATCCCGACCGGCTCCATGGTCCTCGTCCGCCGGATCGACGCGAGCGAGATCCACCTGGGCGACATCGTCGCCGTCGAGCGTCCTGACCGCACCCGAGTGACCCACCGGGTGGTGGAGGTCGAGAACCACGGCGGGACGGCCGAGCTCACGATGAAGGGCGACGCCAACGAGGACCCCGACGCCGTGCCCGTGACGGTGCGCCGGGCCGACCGGCTGGTATACCAGCTCCCGCAGCTCGGCCGGGTGGGCGCCTGGTTCGCCACCCCGCGTGGCGGGTTCGTCGTCGGCTGCCTGTTCACGGCCGGGCTGACGCGGATCGTGCGCCGCCGACGCCGGTCGCCGGCGCTGGTCGCTGCCAATGCCTGACGGCGTACGGCCTCGGCGGGCCCTGTCCCGGCCGGCCCGGGCGTCGGTCGCCGCCGGGTTGACCCTACTGTTCTCCGCGGCCACTACGACCTGGGCCCTGGCCTCGTTCCTCGACGGGGCCAGTGCCACGGCCACGCTGTCCACCTCCACCCTGGCGCCCCCTACCAGCCTGGGTGCCGGCCTGTGCCTGCTGGGCTCGGTGACGCTGAACTGGACGGCCACCCCGAGCACGTGGGCCGACGGCTACGAGATCCGCTGGGGGACGACCTCAGGCGGTCCCTACACGACAGGATCGACCACGAGCGTCCTTCCCACCAAGACGGTGACAGGCCTGTCGCTGCTCACGACCTACTATTTCGTGGTCCGGGCCTCCTACGGCAACTGGCGCAGCGTCTACACCACCCAACGGGCGGTCTCGTGCTGACCGTTCGGGCCTTTGCGGTGCACGACACCCGGCCGCCCCGCCGGCGGACGCTCTCCACCAGCAGCGACCCCTGGGACACCAGCACGACCGCACGGAGGAAAGACCGGCCGTCAGGCGACGGCGCGGGCGCACCCCCGGCCGGCCTGCTTGGCTTGGTAGAGGGCGGCGTCGGCCCGGGCGAGGGCGGTGGTGAGGTCGGTGGAGTCACGGGCTTCGGCCACACCGACGCTGAGGCTGACCCGCACTACTCCGTCGGAGGTGAGGACGGCTGCGTGGGCGACGGCAGCCTGGATGCGTTCTGCCACATCGAGGCCCCTCTGGACAAGGCAGTCGGGTATGACCACGGCCAGCTCGTCGCCGCCGTAGCGGCCCACCAGGTCCGAATCACGCAGCTGCGACTTGGTGAGCGCGGCCACGACGGTCAGGACCTCGTCGCCCGCCGCGTGGCCGAAGGTGTCGTTGACCTGTTTGAAGTGGTCGACGTCGATCATGAGGACGGTGAGCGGGCGCCCGGCCTCACGCGCCCAGGCGATCAGGTGCCCGCCCGCCTCGAAGAAGCTGCGCCGGTTGAGGATCGAGGTGAGGCCGTCCACCTCGGCCAAGTAGTGCAGCTGCCCGAGGAGGTGACCGTTCTCGGCCGTGACCCGGATCTGGCGCGCCATCACCACCGCGGTGATCAGCCCGGCGCCCACCAGTAGCCCGTTCAGGGAATACGACGCCTCGCTCCGGCCGACGGCGAACAGCAGGCCGTAGCCGAGCACGACCGCCGCGTACGGCAGGTTGCTGAGCCTGCTCTGGGCCGTTCGGCTGGACTGGGGGCGGACGTGGCGCGGCGGGTGGCGGTGGTTGACGGCCGCCACAACGAACAGTGCCTGGGCGAGAATCCAGAACACGTCCGGCCAGTCCCCGCCGGCGTAGGAATCGGAGAGGGAGAGGCGGGCGTACGCCACGTCGGCTACCACCAGCGCGGCCGTCCCTCCGAGCAGCAGCCACAATGACCGCTCCCTGCGAGGGCCGCCGAGCATCACCGCGGCAGCGGCGAAGAGGAGCAGCAGGTCGCCGACGGGGTACGCCACGTTGAGGGCGGTGACGAGGGTGCCCGGCGCGTTGTGCACGCTCGGCCCGACCACGAGGTACCAGACCACCATGGCCGCGGCCAGCAGTACGGTGACGGCGTCGAGCGCCACCCGCAACCACTCGGCTCGAAGACGCCGCGCCCCGGGCAGAGACAGCAGGCCCCAGGCGAGTACGGGGTACGACGCCAGGTAGCCGATGTCGGCCGGGGACGGGAAGGGCGGGCGCTGGAGCACCACCTCCTGGGCGAACCACGCGGCGTCGGCTAGCCACCACAGGATGAAGGCGGCGGCAATACGCCGCCATGCCCGGCGTGACGCCGGGTCGGCCCCTGTCCGGCTGCCTGCCCGCAGGGCGGTCGCCCAGGCGGCGAGGCCCAGCGGCAGTGGAGCGAGGTCGCTCAGCAGCTCGCGCTGGTGCGGGGAGCCGGCGTGGACGACGACCCATCCGGTGAACACCGCACAGAAGGCGCCTGCTGCCCATGCCATCGCCCGGGAGCCGCGGCGGCCTTCGTGCTCGGGCTGGTGGTCCGGGGGGAGCGCAGGCGCGTCGTCCGGGCCGGAGGCCCGGTGGTCGTCCGCGGCCTCCCCCTTCGCTGCCATAGGGTGTCCTCGACGTTCCGGTCGCATTCCTTGAACCCCGATGGTGCACGACGGCACGCGGGTCGCTGTCGCTCCTTCGCACCCGGAAGCGGAGCTTCCTCGGCGAGTTGACGGTGCTGCGGGCGGGCGGCCAAGCCGGCCCCCTCCGCTCCAATTCGTCCTGCCGACAGCCGGGTGGCCGCCTTCGGCGGTGGGGCGGCCGTCGGCGTTCGACCCCGCACTCCTAGTCCTTGACACCCAGGGCGTCGAGCACGAATGCGTAGACGAGCGCCTCTTCGCGCCAGGAGTCGTACCTCCCGGACGGGCCTCCGTGGCCGGCGCCCATCTCGGTCTTCAAGAGCACGGGGCGCGAGCCGGTGCCCCGGTCGCGCAGGCGCTGTACCCATTTTGCCGGCTCCCAGTAGCTGACCCGGGGATCGTTGAGCCCGCCGATGGCGAGCAGGGCCGGGTGGTCGACGGCGGCCACGTTGTCGTACGGCGAATACGACTTCACGTAGGCGTAGACCTCGGGGTCGGCCTTGGGATTGCCCCATTCCTCCCATTCGGTGACGGTGAGGGGCAGGGTCTCGTCGAGGATCGTGGTGAGCACGTCGACGAAGGGCACGTCGGCCACCACCGCCCGGAACAGGTCGGGCCGCAGGTTCAACACGGCACCCATGAGCAGGCCGCCGGCGCTGCCGCCCCGCATGGCCAGCCGCTCGGCAGATGTGTAGCCACCCTCGATCAGGTGCTCGGCGCAGGCTACGAAGTCGGTGAACGTGTGCTTCTTGTGCAGCATCTTGCCGTGCTCGTACCAGCGCCGGCCCATCTCCCCACCGCCGCGGACATGGGCGATGGCGAACACCACGCCCCGGTCGAGGAGGCTGAGGCGCAGCGGCGAGAAGGTCGGGTCGATGCTGATCTCGTAGGACCCGTACCCGTAGAGCAGCGCCGGCGCCGTCCCGTCGAGGGCCACCCCCTTGCGGTGGACGAGCGACATCGGGATGCGCTCGCCGTCGGCCGTCGTCGCCCAACTGCGGCTGGTCTCGTAGTCGGCCGGGTCGTAGTCGCCGAGCACGGGCTGCTGCTTCAGCAGCTCGCGGGTGCGGCCCTCCATGTCGTAGTCGTAGACGGACCGGGGTGTGACCATCGATGTGTAGCCGAAGCGGAGGACGGTGGTGTCGAACTCCATGTTGGCGTCGGTGAAGACTGTGGAGACCTGCTCGGGCAGCGCGATGACGTGGGTGTCGCCGTCGGCCATGCGGCGCACGGCGATGCGGCGGAGGCCCTCGGCCCGCTCGAACAGGGTCACATGGCCGGCGAAGACGTCGATGCCGTCGAGTTTCACGTCGGCGCGGTGGGCGACGACCTCGGCCCAGTTCG
Organism: Actinomycetes bacterium; assembly: GCA_023264975.1. Taxonomy (GTDB): domain Bacteria; phylum Actinomycetota; class Acidimicrobiia; order Acidimicrobiales; genus JAHFUS01. The sequence goes on along the minus strand of JAHFUS010000013.1, from coordinate 34,554 downwards.
GTCGCCCGGGGTCGTCGACCGGCGCCTCCATCAGCTTGAAGTTCTCGGCCCCGTCGGCGTTGGTGACGATGAGAAAGCGGTCGCCATAGTGGTCGATGGAGTACTCCACGCCCTGCTCGCGGGGCTGCACGACCCGGAACTCGCCGCCCGGGTCGTCGGCCCGGAGCACGTGGTACTCGCTCGTGATCTTGCTTTCCGTCGACAGCACCACGTACTGCTCGCTCTTGGTGCCACTGACGCCCAGGAAGAAGCGCTCGTCGTCCTCCTGGAACACGAGCACGTCGTCGGCCGCCGGCGTGCCGACCGCGTGGCGCCACACCTGGTACGGCCGCATGGCGTCGTCGACCCGGGTGTAGAAGAGCGTGGCGTTGTCGCCCGCCCACGCCACGCCGTAGTACGTGCCGGGCACCTCGTCGGCCAGGTCGTCGCCCGTCGTGAGGTCCCGGATGCGGAGCGTGTACCGCTCGCTGCCGTTGTCGTCGGTGCCGTAGACGAGGCGGTTCGTGTCGGGGCTCACGGCCGTGTTGGCGACCGCGAAGTAGTCGGAGCCGGCCGCGAGGGCGTTCTGGTCGAGGATGACCTCCTCGGGCCCGTCGGGCTCGCCCTTGCGCCGGCACCAGATCGGGTACTGGAGACCCTCGACGGTGCGGGACAGGTACCACCACTCGCCCTTGCGGGCTGGCACCGACAGGTCGGTCTCCAGGATGCGGCCCACGATCTCCTCGTAGATGCGCTGCTGGAGGTCCTCGGTGGGGGCGAGGACGGCTGCGGTGTGGTCGTTCTCCGCCTCCAAGAGGGCGACGACCTCGGGGTCGTCCTTGTCCCGCAGCCAGTACCACTCGTCCACCCGCTCGTCCCCGTAGGCGGTCAGCGTGGTCGGGCGCTTGGGGGCGACGGGCGCGGTGAAGGTCGGCTCAGGCATCGTCCTAGGGTGGCACCTCGTGGCCGACCCGGCGAAACCGCACGCAGTGGTCGTCGTCGGCACGGATGGTGGTGCGGTGGGCCGGGAGGTGCGCCGCCGCCGCGCCGCCGGCGAGCGGGCGGCCGGCTTCGTGGGGGACGACCCCGACCTGGCCGCGGTGATGGGCGAGGAGATGCTCGGCGGCGTGGACGAACTGATCCGGCTGGACGGAGAGCGCCGGTCTGGTCCGCCGATCAGTACCCCCGCGGTCCCCCCCGGCTGACCAGTCGGGCGAGGAGCGGGCTGCTGCGTCTAGCCGGGGATGCTGGAGGTGAGGCAACCCTCCAGATCGTCGAGCAGCTCGAGCAGCTCGGCGCCGGAGAACAGATCACGCTGGATGGTGAGCGTGAGCCACGTCTCGACGAGGCGCTTGGCCTCGTCGGTGCCCACCACGCCGTAGAGGTCGAAGAGCGAGTTCTGCACGCGGGAGGAGCTGAAGTACGCCTGGTCGGCGGCCGAAGCCCTCAGTTGCCCGATGATCTGCGCTGTCTCGTCCATGTCGTTCCGTTCCAACGTTCGGTCGGCGGCCTGTGTTCCCTTGTCCCGTCCTTGTTCCTTCGGCACACATGGCCCTACGGATGAAGCTCTCCCCGAGATGACCATCTCCTGCTGGGATGACCAAGGTCCCGGGGATTGTTACTATGAGCGTAGGAGAAATTCCCCTCGAGCACCACCCCGAGAGCACCACCCCTGAGGAGCTGGTCCCATGGCTACCACCGAACTCGACCTAGGCAAGTACAAGCTCGGTTGGAACGACGGCGTCATCGACTACGCGTTCACGCCCAAGAAGGGCGTCAACGAGGACGTGGTGCGGGAGATCTCGTGGTGGAAGGGCGAACCGGACTGGATGACCCAGTTCCGCCTCAAGGCGCTGCGCCACTTCGAGCGCATGCCCATGAAGCCCTGGTTCGCCGTCAACATGCCGCAGATCGACTTCGACGAGATCTACTACTACCTCAAGCCCTCGGGCGAGCAGGTGGACAACTGGGACGACCTGCCCGAGCAGATGAAGAACACCTACGAGAAGCTCGGCATCCCCGAGGCGGAGCGCAAGTACCTGGCCGGCGTCACCGCGCAGTACGAAAGCGAGGTCGTCTACCACAAGAACCGCGAGGATCTCGAGGCCCAGGGGATCCTGTTCTCCGACATGGACACGGCCATCCGGGAGCACCCCGAGATCGTGCGCCGGTTCTTCGGCAAGATCATCCCGCCGGGAGACAACAAGTTCGCCGCCCTCAACTCGGCCGTGTGGTCGGGGGGCAGCTTCATCTACATCCCGCCCGGCGTGAACTGCGAGATGCCGCTCCAGGCCTACTTCCGGATCAACTCCGAGTACGCCGGCCAGTTCGAGCGCACGCTGATCATCGCCGACGAGGGCTCCCAGGTGCACTACATCGAGGGCTGCTCGGCCCCCGTGTACAGCGGCGACTCCCTGCACTCGGCCGTGGTCGAGCTGGTGGCCCTGCCCGGCTCCCGCATCACCTACACCACCATCCAGAACTGGTCGCCCAACGTCTACAACCTGGTCACCAAGCGGGCCCGGGCCGAGACCGAGGCGCGGGTCGAGTGGATCGACGGCAACATCGGCTCCAAGCTCACCATGAAGTACCCGTCCGTGTACCTCATGGGCCCCAAGGCGTCGGGCGAGGTGCTCTCGGTGGCCTACTCGGGCGCCGGCCAGCACCAGGACGCCGGGGCGCAGATGGTGCACGCCGCCCCCGAGACCACGTCCACCATCATCTCCAAGTCGATCTGCAAGGACGGCGGCCGCACCTCGTACCGGGGCAAGGTGCACGTCGACAAGGGCGCCACCGGCTCCAAGAGCTTCGTGCGCTGCGACGCCCTGATCCTCGACGAGCACAGCCGCTCCGACACCTACCCGTACATGGAGATCGAGGAGCGCGACGCCCGCATCGGCCACGAGGCCACGGTGTCGCGGGTGGGCCAGGAGCAGCTCTTCTACCTCATGAGCCGCGGCCTCTCCGAGGAGCAGGCCATGGGCATGATCGTGAACGGCTTCATCGAGCCGATCACCAAGACGCTGCCCATGGAGTACGCGGTGGAGTGGAGCCGGCTCATCGAGCTGCAGATGGAGGGCTCGGTCGGCTAGGTGACGTAGCTCGTCACCCGCTCAGGCGGGTCGACGGGCGTCAGGCGGGCGGGCCATCGCAGCGGCCGGCGCGTACCATGGGCGGGTGCCGATGCGTGTGAACTGCAAGCACTACGAGACGCGCACCTACGGCAGCGGCGAGACCGTGCACATGTGCCGGCTCGACCTCGCTCCCGAGGCGCCCTGGCGGTGCCCCGACGACTGCCCCAGGTTCGAGCAGCGCACTTTCGACGCCGGCTGGACGCAGGGAAGCCTGGCTCGCAAGCGCCTTCCGGAGGACCCGCCCCGCCTCGACGCCGACACGGCCGCCCTCCTCGACCAGGCCGAGGACATCGTCAACGCCGTCGGCCCCGGGATCCTCGACGACGTGGCCCGCGCGCGGGCCAGTCGCCGCGAGGACCAGCCTCGCTGGAGGCGGTTCTTCCGGCGTCGTTGACCGGCGTCACCGCCGGCCCGGCAGGCACCACGCCGGGCGGACCGTCCGCATGGCTGGCCCGACTGGGCCCGCTGGCGGCGCATCGGCCGCCGCCGTCGATCAGCCGCGCGCTCGCCGGCGTAGGGGGTGCACTGACCGCCGCTGGCGGCGTGGCGCTCGCCGGCCAACACTGGGCGTCATCGGGCTCGGGCGCCCTGGGGGCGCTCCTGTCGGGGGCGCTCCTCGTCGCCGGCGTGGCCGCGACCGTCAGGCTCCCTGCGCGTCTGGCGGTGGCCGGGGTCGGCGCCGCCGGTGTGGCCGCCCCTGCGGTCGCCTTCTTCCTCTCGGCCGGCGGCGGGGTCCCGTCGGTCCGGGAAGTGGCCATCCTGGCCGCCCTGCTCCTGGCCGGCCTCTATGCCGCGGGGCCGTGGCGGGGCCACACCTTCCACCTGGCGATACTCGTGGTCGCCGGTTGGGTGTTCGCCGTGTCCTTCGGGAATTTCGGCCTCGAGGGGTTCGTCTTCGGCGGCTTCGGCACCGTCGGCAAGGCCGTGTCGACCGCAGGTGCAGCGTCGATGGTGGTGGCTGTGATCTATCTCGGCGTGGGCTCGTGGCTGCACGACAAGGGCCTCCAGGGGATGGCCACGCCGTTCCTCGGCGTCGCCGCCGTGGCCCTGCCGGCAGGGGCCTTCGCCGTCGCCCGCGACCTCGGCGACGTCGGCACGGGCGCAGTGCTGCTGACCGTCGGGGCCGCTGTCGCGCTGGTGGGCGCCCGCTGCCGGCGGCGGGGGACCACCTGGCTCGGCCTGGCCGTGGCCGTCTACGGCTTGCTGACCCTCTGCGACGCTGTCTCCGACCGCACCAGCGTGGCTGCCGTCGTCGTGGTGCTCGCAGGAGCGGGACTGGTATTCGCGGCGCCGTATGCCGGCGCGCTGATGGGCGAGCCGGCGCCCGATGCACCCGCCGGCGGGCCGTCCGTGCCCTCGGTCGGTGACCCCGGCGACGGCTCCCGGGGTACGGGCGCGTTGGCGCCCCTCTCCGTCCCCGACGCCCCGCCCGAGGCACCGTCGCCATGGGCGCCCGAGGCCGTCCCGACGACCCAGGGACCTCCCCGCGTCCGCCGGCCGCGCACGACCCGCCCTCCGGGGTCGCCCCGCCCGCCCCGCCCGCCCCCGGCCGGCGACGAGCCCGCGCCGTGACGACCTCGGCGCCGTTCTTGTCGGCGAATCGCGGCAAGGTTCGCGGCCATGCACCGACAAGAAGCACCGCCCGGCCATGCCGGCGTGGGGTGGTTCGCCGGCGATCGGGCCCGTGCCGCATCGAGGTCCACGCCGAGGAGGGCGCCGTGCAGGTGGGTGGGCGGGTTGCGGCCTGCGCCACCGGCCGCCCCACCCTTTCTGTCCCCCGGCAGTAGGATGGGCCCCACGGGGGCCGGTCGGCCCCTGTTCCGCGAGAGGTACCCCCTGAGCACGTTCACTGCAGACGCTTCTGCCGCCCTGCCGGGGCCTGCGTGGCTGCGGGCACGTCGGGTCGAGGCGTACGAGCGCTTCGCCGCCGCCCCGCTGCCCACCGAGGCCGAGGAGATCTGGCGGTACAGCCGCATCGGCGCCCTCGATCTCGACGCCTTCGCCCCGGTCACGGGCGACGATGGCCCCGTCCCCGAGGGCGTCCCCGACGAGCTGGTGCCGCTGCTGCGGGCGACCGGTGAGCACTCGGCCATGGTGCTGGTGCGCAACGGTCGCATCGCCCTGGCCCATCTCGACCCGGCGCTGGCCGCCAGGGGCGTCTACGTCGGCTCCCTGGCCGACGCGCCGGACGGCGCCGACCTGCTCGGCTCGGTGGCCGGGCCCGTCGACGCCTTCGTCAGCCTGAGCACCGCCTTCGTCTCCGAAGGCCTGCTGGTGCGGGTGCCCCGCGGCGTGGTGGTGCCCCATCCGGTCGTCCTCCTGCACTGGGTCGACGTCCCCGGCGCTGCGCTCTTCCCCCGCCTGGTCGTGCAGGCCGGCGAGTCCTCCCAGGTCACCGTGCTCGACCACATCGGCTCGCCTGCCGGCGTGGCCGTCTTCGTGGCCCCCGTCGTCGAGCTCGACGTGGCCGACAACGCCAACGCCGGCTACCTGGCCATCCAGGAGCTCGGCCGCGACGCGTGGCAGATCGGCTACCACGCAAGCCGGGTGGGCGCCGACGCCACGCTCACGTCCAGCATCGTCGCCCTGGGCGGCAGCTACGCCCGGGTCCGCACCGACTCCGAGCTCGCCGGCAGGGGTGGCACCAGCAACCTGCTGGCCGCCTATTTCGGCGACGGTGAGCAGATGCACGACTTCCGCACCCTCCAGGACCATGCCGCGCCCCGCACCACCAGCAAGCTGCTGTTCAAGGGGGCGGTGGAGGACGAGTCGCACGCCGTGTACTCAGGCCTCATCCGGGTCCGCAAGGGCGCAGCCGGCACCGATGCCGCCCAGACCAACCGCAACCTGGTCCTCGACGCCGGTGCCCGGGCCGACTCAGTGCCCAACCTGGAGATCGAGGAGAACGACGTCCGTTGCACCCACGCCTCGGCCGTCGGGCCGGTCGACGAGGACCAGCGGTACTACCTCGAAGCGCGGGGCGTGCCGCCGGAGGTGGCCGAGCGCCTTATCGTGCTCGGCTTCTTCGACGACGTCATCGCCCACCGCAGCGCACCGGTGCCGGCCCTGCGCCCGCTGCTGCGCGCTGCCGTCGCGGCCAAGCTCGGGCGGGATGCACGAGCGGTCCCACCAGGCGGGGGTGGGCCCGGCGGCCGGCTGAGCGGCGATGAGTAAGACGGTGCGCCTGTGCGCAGCCGACGAGTTGGCGCCGGGCGAGGCCCGCCGCTTCGACGTCGGCGACCATCGCGTAGCCCTCGTGCGCATCGGCGAGGATTTCTATGCCATCGGTGACCGCTGCAGCCACGCCGACTTCTCGCTGGCCGAGGGCGAGGTGCTGGCCGACGACTGCGAGATCGAGTGCTGGAAGCACGGCAGCACGTTCTCGCTGAAGTCGGGCGAGCCCCAGTCCCTGCCCGCCACCAAGCCCGTTCCCGTCTACGACGTGGTGCGCGAAGGCCCCGACGTCCTGGTGAAGGTGACATGAGCACACTCGAGATCCGTGACCTGCGGGCCGGCATCGGCGGCAAGGAGATCCTGCGGGGCGTCGACCTCACCGTCGCCAGCGGCGAGGTCCACGCCGTCATGGGCCCGAACGGGTCGGGGAAGAGCACGCTGGCCCATGTCCTGATGGGCCGCGCCGAGTACGAGGTCACCGGCGGCAGTGTCACCATCGACGGGGTCGAGCTCCTCGGCCTGCCCACGTGGAAGCGGGCCCACGCCGGCCTGTTCCTCGCCATGCAGTACCCGATCGAGGTGCCCGGCGTGGCCCTCGACGAGGCGCTGCGGGAGTCGTTCGCGGCCTCGGGCCGCGACGCCGGCGAGGTCGGCGACCTCCTGGTGAAGGAGGCGGCCCGGGTCGGGCTCGATCCCGAACTGCTGTCGCGGGCCATCAACGTCGAGTTCTCCGGTGGCGAGAAGAAGGCCAGCGAGACGGTGCAGCTGGCGGTCATCCGCCCACGCTTCGCCGTCCTCGACGAGATCGACTCCGGTCTCGACCTCGACCTGCTGCGGGCCGTGTCCCGGCGGGTCGAGGCGCAGACCTCGGAGGACGCCCTCGGCGTCCTCGCCATCACGCACTACAACCGGCTGCTGCACGAGCTGCGCCCCGACACCGTGCACGTGCTGGTGAAGGGCCGCATCGTCACCTCCGGCGGGCCGGACCTGCCCGAGGAGCTGGAGCGGACGGGCTATGCGGCCTACGGCGAGGACGACGCGCCCGCCACCTCCGCCCCGGGTCGAGCGGCAGCCGACGACCCCTTCGCCTGAGCAACGGACTCGAGGCGGCGGCGTGGCGCATGGACAGGAGCCACACCGCCGCCTCGTTCGTCCTTGCTGTCCACCGGGTGCGCCAGCCGACACAGGACGAGATCTGGATGGTGCACCGGAGTTGCGGGCCGGTTCCCCCCGGATTGCCGGCCCGCCGCTCCTTCACTGCGCCGGGCGAACCCGGTGTGCCTGGTGCTTGCAGCTTGTAGTGATCACCCCCCGGGACCACCGCCTACAGCGTATGTGCGCTCGTCACTGTAGGTATACAACGTATATTGGCCGACAGGCGTTCGGCTGTCAACCGCTTTCTCCCAGACGGGCCCGCAGACCGTCGAGAAACAGCCCGAGGCCGAACTCGAAGCAGTCGGCGACCAGGTACGGCGCCACCGCCGCCACGTTGGGGATGCGATCGACCGGCAGGGCCGGAAAGTAGGTGTCGATCAGGCCCTGGCGGGTGCCGTCGCTGTGGCTACGGCGCTTGGTGCGGTCGACCGGGCGGGCCTTGCCCACCAGCATCGACGCCACCGCGAAGTTCCACAGCGTGGAGAACGCCCCGGCCGCCTCGTCGTCGTCGAGGCCCGCCTCGCGCAGGATGGCCATGATGTTCTCCATGTTGGCCAGGCCGTGAGGTCCGATGGTGACGCCGTCGAGGTACACCTGGGCGAACACGGGGTGGCGTTCCCACAGGGCGTGGTAGCGTCTGACCAGGGCTTCCAGCCGTTCGTCCCACGTGCCGGTGTCGTGCTCACAGGCGCGCACCACGTCGCCGATGACGAAGTCGAGCATGAGGTCGAGCAGTTCCGCCTTGTCGGCCACGTGGTTGTAGAGCGACATGGGTGTGACGTCGAGCGACGCGGCCACGCTGCGCATGGTGAGCCCGCCCAGCCCCTCCGACTCGGCCAGGGCCAGGGCGGCGTTGACGATCCGGCGCCGGGACAGCGGCTGGCGTACCGGCTGCTCGGGCGCGTCGTCGGTGATCCACCGCGGCTGACTGGGCGATCTGGTCGGTTGGTCGGGCACCGCTTCGTAGCAACTCCCCCGGGCGATGGCGATGCGGCCACGTTCCGCACCTTTGCAATTGACGAACGGCGACCCGGCGCCTATCTCCCGGGTCGGATAGACACTGTAGACCCTCTGTACAGTGCCGTCTCGCTTCGCCACGACCCGCGGCGGTCCCGACTGCCTCGTGCCCGGAATGGACGCGCTCAGCCGGATCGCCACCGCCGGCTGGGGCGGAGCTCCGAATCCACAAGGCGGTGCCTACGGGGTCGGAGCCACCGTCGTGGTCGTGGTGACGAGGGTGGGTAGCGGCAGGCTGGTGGTCGGCGTCGTGGTGGTCGTACCGGGGTCGACGGCGACGGTCGTGGGCGACGTCACCGGAGCGGCGGCGGCGGCGGCGGTGGTCGTCGTCGTCGTGGCTGTCTCGTCTCCGGGCGCCTGCTCGTTGAACGGCACCGGGGCTTTCTTGCCGCCGATCACATAAACCGGGGTACCCACGGCCACGATGTCGTGGAACCATTTCGACGCCGTCATCGGGATGCGCACGCAGCCGTGAGAGGCAGGCCCGGCGGGCACGGAGCCGGAGCCGTGGATGGCGATGCCGCCGTTGAAGTAGAGCGGGTTGTAGAGCTTGCCCAGCCGGCTGACCCGGAGGCCGTTGATCTTGCGGGTGACCTTGAACGACCCGCCCGGGGTCACCGCCGTGGCGCAGCCGCCGTCGACGCAGTAGCGCTTGTTGTTGCCGGTGGACACCGACAGCGTGCGCACGAGCTGGCCGCCCTGCCACAGCGTGAGGATCTGGCGGGGGAGGTCGATCTCGATCCGATCTGTCCCGCCGTCGGCCAGTTGGGCGGCGGGCATGCCGGCGGTGGTCAGGGCGGCGACCACGTCGGGCGTGGCGCGGGCGGTGCGCGCCAGGCCGTTGGCCTTCTGGAAGGCCATGACGGCATGGACGGTGGCGGCGTCGAAGTTGCCGTCGACGGCGCCCACGTCGAAGCGCAGCGCGGCCAGCTTCTCCTCGAGAGCCTTCACCTCGGCCCCCGACGAGCCTCTCTGCAGGCCGGGCAGCGGCACCGTCGTCGCAGTGCCGGGCACGGTGACCGGAGCGGTGGTGACGGGCACCGCCGTGGTGGTCGTGGTGGGCGCCGTCGTGGTGGTGGTGCTCGTGGTGCGGACGGGCGCCGCCTCCTCGGGTGGGCCGGAGTAGCTGCGGCAGCCGGCGAGGAGGAGCGACAGCGCCGCGGCGGCGGCGAGCCTGGAGCGATGACGGGCGTGCAGGGGCATGGTGACGACCAGGGTTCGGGGAAAGTCCAACCGCATCGCAGTGGCTCGACGAACAAGTATGGGACAAACCTTCCCCAGAAATCGATTCGCCTATTCCGGTTCCTTTCCGGCAAACGGCATGAAGGGCGGTTCGACCGGAGCGGGGAGACCCGTCGGGTGGGTACCCCCGCTCCGTGGCCCGGATGCGCCGGAGGCGATGGCCGCCGCGGCCGGCGCGGCGTCGAGGGCGGCCACGAACGCGGGGCGGGTGACAGCCAGCGTCCCCACGACAGCCACCAGCAGCAGGGCTCCGCCGATGGTGGCGGCCTGCAGGCTGGCCCGGTCGGCCACCACGCCCTGTACCAGCGCGCCGAGTGGATAGATGGTGCCGAGGGCCACGAAGAACAGGCTCGTCGCCCGGCCCCGGCTCTCGGCAGGGGCGGCCAGGAGGACGACCGTGCTGAGGCCGGTGAGGATGCCTACATAGAGGATGCCCACCAGGCCGAGGGCGGCGACGGCGGCAGGCACCGACGGGGCGACGGCGTACAGGCACAGAGCGCCCGAGGTGCCGGCGATGGCGATCAGCACGACGCGGCGGCGCCCGAAGCGGGCGGCGAACGGCGCCAGCAGCAAGGCGCCCGCCACCGCACCCACGCCCTGGGCGGTGGTGAGGGCTCCCGTGACGGCGGCGGTGGCCTTGTCGCCCCCGTGGGCGAGCACCGCCGCCTTGGCCGGGATGAGGGCGATGAACGGCGACACGAGGAAGGCGGCCAGGGCGATGAGGACGATGGCCGAGCGGCAGCCCGGTTCCGTCCACGCCGCCTGGGCGCCCTGCTTGATGCTTCGCCAGATCCCCTCGCCTGCGTGGGCGGGGCGGGGAGGTACCCGGAGCAGGTACACGGCCACCGTTACGGCGAGGAACGACGCGGCGTTGATGGCGAAGGCGAGGGTGAACGATCCCACCGCGATGACGATGGCGGCCAGGGCCGGGCCGACCACCCGCCCGAGGTTGTACTGCGCCATCCCAAGGGAGGACGCGGCCAAGACGTCGTCGCGCCCGACCAGGTCGGGCACGAGCGACTGCTGCACCGGCAGCAGGAGGGCGGCCATGCATCCGCCGGCGAACACGACCAGGGTGACGACGCCGGGTGACGCCCGGCCGGTGGCCGACAGCACGGCCAGGCCGGCGGCCAGCGCCGTCTCCGCCAGGCTGCCCCGGAGCAGCCACCGCCGACGGTCGGTGCGGTCGGCCACCGCCCCGCCCACCGGCGCCAGCAGGCCGAGCGGGAGGAAGGCGGCTACTGCCACCAGCGCCGTCCAGCGAGCCTGACCTGTGCGCTGGGTGACGAGGGTGCCCACCGCCACCGTCTGCATCCACGTGCCGATGTTGGACACCAGGCTCGACCCCCACAGCAGGGCGAAGCCGCGCGTCCGCAGCGGGTGGAACGACGCGCTGAAACCCTTCCTGCTGCCACTCACATCCGCATCCGGAACACTGTCGGTCTGGTAGCGGGAACGAGCACCCCGGGGCGCGATTCCGCCACCAAGGAAACCGGGCGCTGCGTCACGCCTCGATGGTGAGGGCCTGCGTGGGGCAGCGGCGCACCGCCTCGCGCACGGACCGGTGAACGTCGGGCCGGGGCTCGGGCTGGAGCACGGTCACGCGCCCACTGCCGTCCAGCCCGAAGACCTCGGGCGCCTTCCTGGCGCACACCCCGTTGCCCTGGCACCGTTCGAGGTCGACGGCGACCTTCATCCGGCCTGGGCCGCCCCTGCTTCGTCGAGCCCCTGCTGGAGCGTGTTCCACGACAGGGTGGCGCACTTGATCCGCACCGGGAAGCGCACGACGCCCTGTAGCGCCTCCAGGTCGCCCAGCTTCACCTCGGCCATCTCGGCAGCCGCCTTCTCGGCCGCGTCATCGCCGTCGGCGTCGAGGCGCTGCTCGTGGATCGACATCATCGCCTTGAAGGCACGGATGACGGCGCGGGCCTCGGGCACGGTCTTGCCCTTCACGGCGGCCGCCATCATCGAGGCGGACGACTGGCTGATGGAGCAGCCCTGGCCGCCGATCTTCAGGTCGGCGACCACCCCGTCCTGCACGTCGAGGTACACCACGATCTCGTCGCCGCACAGGGGGTTGTAGCCCTCCACCCGAACGGCTGGCGGGGACTCCAGTTCGCCCCGGTTCCGGGGGGAGCGATAGTGGTCGAGGATGATCTCCCGGTACAGGTCTTCGAGGCCCATGGGGTGGTGGTGCTCCTAGGAGAAGAAGGCCGAGGTGGCGTCGAGGGCGTCGGCCAGCGCGTCGACGTCGGACTCGTCGTTGTACACGTAGAACGACGCCCGGGCGGTGGCGCCGATCCCGAGGCGGCGCATCAGCGGCTTGGCGCAGTGGTGGCCGGCCCGCACGCACACCCCGGACTGGTCGAGCACCTGGGAGATGTCGTGGGGATGGATGTCCTTGTAGGCGAAGGAGATCACGCCGCCCCGCTCGGCCGGCTCCGTTGGGCCGTAGATCGTCATGTCGGGCCCGAAGCGGGCCGCGAGGGTGCGAAGGGCGTAGCCGGTGAGCTCGACCTCGTGGGCCCGCACGGCGTCCATACCGAGGGCCTCCAGGTAGTCGACCGCCGCACCCAGGCCCACTGTCTCGGCGATCGGGGGGGTGCCCGCCTCGAACTTCCAGGGCAGCTCGTTGGGCGTGAAGCCGTCGAGGCGAACGTCACGGATCATCTCGCCGCCGCCCAGGAACGGGGGCATGGCCTCGAGCAGCTCGGTCTTGCCCCACAGCACGCCGATGCCCGTCGGCCCGAGCAGCTTGTGGCCGGTGAAGGCGAAGAAGTCGGCGCCCAGATCGCCCACGTTCGTGGGCAGGTGGGGCGCGTACTGGGCGCCGTCCACCACCACCACCGCGCCGGCGGCGTGGGCGGTGTCGGCGATGAGGCGCACCGGCGTGAGCGTGCCCAGCACGTTCGACATGGCCGTGACGGCGACCAGCTTCACGCCGTCGACCAGGCGGTCGAGCTCGCTGAGGTCGAGGTGGCCGTCGTCGCCCAGCGGGATGTACCGCAGCTCGACGCCGAGTTGCTCGCGCAGCATGAGCCAGGGCACCAGGTTGGCGTGATGCTCGATCTCGGTGAGCAGGACGGCGTCGCCGGAGCGGAGGTTGGCCCGCCCCCAGGCGTTGGCCACCAGGTTGAGGCACTCGGTGCCGTTCTTGGCGAAGATCACCTCGTGCGACGGGCCGGCGCCGATGAAGCGGCCGACCTTGTCGCGCGCCTCCTCCATCAGCCGGGTGGCCTCCTCGGCGATGCCGTACACGCCCCGGTGGACGTTGGCGTGGGTGGTCTCGTAGTACCGCGTCATGGCGTCGAGCACGGACTGCGGTTTCTGGGACGACGCCGCCGAGTCGAGGTACACCAGCCGCCCGCCGCCGGGCATGGCGCGGTCGAGGATGGGGAAGTCCTTCTGGACCCGCGCCACGTCGAGGGTCATGCGCAGTGCCTCAGCTTCTCCACGCCTCGTAACCCTCGTCTTCCAGCCGCTTCGCCAGCTCGGGCCCGCCGCTGTCGACTATTCGCCCGTCGACCAGGATGTGGACCCGGTCGGGGGTGAGCTCGTCGAGGATGCGCTGGTAGTGGGTGATGAGCAGCACGCCCAGGTGGGGGCGCGAGGCCCGCACCTCCTCGACGCCCCTGGCGACGACCCGAAGGGCGTCGATGTCGAGGCCGGAATCGGTCTCGTCGAGGATGGCCATGTCGGGCTCGAGGATGGCCATCTGGAGCACCTCGTTGCGCTTCTTCTCGCCGCCCGAGAATCCCTCGTTCACATACCGGTCGCCGAACGACGGGTCCATGTCGAGCTTGCGCATCCAGTCCATGATCGCCAGGCGCAGCTCGAGTACCGACAGGTCGATGCCCTTGCGGGCCGACAGGGCCTGGCGCAGGAACTGGATGACCGGGACGCCGGCGATCTCCTCGGGGTACTGGAAGGCGAGGAACAGGCCGGCCTTGGCCCGCACGTCGGTGGGCCAGTCGGTTATGTCCTCACCCTTGAACACGATCTTGCCCGCCGTGACCTGGTAATCGGGGTTGCCAAGGATGGCGTTGGCGAGGGTGGACTTGCCCGAGCCGTTGGGGCCCATGATTGCGTGGACCTCCCCGGGCAGGACGGCCAGGTCGAGGCCCCGGAGGATGGGATGGCCATCTGCGACCACATGCAGGCCTTCGACGGCGAAGACGGGTTCAACCACGGCCCAAGTGTATTACTCCTACGCGGGTAGTGGAAATAGCCCACTCGGTCGAGGACGACGACATCGGGACGAGGGCTCCCCAGCCGGGCCCACGGTGGCCTGCGGTTACGCTCCGCCCGTGGTCGACGCCTGGAACTTCACCGGCGAGAGCGTGTCCCTCGGGCAGCACGACGGGATCGTGACCCTGGTCCAGGGCTCGGCGTTCTGCATCTCGGGTCGCTCGGGTGACATGACCGCAGGCGCTCCCCACGGTCTGTTCTTCCGGGACAGCCGGTTCCTGTCCCGCTTCGAGCTTCGCCTGAACGGCCAGCGTCCCGAGCCGCTGGCCTCGTCGACGCCCGATCCGTTCAGCGCGGTGTACGTCTCGCGCACGCGTCCCCGAGCCGGGCAGGTCGACAGCACGCTGCTGGTGTTCCGCCACCGCTGGATCGGACGGGGGATGCGCGAGGACCTGGTCGTCCGCAACTTCGCCGACGAGCCCTCGTACTGCTCGATCGAGCTGGTCCTGGAGGCCGACTTCGCCCATCTGTTCGAGGTCAAGGAGGGAAGGGCGGGCGGCGATCCCGACCGTGAGCTAGAGGTGGAGGAGGACGACGGCGCGCTGTTGTTCCGGGTGCGCAAGGGGTCGATGCGGCGCAGCGCCCGGGTCTCGTTCAGCCGGCCGGCCCAGCTGGGCACCGGCCGGGCCGTGTTCGAGGTAATCGTCCCCGCCCGTTCCGAGTGGACCACCTGCGTCCAGCTCACGCCGATCATCGACGGCGAGGTGATCCAGCCCCGCTACCCGTGCGGAGAGCCCGTCAGCCGGGCTGAGCCGATGGAGCGCATGGCCAGGTGGCGCAAGCAGATGCCGGCCGTCGACACCGACCACGAGGGCCTGCGCCGGGCCGTGGCCAGCAGCGCCGAGGACCTGGGGGCACTGCGCATCTTCGATCCCGACTACCCGGAGCGCACCGTCGTGGCCGCAGGCGCCCCGTGGTTCATGACCCTGTTCGGGCGTGATTCCATCCTCACCGCCTGGATGGCCCTGCTGGTCGACCCCGACCTGGCCCTCGGCGTGCTCCAGACCCTGGCCCGCTTCCAGGGCACCAAGGTCGACGCCCGCCAGGACGAGGAGCCCGGCAAGATCCTGCACGAGATGCGCTTCGGCGAGGCGGCGTCGCTCTCGCTCGGTGGCGGGCAGGTGTACTACGGCACGGCCGACGCCACGCCCCTGTTCGTCATGCTGCTCGGCGAGCTGCGCCGGTGGGGCCTGGCCGGCGAGGTCGTCGACCAGCTCATGCCCCATGCCGACCGGGCCATGGAGTGGATCGAGCACTACGGCGACCGCGACGGCGACGGGTACGTCGAGTACCAGCGGGCCAGCGACCGCGGCCTGGTCAACCAAGGCTGGAAGGACTCGTGGGACGGCGTGCGCTTCGCCGACGGCGAGGTGGCCAAGGCGCCCATCGCCCTGTGCGAGGTCCAGGGCTACGTGTACGGCGCCTACCTGGCCCGGGCCCACTTCGCCCACGAGCAGGGCGACATGGCGCTGTGCGACCGGTACCGGGCCAAGGCGCACGATCTGAAGGAGGCGTTCAACCGGGATTTCTGGATCGAGGAGCGGGGTTGGTTCGCCATCGCCCTCGATGCCAAGAAGCGCCCGGTCGATTCGCTGGCCTCCAACATGGGCCACTGCCTGTGGACCGGGATCGTGGACGAGGACAAGGCCGCCCGGGTGTCGGCCCACCTTCTGTCGCCCGAAATGTTCAGCGGGTGGGGCGTCCGCACCCTCGCCACCAACATGGGGGGCTACAACCCGATCAGCTACCACTGCGGGTCGGTGTGGCCGCACGACAACGCCCTGATCGCCGCCGGCCTCATGCGTTACGGGTTCGTCGAGGAGGCGCAGCGGGTGATCATGGCCCTGCTCGACGCCGCCGACAGCCAGGGCGGCCGCCTCCCCGAGCTGTTCACCGGCCTCGACCGGGGCGACTTCCCGGGTGTGGTGGGTTACCCCACATCGTGCTCCCCGCAGGCGTGGGCGGCCGCCTCGCCCCTGCTGTTCCTGCGCACGCTCCTGCGCCTGGAGCCGTGGGTGCCGCACCACAAGGTGTGGATCTCGCCCGCCCTCCCCCCGGAGATCCACCGCCTCCGCGTCTACCGCATCCCCCTCGGGGGCCGGCGCGTGGGGGTGCAGGCCGACGACGGCAACGTCAAGGTCGAAGGCCTGGCGGCGGACGTCGAGCTCATCACCGTCCCCCGCGACCCCCTTACAGCCACCGACTGAGCCTCGATCCACCGATCTGAGGCCGCTGAAGCGGGAAGTTCGCCTTTTGGCCGTCAGGCCGGCGGCTCCCACCAGGTCACCAGGCCGTCGAGGTCCGGCCGCCGAGGGGGCTTGGCCCCGCCCTCGTTGACGGTGCCGAGGTAGAGGAAGCCGACGACGGCGTCGTGGGGGCCGAAGCCGAGGGCGCCCTTCACCTGCTGGTCGTAGGCCGGGTCGCCGGTGCGCCACATGGAGCCGTACCCGAGGGCGGTGGCGGCGATGAGGGCGTTCTCGGCGGCGGCCTGAGCAGCCGCCTGCTGCTCCACCCACGGGATGACCTCGTCATCGCTGTGCACCGCCCCCACCACCAGGACGAGGGGGGCCCGGCCCAGCCTGGTGCGCTCCTTGGTCAGCTGGCCGGGGGTGGGCGACGCGCCTACCGCTTCGCAGCGGGCCAGGTAGGCGCCGGCCAGCACCTGGCCGAAGGCGTCCTTGGCGACGCCGGTCAGCAGCACGAAGCGGAACGGCCGCAACTCGCCGTGGTCGGGGGCGGCGGCGGCCGCCTCCAGGATCTGTTGCAGGTCGTCGCCTCCGGGGGCGGGCTCGGTGAGGCGGCCGGTGGACCGGCGGGAGAAGATGGCGTCGAGGGCGTCCATGTCGTGGCCGGCGGCCTCTACCAGCCCCGCTGGACCCACTCCTGGAGATGGGGGCGCTCGGCGCCGATGGTGGTGTCGGCCCCGTGGCCGGGCAGCACGATCGTCTCCGGGTCGAGGGTGAACAGCGTCTCGGTGAGGGTGCGGACGATGGTGGGGAAGTGTCCGCCGGTTTCGGGCCGGGTGGCGCCCGGGCCTCCGGGGAAGAGCGTGTCGCCGCCGAACAGGAGGGGAGGAGCGCCTTCGAGCAGGAACGACGTGGAGCCCGGCGTGTGACCCGGCGTGAAGATGGTGCGCAGGCGCAGGGCGCCGACCTCGAACACCTCGCCGTCCACCAGGTCGAAGTCGTGCCCGTCGAGGTTGTGGGAATCCTCGGCTGAGATGCCGACCTCGTAGCCGGCCGCCCGCACCGCCGGTACGGCCGCGATGTGGTCGGCGTGGCCGTGGGTCTCGAGTACCCGCTCGACGCCGAGCCTGTGGCACAACTCGACCAGTCGGGCACCGTCGGCGGCGGCGTCGATCAGCACCGCGCGGCCCGTGTGCCTGCAGCGGGGCACGTAGACGTTGGTCGACAGCGGACCGACCACCACCGTGTGCACCTCGACGCGCTCGTCCTGGAACCGCAACATGGTGGGGACCGGTCTAGCGCACCACGCCACGCATGCAGGACCGGGCGTGCCGGCGGGGGCCAGGCACTACTGTCCGCGGCCGATGATGGTCGTCTACGGGTTCGTGGTGGTGGCGATCGTCTTCGCCATCGCCGCGTTCGTGATCGGCCGGGAGGCCCGCCGCCTCGACGCCGTGCCGCCCCAGCCCACCTTCGACCTCGACGAGGCGGTGCAGTGGGTGGCCGAGAACCTCCCGTTCGAGGTGAGCGCCGTGCTCAGCCACGACGACGTCCGCCGGATCATCGACTGGAACCTCGAGTACTTCCGCATGAAGGGCGTGTCCGGCAATGGCCACTCGCCCGAGTCGGTGGGGCCGGTGGTGGTGGGCGGCGCCGAGACGGTCGACTACGTGCTGGCCCGGGCCGAAGCGCTCGGATCGCCCTACACTCCCGTCCAGGTGCACGCCGTGCTGGACGCCCAGCTCACCTACCTTGAGGCCATCGGCGCCATCGGTCCCGAGGCATCGCCGGACGAGGGGCCCGACCACTGATTTTGTGGCGACTTTGCGCGACGGATGTGGTTTCATATCCGTACCAGAGAAAGGAGGTGGTCCAACTGCACAGTCAGCGTTTTGGGACCCTGGAGGTGGCTGGCCGCTGACGCGGCAGCTGGACCACCCGGCGAGAACCAGCCAGACACCACTCGCGGTGCCGGTCGGAGATTGGTCCCTTCCGACGCACTCCGGTTCCCGAGTCCTTTCCAGCAAGTCTTGTCAGACGAGGGGGTGCGCGAGCACCCCCTCGTCTGCTTTCCATCGAAGGTGACCGTCGCCCGCCCGGCCCGGTTCGCCTCCGTGCGGTGGCTGGGCGACAAGCGCACGATGGTCGTCCACGATCTCGACGCCGCCGTGCCCGGGTGCGGCATCGACCAGTTGGTCGCCTCCTTGCGGGCCGCCTCGTTCGGGCCTGATTCGCCGGTCGAGGCGCGCAACCGTGGCTACCGCCCCTGCCGTCACTGCTGCCGTCACTGCGGAGCCCGCTGACCCGATCTCATCGTCCCGGCCGGGGCCCGACGGAGTCCCGAGCGGGTCCGAGCGCAGCGGAGGCGGGACCGGGGGCCCCACCCGTTCCCGTCACATGCGCCCCATTCGGGGCCGGCCGGGCGTACCGTGAACCTGGTGGACACGGCCATCGTCTCCGACGGCCTCACATTGTGCGGTCACCTGGCCCGCCCCCCGGCTTCGGCGGGCGGCCCCGGCCTGGCGCGCCACGGTCTGGTGATCTGCCACGGTTTTCCCAACGGTCCCGGCGGCGCTGCCACCACGGCCCGGAGTTACCCGAACCTGGCGGACCGGGTGGCGGCCGACACCGGCTGGGTCGTGCTCACGTTCAACTTCCGGGGCACCGGCGCCTCGGAGGGCAATTTCTCCCTCGGCGGCTGGGTGTGCGACCTGCGAGCGGCAGTGGACTTCCTGCTCACCAACACCGACGTCGACCGGGTCTGGCTGGCCGGCTTCGGCACCGGCGGGGCGCTGGCCCTGTGTGCGGCGGCGGAGGACGGGCGGGTGGGCGGCGTGGTCGCCTTCTCGGCGCCCGCCGACTTCGACTCCTGGGCCGCCGACCCCCGCTTGTTCCTCGAGCACGGCCGCAGCATCGGCGTCATCCGTGACCCGGAGTTCCCGGAGGACTTCTCCCAGTGGGCGCGCGAGCTGCACGACATCCGCCCCGTCGGCCTGATCGGCAAGCTGGCCCCCCGGCCCGTCCTCCTCGTGCACGGAGGCGACGACGACGTGGTTTCGCCCATGGACGCCCGGGCCCTCGGCGACGCCACCGACGGCGAGGCCGAGCTGCGCATCCTGGCCAGCGCCGGCAGCCGCCTCCGCCACGACCCCCGCGCCATCGCCGTCCTCCTGGGCTGGCTCGACCGCCAGACCTGACGGGGTCCGGACGCCGCCGGCGCCCGGCATCGTTCTGCGGAGTCCCGGCCCTCTATCCGGACGTGGGACTCCAGAGAGCCGCCGCCGCTTCCGCCGGCGGTGGGAGGAGCCTGTCGATGGCGGTCCGCAGCGCCCGGGCGTTGGCCTCGGGATCGGCTGCCTCGGTGAGCCAGCGCACCACGACGAACCGGCCGGCGCCGGCGGCCACCAGGGGCGCCACGGTGTCGGGGGTGACGCCACCGGTGACGTACACGGGTCGGCCGGCCCGGGCGGCGGCGTACGTGACGTAGCCGGGGCCGGTGCCGGGGCGACCGGGCTTGGTGGGCGTCTCCGCGACCGGCCCGGCGGACACGTAGTCCACCGGCTCGGCCACGCTGGCGTCGAGCTCGGCGGTGGCGTGGGTCGAGTAGCCGACGATGGCGTCGGGCCCCAGGATGCGGCGGGCCAGCGCCGGCGGGGCGTCGTCCTGTCCGACGTGCACGCCGTCCGCTCCCGCCTCCAGGGCGAGATCAGGCCGGTCGTTGAGGATGAAGGGCACGCCGGCGTTCCGGCACACCGCCAGCGCTACGGCGGCCCGCGCCAGCAGGGGCCGGGCGTCGAGGTCCTTGTCCCGGAGCTGCACGATGTCGACCCCGCCCCGGATGCAGGCGGCGAGGAAGGCGGCGAGGTCGGGCCGGTCAGCCGTGCACAGGTAGAGCCGGCGCCCGCCAAGTCGGTTCTGGTCAGCCGGAACGTGCCGGGCCGGCGCTGATCCGCTGACCGGAGCGGCCGGGTCGGCGCCGTCAGCCACCGGCCACCGCACGGACCAGCTCGAGGCGGTCGCCGTCCTCCAGACGGGTGGCGTCGAGGTCGGCGCGCCGGACCGGGCTCCCGTTGCGCTCGACCAGTACCCACTTGCCGCCCAGCCCGAGGGCGGCCAGGAGGTCGGACACGGTCGCCTCGCCGGCCAGGTCCACCGGGTCGCCGTTTGCCGTCACCCGCATGCCGGGACGGTAGCCGGGACCTTCGATGACCGCCCCCGGGCAAACGGCGCTGGCACCTTCCACCGGGCGACGCCCGGTCAAGGGGACAGGCCCCGCCGCCGGGGGGTGGCTGCACCATCGAGGGCGTGTCCCCGCACGCGTACGGCCCCTCCCCGGCGGCAGGGCATCACTCCGCCGGCTTCCTCGCCCGGCTGGGAGCGACGCGCGGCGGCTCGTTCGGCTGCTTCGGGTAGACGGGTGGCCACGGCGCGTCCATGAGTCCGGCCGCCATGTCCTGCTCGTACATGGCGAGGAGCGGCTCGATCGACTGGGGGCGCTCGTACATGCCGGACCACGGGTCGCCGCCGGCCGCCACCCGCTCGGCGACCACCGGGATCGTGAACCTGTCGGGGTGGAACGAGGCATCGGCGTCGAGCTCGTCCCACGAGAACGGCGTGGACACCTGGGCGCCCGGACGGGCCCGCACGCACCACGCCCCGAAAACCGTCTTGTGCGGCGCGTTCTGGTTGAAGTCGACGAATACCCGGCGCCCCCGTTCCTCCTTCCACCAGGCGGCGGTGACGAGGTCGGGGTGCCGGCGCTCGAGCTCCCGGGCGAATGCCACCGCTGCGGCACGCACCTGGTAGCTGTCCCAGCGGGGCTCCAGCCGCACGTAGATATGGATGCCCCGGTTTCCGGTGGTCTTGGGCCAGCCGGTCATGCCGAGGTCGGCGAAGAGGTCCCGTACGAGCAGGGCGGCGGCGCGCACCATGGCGAAGT
The DNA here is from genome assembly GCA_023264975.1 of Actinomycetes bacterium. Taxonomy (GTDB): domain Bacteria; phylum Actinomycetota; class Acidimicrobiia; order Acidimicrobiales; genus JAHFUS01. Next base: position 13,480 of record JAHFUS010000013.1, on the reverse strand, counting down.
CGACGCCCGGCGTGGGGTCGAGATCGATCCGCAGCTCGTCGGCGATGTCGGGGCGGTCGGCGCGCGCCGGCCACACGTGGAAGCCGAGGCAGCCGATGTTGACGGCCCAGGCGATGTGGGCCACGTCCGCCGCCACCAGCGCGTTGGAGATGGTGCCGTTGGGCGTGCTGACGTCGGCCGTCTTGAGCCATGACGGCTTCGACGCCGGCACCCGCTTCTGGAAGAACGAGCTACCGCCCGCCCCGTCGGGGAATCGCTGGAGGAGCACGGGGCGCCCGCCCATGGCCGCCAGCAGGGGCCCGCCGACCGCTTCGTAGAAGCGGATCAGGTCGAGCTTGGTCGCGCCGTGCTCGGCGAAGAACACCTTGCCCGGGCTGGAGATGGGAACCTCGCGCCCGTCGAGTACCACGATCGTCCCGGGGTCACCCTTGGCCACCCCGCCACGCTATTTCGCATCTCCCCGCGCGGGCCCAGAGGAGTCCCGAGTGAGCCGGAGCGCAGCGGAGGCGAGACCAGGGGCCCCGGCCTTCGTCGCCAGGCGACCTGCCTCAGTACTGGCGGCCGGCCACGAAGGAGGCCAGCTCGGTCAGGCGGGGCCGGGCCTCACCATCGAGCCCGGCGCCGTCGAGGGCGCCGAGCGCCTTTTCGACCAGCCGGTCGATGCAGCACTCGACCTGGCGACGGGCGCCGGTCGACTCGAAGATCGCCTGCAGCTCGCCCACCTCGGCCTGGGTGAGGTCAGGAGCGCCGAAGCGGTCGGCCAGCAGCTTGGCGGCCGTCCCGTCCGCGGCCCCGGCGGCGAAGGCGTAGAGGGCGGTGGGCTTACCCTCCCGGATGTCCTCGCCCACCGGCTTGCCCGTAAGCGCGGCGTCGCCGAAGGCGCCGAGCAGGTCGTCGCGGAGCTGGAAGGCCTCGCCCAGCGGGATGCCGTATGCCGAGAGCACGGGGCCCAATTCGTCGAGGCGGCCGGCCAGCGCCGCGCCCAGGTGGAGCGGTCGCTCGATCGTGTACTTGCCGGACTTGTAGAGGCAGATGCGCCGCGCCTGGTCGACGCTCACACCGCCCCGCACCGTTCCCAACAGGTCGAGGTACTGGCCGATGTTGACCTCGAGGCGCAACTCGGTGAACACGTCGAGCGCCGGCCGAGGGGCGTTTGCCAGCAGGAGGTCGGCGTACACGAAGGCCAGGTCACCCACGAGGATGGCCACGCCCTCGCCGAAGCGCCGGCCCTCGCCCCGCCAGTCGCGGATGGCGTGGCGGGCTTCGAAGTTGCGGTGCACCGAGTGCATGCCCCGGCGCACGGTTGAGCCGTCCATGATGTCGTCGTGGATGAGGGCGAACGTGTGCAGCAGCTCCAGCGCCGCGCCGGCGTCGACCACCAGCGCGTCGGCCGGGTCGCCGCCGCCGGCCACGTAGGCCCACTGGCAGAACGCCGGCCGCAGGCGTTTGCCCCCCGCCATCACCAGCTCCCGGATGGCGTCCACCGGTTCGAACAGGTCGGCGTCGAGTGCGCTCCAGCGCTCGACCTCGTGGCGCAGGAGGCGCTCGATGCGCACGTCGACCCGTTCGGCGATGCCTGCGAGGGATTCGGGCGCGAGGGGCGCGGAGGGCACGGACACCTTTCGAGCCTACGGGCCGGTCCGGATGACGGGCGCTCTGGCAAGCTGGCGAGGTGCGACGCCTCACCGACGCCGAGTTGCGGGCCTACGACCACATCCCGCCTGCGGTGGCGGCGCGGGTCCGCATCGTGCGGGTGCCGGTGTTGGCGAACGGCGCCGACGGCATGACGCTCGGCCGCTTCGTCCTGCTCCGCCGAGACGACCCCGAGCAGCGTGGCGGCGAACGGGAGCTGCTGGCCCACGAACTGGTCCACGCCGTGCAGTACGCCGAACTGGGCATGCCCCGGTTCCTGTGGCGTTACGTCACCGCGTACCTGCGCAACCGCCGAAGGCTCCGCCGCCACCGGGATGCCTACCTGGCCATCCCTTTCGAGGAGGAGGCCAGGGCCCAGGCGGCCCGGTGGGCCGAAGCCCGGCGCACCTGACCGCCGGCGCGGCTCAGCCTTCTGGTGCCGGGACCGGCACCGGATCGGTGTCGGTCCCGGTCCCGGCATCACCGGCGCAGTCGCCCTCGTCGTCCGGAGCGGGGACGGGCTGCATCCCCCGGGCGCACAAAAAGCGGGTGAGGGCCCGGCCGAGCACGAAGCCGGCGGCGAGAGTGACGGCGCCCCCGGCTGCGTCCAGCCAGTAGTGGTTGGCCGTCACCACGATGGCGAACAAGGTGATGAACGGGTACGCCAACATGACGGCCCGGGCCCACGGCCGGCGCAGGGCGGGGTAGAGGACGAAGGCGCACCACGACGACCAGGCGAAGTGCAGGCTGGGCATGGCCGCATACTGGTTGGACACCTTGGCCACGGCGCCGGAGTCGAACGACCACAGCCCTCCGAGCTCTTTGAGTGTGTCGACGAAGCCGTAGGAGGGCAGCAGGCGGGGGGGCATGAGGGGGTAGAAGGCGAAGCCGATCAGGGCGAGGCCGGTGGTGAAGGCCAGGGTGTTGCGCCACAGCGCGTAGCGGTCGCTCATGTGGCGGAACATGTACACGAGCGCCACCACCGTCACGACGAAGTGGGCCGTGCCGTAGAAGACGTTCCAGAACTTGACGAAGTCGGGCCAGCGGAGGAACCAGTCCTGGATGGACTCCTCGCGGAAGCTGCCGAGCCGCTGCTCGAGGTCGATGACCTCGACGGCGTGGCGGCGGGCGAGCGCCACCGAGCCGGTGGCGACACCCTTGTTCCGGATGAAGCTGTACACGGAGTAGAAGGCGAGGATGTAGACCACCTCGCGCCACCACCGCAGCCGGGGCGAGCGGTCCCGCCCTGCCCTGTGGGCGGCTACCGGGACGTCGCCGACCTCCGTGTCCACCTCGTCGCCGGCCGGCGGAGCGGGCTCGGGGCCACCGGCGGGCGCCCCCGTCACGCGACGGCGCGGACCCGGCGACTACCGAATGCGAAGGCGGGGGCGCCGAGGAGGCTGACGCCGAGGGTCACGAGGTACACCAGGAGGCCGAGGGCGAAGGCGTCGGCCTGGGCCACACCCAGCGGGTGCAGGAAGAAGATCAGCGCCGCCTCCCGGGTGCCCAGGCCACCGACAGTGAGGGGCAGCACCTGCACGATGGCCACCACCGGGAAGAAGGCGAGGATCGCTGTCCAGCCCACGCTGAGGCTGAGGGCCTTGGCGGACAGGAAGGCGGCCAGCATCACGGCCAGCTGGTAGGCGAAGCCGACGGTGAGCACCTCGAAGGCCAGGACGGGCTGGTGCCGCACCCGGTCCAGGCCGAGGTGGATGGCGCCGGTGAAGCGACGCCACCCGTCGGTGCTGCTCAGGCGGTTGCCGAACCAGGGGCTGGCGGCCAGGACCAGGAGTACGCCGAGGGCCACCAGGGTGGCCACGGCCAGCCACATCGCGGTGGCGGCGGGCCCGGGCGCCACCCGGCGCAGGCCGGGGTTCATCATGAGGGCGAACAGGGTCAGGAGGGGCAGGATTAGCCAGCCGGTCAGTCGCTCCAGGACGACCGAGGCCACCGTGCGCGGCGTCTCACCGTTCGACGCCGCCAGGCGGCTGACCCGCAGGACATCGCCCCCGATGGTCGTGGGCAGGAAGTTGCCCACGAACTGGCCGGCCAGGTAGTGACGCACAAGCGTGGGGGTGGACGCGGCCAGGTCGAGCGTCGCCAGCACCCGCTGCCAGCGAAGGGCCGAGAGGAGCACCCCGATGAAGGACACGACCAGGGCGGCGGACAGCCACAGGAGCGTGGTGGGGCGCCACGGCGGGGTGTGCAGTTGCGACAGGTGCGCGTGCTGGGAAAGCCACGCCACCATGGCGAGGGTCGCGACAATGCGGAGGGCGGGCGGTAGAACCTTCCTCCAGTCCACGTGCATTCCCCCTGGTCAGCAACCCCACCTAGGTTAGAGCCGTTCATGCGCCGTTGGGATCCCTTCTTCGTCACGATTGCGGTCATTGGGAGCCTTGTGGCGTGTGGTTCCGGCCGCACGGGTGGGCCCCGGGGCGAGCCGCAGGCCGTGGTCGACGCCTCGCCGGACCGCACGGTGGCCGCCGGGGGGGCCTCGTTCGACGCCACCGCCCCCGATGCCGAGCGCAGCGGTGAGGTCGAGTTCGGGTCGCACGGCCAGGTGACGGGCGCCAGGGACGGCCGGAACGCCGTCGAACACCCCGAGTTGGAAGACCCCGCCTCGGTGGTCGACCTGGTGCGGGGTGCGCTGGGGTCGGTGTCCTACGGCGGTGCCGCGGTGCGGGGGGCATCGACGTTCCGGTACGAGACGGTCATCAACGTCGAGCGGGCCGTGGCCGAGACGCCGCCCGACGGCAGGGCCCGCATGGAGGCGTTCGCCGCCGCCCTGGGCGCCCCCGCGTTCTACGCCGACGTCTGGATCGACGGCGACGGGCGGCTGCGCAGGATCCAGGTCCCGGTGGAGAAGACCACCGAGCGCCCTCCGGACCGCGCCAAGGTGCTTCCCCGCCTGATCACCGTCGACTTCTTCGACTTCGTCGCCACACCGTCGCCCTGAGCGGCGCATCGGGGGGCGGGCGGTACGCTGCCAAGGTGCTCGAACCCGAAGTGCTCCAGCGCGCCCTCGGCACCGCTCTCCGCACCGGCGGCGACTTCGCCGAGGTGTTCGTGGAGGACAAGCGCACCTCGTCCGCCCGCCTCGACGACCGCAAGGTCGAGGAGCTCACCTCGGGGCGCGACCGGGGCGCCGGAATCCGCGTGGTGGTGGGTGACACCACCGGCTTCGCCCACACCAGCGACCTCTCCGAGGACGGCCTGGGCCGTGCCGCCGAGGCGGCCGGGGCGGCGGCTCGCGGCGGGGGCGGAGGCGTGCGCACCGTCGCCCTGACGGCTGTCTCGGCCCCCCGCCCCTACGAGGTCCGTACCCGCCCCGACGAGGTGGCCAAGTCGAGGAAGGTCGAGCTGCTCCTGCGGGCCGATCACGCCGCCCGGGCCGGGTCGGGCTCGTCGGCCGTCAAGCAGGTGAGCGCCGGCTACGCCGACTCCCGCCGGTGCATACAGGTGGCCAACTCCGACGGCCTGCTGGCCGCCGACGAGGTGGTGCGCACCCGCTTCGGCGTGTCCGCTGTGGCCATGGGCGACACCGGTATGCAGACCGGCTACGAGGCGGTCGCCCGCACCATGGGCTTCGAGATCTTCGACGACGTCGACGTGGACGAGGTGGCGGCCAAAGCCGTCGCCCGGGCGCTGGCCAAGCTGGCCGCCCGCCCCGCGCCCAGTGGCAAGGTGCCGGTGGTCATCGCCGCCGGCCGGGGCGCCGTGCTGTTCCACGAGGCGTGCGGCCACGGCCTGGAGGCAGACCACATAGAGAAGCGGTCCTCCGTCTACCACGGTCGGGTGGGCGACATGGTCGCCGGCCCCCACGTCACCCTGGTCGACGACGGCACCATGGGCAGCGAGTGGGGCGCCTTCTCGATCGATGACGAGGGACGCCCGGCCCAGCGCAACGTCCTCATCGACAAGGGCATGCTCACCGACTACATGTGGGACTTCCTGCGCTCCCGCAAGGCGGCCAGGCCCTCGTCCGGCAACGGCCGGCGCCAGAGCTACCAGGACCTGCCCATGGTGCGGATGACCAACACGTACCTGCTGGGCGGCACCGAGGACGCCGACGAGATCGTGCGCCAGACGCCCCACGGCGTGTACGTGGCGTCGATGGGCGGCGGCCAGGTCACCCCGGCGACCGGGGACTTCGTGTTCGGCATGACCGAGGCGTACCTCATCGAGGACGGCGAGGTCACCCTCCCCCTGCGTGACGCCAATCTCATCGGCAACGGCCCCGAGGTGCTGCGCAACATCGACGCCGTGGCAGGCGACTTCGCCATGGCCGACAGCGGCGGCATGTGCGGCAAGAACGGTCAGAGCGTGCCGGTCGGCATGGGCCAGCCCACCCTGCGGATCACCGGCGTCACCGTCGGCGGCACAGCCCGTTGAGCGAACTTCTCGATCTGGCCACCCGTGTGGCCGGGTGGGCGCGCGGCGGCGAGCAGGTCGAGGCCTTCGTGGGCCGCCGTTCCGACACCGACGTGGTGATCTACGGCGGCGAGATCGAGTCACTGTCGTCGGCCACGTCCGCGGGCGTTGGCATCAGGGTCATCGCCGACGGACGTCAGGGGTTCGCCTACGCCGGCTCGCTCGACATGTCGGTCGTATCCGAGACGCTCGCCGAGGCCCGTGACAACGCCGCTTTCGGCACGGTCGACGAGTACCTCGGCCTGGCCGTCCCCGACGGCGTGCCGGTCGCGGACCTCGACCTGTGGCGTGACGATCTGGCCGCCTTCGGAACCCAGGCTAAGATCGATCTGGCCCTCGATCTGGAGCGTCGGGTGTGGGCCGGCGACGCCCGCATCCGCTCGGTCGAGTCGGCCAACTACGGCGACGGCGCGTCCGAGTCGGCCGTGGCCACCAGCACCGGCATCGCCGCCACCACCAGGCGCACCGGATGCCATGTGTCCGCCTACGCGCTGGCAGGCGAGGGCGACGAGACCCAGACGGGCGGCGGGTACTCCGTGGGCCGCAGCCCGGCCGACCTCGACATGGAGGAGGCGGCCGCCGACGCGGTGGAGCGCTCCACCCGACTGCTCGGCGCCCGCAAGCCGCCCTCGGCCCGCCTCACCGTGGTGCTCGACAACCGCATCACGACGACGCTGCTCTCCATCCTGGCCGGCACCCTCAACGGCGAGTCGGTCCTGAAGGGCCGCTCGCTGTTCGCCAACCGGGTGGCGGAGGCCGTGGCCGTCGACTTCCTGTCGCTGGTCGACGACCCGACCAACCCGGACGCCTACGGCGCATCGGCGTACGACGCCGAGGGGCTGGCGTGCCGGCGCAACGTCCTTATCCGTGACGGCGTGCTGCACGGCTTCGTCTACGACACCCACGCCGGCCGGCTGGCGGGCGTGGCCTCGACCGGGTCGGCCGTGCGGGGCGGCTTCAAGTCGGCTCCCGGTGTGGGCTGCCGGGCCTTGAGCCTGACGCCGGGCACCGAGAGCCAGGAGGAGATCATGAAGCGTGTGGGCGACGGCCTGCTGGTGCAGGGCATCAGCGGCGTCCACTCGGGCGTCAACCCTGTGAGCGGCGACTTCTCGGTGGGCGCCGAGGGCCTGATGATCCGCGACGGCGAACTGGCCGAGCCGGTGCGGGAGATCACGGTCGCGTCCACCATCCAGCGCATGCTGCGCGACGTGGTGGCGGTGGGCAACGACCTGGAGTGGCTGCCGGGTTCGGCAGCCGGTGTCACGCTGGCCATCGCCGACATGAGCATGAGCGGCGCGTAGCGGCCCGACGCCGCCGATCCACCGTCCCTCCCTCGACCAGTGCCCATCCTCCACGCCATCGTCCTCGGCATCGTCCAGGGGCTCACCGAGTTCCTGCCCGTGTCGTCGAGCGGCCACCTCATCCTGGTGCCCTGGCTGTTCGACTGGACCGAGCTCACCCGCAATCCCGACCTGAACCGCACGTTCGACGTGGCCCTGCACATCGGCACGTTCGTAGGCGCAGTGGCCTACTTCCGGGTCGACATCGCCCGGTTCGCCGGGGCCGCCTGGCGGTCGCTGCGCACGCGCTCGGTGAGCGAGCCGGACGAGCGGATGGCGTGGCTCCTGCTGCTCTCCTCGATGCCGGCCGGCTTGATCGGTGTCGTGCTCGACTCCACCGTCGAGGAGCATCTGAGCTCCGAGTGGCTGATCGGCGTGATGCTCGTCGTGTTCGGCCTGGTCCTCTACGCAGCCGACCACCTGCCGGGGGACAAGGGGGAGGAGGGTTTCGGCACCCGCCAGGCACTGCTCATGGGGCTGGCTCAGGCGTGCGCCCTCCAACCGGGCGTCTCCCGGTCGGGCGCCACCATCTCGATGGGCCGCCGGCTGGGCCTGACCCGCGACGCCGCCGCCCGGATCTCGTTCCTCATGGCCCTGCCCCTCATCGGCGGCGTGGGCGTCTACAAGGGTGCCAAGGTGTTCACCGGTGGGGGCATCCCGGCCGGGTTCGGTCCCGCTTTCGCCTGGGGGATGGCCGCGTCGGCGGTCACGGGGTTCGTGGCCGTGTGGGCGCTGCTCCGTCTGGTGCGGTCGCGCTCGTTCACCCCGTTCGTGATCTACCGGGTGATGGCCGGCCTGGCCGTCGTGGGCATCGCCGCTTCGTCGTTCCGGTAGCCACAGGGCCGGTTTCGCCAGCGGTTACCGTGACGTGTGATCGCGGTCCGCACCTACCACGGCGGGAAGGCCAGCGAGCACGATCCCAAGGAGATCGCCAAGCTGGCTGATGGCTGCGACGGCCTGCTCTGGGTCGACCTGGTGGAGCCCGACGAGGACGACCTGGCGTGCCTCGAGGAGCAGTTCAACCTCCATCCGCTGGCCATGGAGGACGTGCGCAAGCACCACCAGCGCCCGAAGCTCGACCAGTACCCGACCCACGCCTTCGTCGTCGCCTACAGCAACGACCTCCAGGAGGTCGACTTCTTCGTCGGCGAACACTGGCTGGTCACCGTGCGCGAGCACGACGAGGACGGCAAGGCCTGGGACAACGAGGGCGCTCGCACCCGCTTCGAGCGCATGACGGCCGACGTGGCGACCGTGGGGTTCCTGCTCTACGTGCTGCTCGACGAGCTGGTCGACGGGTACTTCGCCTCCGCCGACTCCACCGAGGACGTGCTCGACGACGTGGAGGGCACGATCTTCAGGGCGTTCGGCGCCGATGCCGGCGAGATCCACCAGCAGCTCTTCGAGGTGCGCAGGAAGCTGGTGGCCTTCCGGCGGGTGGTCGTCCCGCTGCGCGACGTGGTGCAGGCGATCCTGCGGGGCGAGGTGGGGGCGGTGGACGAGAAGGCCCGCGTCCACATGCGGGACGTGTACGACCACGTCCTGCGCGTCGTCGACCAGCTCGACGCCCATCGTGAGCTGGTTGGCAACGCCGTCGACGCCAACCTGGCGATGATGTCGAACCGCATGAACGAGGTCATGAAGCGCATGACCTCGTGGGGCGCCATCCTCCTCGTTTCCACCCTCCTGGCCGGCATCTACGGCATGAACTTCGACCACATGCCGGAGCTGCACTGGCGCTACGGCTACCCGTTCGCCCTGTCGCTCATGGCAGTCGTCACGATCCTCGGGTACCAGTACTTCAAGCGCAAGGACTGGCTTTGAGCCGCCCGGCGGGACGGGAACCGACTGGGCGCCGGGCGTAGGGTGAACGACGAATGCACCTGCACCGCCCGCCGCTCAACAGTGTCCTGTGAGCGCCCGGGTCGAGCTGGTCTGGTACGGCGATGATGCGCCCGTATACGACCTGGGCCCCCAGCACCCGCTGCGCTTTTCCCGGGTCATCCTCACCAGGGAACTGATCCACGCCTACGGTCTGATCGACGGTGACCGAGTGCTGGAGACGCCGGCCAGGACAGCGACCGACGACGAACTGCTTCTGGTGCACAGCGAGCGCTACGTCGACGCCGTGCGGCAGGCGGGCCACGGCGAGAAGGGGCCCTGGTGGGAGTTCGGCTTCGGGCCGGGCGACAACCCGATCTTCCCTCAGATGCACGAGGCGTCGGCGCGCGCCGCCGGCGCCAGCCTGATGGCGGCCGAGGCGGTGTGGTCGGGCCGGGCCGAGCACGCCTTCAACCCGGCAGGCGGGCTCCATCACGCCATGCCCGCACGCGCCAGCGGCTTCTGCGTGTACGACGACCCGGCCGTCGCCATCGCCTGGCTGCTCGATCACGGCGCCGAACGGGTCGCGTACGTGGACGTCGACGTCCACCACGGTGACGGCCCGCAGGCCATCTTCTACGACGACCCGAGGGTTCTCACCGTCTCGGTCCACCAGTCCGGGGCGACTCTGTTCCCCGGCACCGGGTCCGTCGACGAGATCGGCAGCGGCGATGCACGGGGTACCGCCGTCAACATCCCCCTGCCCCCATTCACGGGCGAGGAGCTCTGGCTGGAGGCATTCCGCAGCGTGGCTGTGCCGCTCGTGGAGGCCTGGGTGCCCGAGGTCCTTGTCACCCAATTGGGCTGCGATACCCACCACAGCGACCCGCTTGCCAACCTCATGCTCACGACCGCCGCCTATCGCCGGACGGCGTCGATTCTGCACGACCTGGCCCACAAGGCGGCTGGGGGCCGGTGGGTGGCCATGGGGGGCGGCGGTTACCAGTGGGCGGCGGTGGTGCCGAGAGCGTGGACGATCTACTTCTCCGAGATGGCAGGAGTCAGCGTGCCCGACGAGCTGCCGGCGAACTGGCTGGAACGGGCGGGTGCGGAGACGGGCCGGGCACTGCCATCCCGGCTCTCGGAGCCGGCGGTGCAGGGCCCGGCGGGCGACTGGGCTGCCGTGCACGGGGTGGTCGCCGATCTCCGTCGGCTCGTCTTCCCCCTCCACGGCCTCGACTGACGCCGAAGGGCCTGTCAGGCCGCCGAATGTTGCGGCGACTCGTCAGGCCCGGCGGGCGGTGATCAACCAGGCCGCGGCACCGAACAGCACGCCTTCGCCGGTTTGGTGGTCGGCCAGCACTGCGCGCAGACGCGTCAGGGCGGACGCGCGCGTCTCCTCGTCAAGGTCCTGGGTGAGGCCCTTCACGATTCCCATGGTGCTTGCGAAGGCAAACGCGGCGTCCGCGTCGGCGCCGATCTCGATGGGATGGTCCACGGCGGTGAACGCCACGTCGGTGAAGCCGGCGCCGCCGATCACGGCGGCCGCGTCGTCGCTGTCGGCCAGACCGAAGGGGCCGACTCCACCTGCCGGCGGGACGGGCAGCGTGCGCCCGGCGGCCAGGGCATCGCGGATCGCCAGCAACCACTCGTTGTCGGCCAGCTCCCGCCAGGCCAGCATGGCCAGGGTCCCGCCGGAGCGCACGGCCCGGGCGAGGTTGGCGAAGGCGGCGGCCCTGTCGTTGAAGAACATGGCCCCGAACGAGCTGATCACGACGTCGAACGCCGCTTCCTCGAAGGGGTGCACCTGTGCGTCGACCCGCTCGAAGCGCACGTTCGTGAGCCCCTCGGCCGCGCTGCGGGCCCGGGCCTCGTCGAGCATCCGGGCCGAGAGGTCCACGCCGAGGACGGCGCCGGGTGCGGCCAGGTGGGCCACGTCACGCGTTGACTTCCCGGTGCCGCACCCGATGTCGAGCACCCGGCGGCCGGCGGTGACGCCGCTGACCTCGACCAGCCGCGCCCACAGCCGCCGTCCGGCCGCCTCGTAACGGTCCGCCTGCTCGGTCCAGCGGTCGCCCTCCTCGCCGTCCCATGCGGCGGCCATCTCGACATTGGCGATGGTCGACATGCTTCCCCTTTTCTTACGCTCCCTTTGGGAATACTATATACTCCCAAAGGGAGGATGTCAAATGGCCCACGGACTGACTACCACGTCTTATGCCATCCTCGGCCTCCTGGCCCTGAAGCCATGGACCACCTATGAGCTGGCGCAGCAGATGGGGCGGGCCCTCGGCCAGTTCTGGCCCCGCGCCGAGAGCAAGCTCTACGAGGAGCCCAAGAAACTCGTGGCCCTCGGTCTGGCGACGGCTGATCGGGAATCTGTGGGGAAGCGCCGGCGCACGGTGTACTCGATCACCGACGATGGGCGACAGGCGCTTTCGAGATGGCTGCCGCTGGCCGGCGCTCCGCCCGTCCTGGAGTTCGAGTTGCTCATCAAGGTCTTCTTCGCCGAGCACGGGACGAAGGACGACCTGCTGGCCACCATCGGCCTGGTCCGGGCGTGGACCGAGGCACAGGCCACCCTGGGCGTTCACATCACCGGCGAGTACCTGGAGGGGCGGGGCCCCTACCCGGAGCGCCTGCCCTGGATCCTCCTCACCGGGCAGTTCCTCCAGGACTTCCTCAACATGGTGGAGCTGTGGGCCGACCGGGCCGCCGCGACCGTGGAGACGTGGCCGGACGACATCAGGACGGCTACGCCCGACGTCGGCGTTCTCGAGGCGATGGCGGCCGACAACAGGGCGATCCTCGAGCGGGCGGACCAGCGCCGGCGGGCGTCTCCGCCTGCGGCCGAGCCGTAGGGGCGTTCCACGGCCGCAACGACGACACCTGGAAGTCGTAGCCCGAGGAGCGGTCAGGCCGGCCGGACGTTCGCCGCGACGACTGCGTCGTTGTAGCGGCTCCGCCGCTGAGCCACAGCCGGAGCGCGACGCTGGGGACCGGTCCGGCGCGCCGCCGGCGCCAGTTCGCCGGCCTCCCGGCCACGCCGCCAGGCGACGAGGTGGGACGTGTGCAGTCCCTCGCGGCGCAGGAGTGCCCCCTTGGCTCCCGGTTCGCTGATGCGCTCGTACTCCGCCAGCACGCCCAGCTTGTAGGCCGCCGTGAACGTCCTCCGCTTGGGCTTGACCGCGGTGGTCTCGGCCTGACGGCGGCCGAGGCTGCGAAGCAGCGGCGCCGGGTCGAAGATCACATAGCGGCCGGGCTTGCTCGTCACCCGGCGAAGGTCCTTGGGGCTGGCCAGCAGGACGGTCTCATCATGGATGGCCCATACGACGAGATCGCCCATGGCGTCGGACACCCGGAGGCGGCCGGTGGCTTTGCCGTATGTGGCCACGTCGATATGTGAGCGGCCGAGGTGGCCGAGGGCGCCAAGGCGGACGATGTCGGCCGTGGTGTACACCCGGCGCTGCACGCCTTCACAGTCGACTCTCGACGGCACGACCCACTCGCGCCGGGCCCAGTAGTCGAGTTGTCGGTAGCTGATGCCGGCCAGGTCCGCCGCTTCGGGCCCGGAGTACTCGCCCCCCACCCGAGCCTTCGCTTCGTGGAGACCCACCGGCACGTGGACAGGATCGACGAGCGCATCATCGGGCGATCGGTTGTCCATGGCCACCGGGGCAGACCTCCTTCACACTGGCGGGTCAGGTTCTCCCCCGGGCGCTGTTCGACTCTGACCTACGGCGCGGATGACGGTAACTGGAAAAAGACGCGTCCCGCTGTCCTCCCACCGGTCCACAGGAAGTCTGTGACTACATGGGGCGGACCTATGTAGAACGAAGCCGGGAGAGTACGCGCCGGTCCGATCGTGCCGGCCCGACCAGGCGGGACATTCGGCCTGCGGCAAAAGGCGACTAAGGCTCTGACGACATGCGCCGAGGGGATGGGCAACGATCGGAAAGGAAGGAGCAGGTCAGGACCGCATTGAGCTAATGAAACGGACATCGGTCGTTTCGACGTGAGAAAAGTGACGCGAATTTTCTTGTGCCCGTAGCTGTCTTTTCACTCGCAAGGGGCTCCTCCATTTTCCGCCGACACCGGCGGTCCGGAGGCCGGCCCCTGCGTGCCCGGTCCATCTGAGAAGGGGAGATCACATGACAAACCGGTGGTGGCGTACCCGGAGCGAACGGGGCCAAGCCTCGTTCTCCGTGGTATTGGCCCTCATCACGGTCGTACTGGCCGGCGTCCTCGTGAACCGC
>JAHFUS010000076.1 GCA_023264975.1 Actinomycetes bacterium | reverse complement strand
CCAACTCGGAGAACTCCTCCAACCCGCCGTCGGCCGATCCGCTCAAGCCCCCGCCAGTCCTGCTCCGAGCCACGGGCGGCAGCCCGCCAGGCGGGGCGGAATCAGGGGCAAGCAGCCGGGTTGCACCCGGTGCCAACTTGGCCCGACGCGTTCCTGACGAGACGATCAACCACGCCCCGGTGTGCTGTCGGTCGTGGACCGACCTGGCCGGCGCCGAGGTGGTGGGCGAGGAGTCCTCCGCCAGGTGCTGGGGATCCCCCAAGATCCGGGTGCCGTGTCACCGACCACGTTGGCCGAGCGGCGTCGCTGCGCCTGCGGGCACGAGACAGTGGGTACCTTCCGCCCAAGGCGAGGGCGCCAGTGTGCTGGGGCCGGGAGGTGCGGGCCCTTGCCAGCTGCCCGAGAAGTCCAATGCAGCGACGTATCTGTTCAGGCCCTCATCAGGCCGGCACCTGAACCGGCGGGCGGCGGGATCCAGGCATCGCCTTGGAATAGCTGGGTGAGCACGGCGAGTCGAGGTTGGCCGTGCTTGTCGGCTGTCTGCAGGTAGGAGCGAACTGCGCAGAAGGCCTTGGCGCCGGCAAGGGTCCGGAAGCATCCGCTGATGTTCTGCCTCTCCAACCGGTGTGCAATGGTGAGAGCGCAACGACATCCGCAGCACCCGCCACAAAAGCTGGCGTCGACCAAGGCCGGCGACATTGGAATTCGCCATCCCAAAGCTGCGCCGCGGCACCTCCCTCCCGGCCCTGCAGGCGCCCCGCCGGCGCATCGCCGGCGCATCGACCGGTCGCCTTGAGGCGGTAAGCGTGGCGGCGTTCGTCCACCGCTCTCATCGGGCGACGACTGGCCGGAGCCGTCGCCGCCTCGGACGGAGAGCAGCTGCGAGGAGGAGCACGCCGGTCGCGGCGACAGCAATGCCACCGGGGCGTGCGACCAAGCCACGCCGCGTGGGCTGGAAGGCCACCGAAGCGCGGGCTAAGTCCTGCTCGGGGATCAGGGCCGTCGCTCCCCTGGTGTCGGCCCAGACGGCGAGCGCGCCTGCGTCGGTGACCTGGAGGCCGAGGCGGCTCCCGAGCTGCGGGAGCGCGCGGTCGGCACCGAAGCCGATGCGGGAGTCGAACGGACGGTCCGACAGGACCACCCGCCGGCTGAAGGTCCTCCCGTCGTCGAGGGAGGACTGGAGTGACACTTCGTTGTGCAGGTTACGGGCGTCCGATCGGCGGTCGTAATACACCACGGTGAGCCTCCCGTGCGCAGAGATGGCCAGTTGGGGCAGGTACTGCCAGGTCCCGTCGCGCACCGGTGTGTCGTTCACCCGCCGCCCAGCGCTCCACGTCCGTCCTTTGTCCGTCGAGGACCACACGCGCACGTCGGCGTCGCCGAGGCGCCCGTCGTGGTAGCCAACGAGAACGTCGCCGTTCCGCCGGTCGACGGCCACCGACGGTGTGGCGGGGAACAAGACCAGGAAACGGTCGATAGGCACCAGGCCCCGATCCACGTCGGCCTCCGCCCACGTGGACCCGCCGTCGAGCGAGCGGGCCATGACCAGCGACCACGTGCCGCTGTACGGCTCCCCACCCCGGTTCTCGTGGGCCCCTTCGTAGTCGAGCCGGTCGTTGCCCACATCGAGGTAGGCGACGTACACAGTTCCGCCCGGGCCGACGGCCGGCGAGGGTGCCACCACTCGTGCCCGTGGCTGCGGGGAGACACGCGCTGGGCTGCTCCACGTCGACCCGCCGTCATCGGAGCTGCTGATCAGGATGGGATTGCCGTCATCCGCGAAGCCGTAGGACGAGGTCCCCGTGGCCTGCACCCAGGTCACGTAGAGACGGCCCGGGCGCGCGCCGTCAACAGCCAGCCGAGCCTCGAAGGCGAGCGGCCCGGTCACCTGGGTGAGGGGCGCGAACGTGCGACCGCCGTCGTGCGACGCAGCCACCCAGAGCGCGTCGGGTGCGTACCCCGAGCCGGGCACGTCCCCGAAGGAAATGAAGCTGACGTACAGGGTCCCTTCGGGACCGAAGGCTATGTCGGGGTCGATGCAGCCGATCTTGCGCTGCTCCGGCACCGGGATCGGCACGTCGTCCCACCGGCGGCCGCCGTCGAAGGAGACGTGGAGGCGGCACGAGAAGGCGGGCAGGTCTACGCGACCGGACACAGCCAGGTTGTCGGGGTGAATAGGGTTCACCACCAGCTTGGGCGAGTTCTCCGCGACCCGGTGGTGGGGATCACCACCCCTGGTGTCGATCGGCAGGTTGCCGCCCACCACCCGGGCGTCGACTCGGTTACCGCCAACGGGGAGGAGCGCGGCCAGAAGGCCGGCGACGACGAAACCGGCCCCAACGAGAGCCATCCATCGCCCTGAGCGGGACCGCCCCGCCCGTCCGGTGGCGCCATCCTCCGCCACCGGCACAGGGCCGGTCATACCCGTCGAGATGGCCCGTCCGCCACTCGTCGCTGGGCCTCCACAGAACTCGGTCGGCGCCGAGGCGCTCCCACTATCTCATCGAGTTGCTGGGCGGTCAGGGTCTCCCGCTCGAGTAAGGCCAGCGCAGCTGCCTCGAGTTGGGGAAGCGACGCGGAGAGCACCGAACGGGCTCGCTGCGTGGCCTCCTCCATCAGAGCTTGCACCTCGGTCTCGATGACCCGGGATGCTTCGTCGGAGTACGCGTGAAAGCGGCCATCCGGCCCGACGCCGTAGGCGGTGGGAAGCAGGCCCGTGGTCATGCCCATCCCGAGCTGGCACACCATCCGGCGGGCCGTCTCGCCCACCCGCTGGAGGTCGCTGAGCACACCCGAGCTGGTCTCATGGAAGACCAGCTCCTCGGCCACGCGCCCACCGAGGCCGACAGCCATGTGGTCGATCAGCATCGACCGGGAATGGATGGCCCGGTCGTGGGTGTCGATCAGCGTGCAGTGGCCGAGTGACCCACCTCTCGGCACGATCGTCAGCCGATGCGCCGGTGTCGCGCCCGGGAGTGCTCGAGCGACGAGCGCGTGCCCGCTCTCGTGGTAGGCGACGACGAGCCGCTCATCCTCAGACAGTACGACGGCCCCGGAGCCCACCCCGATGGTGGAGCGGTCCAGTCCCTCCTCGAGCAAAGCCATGCTGATCTGGTTGAGTCCTCGGCGGGCGGCCAGGAGCGCAGCCTCGTTGAGGATATTGGCCAGGTCGGCGCCCGAGAAGCCCTGGGTCAGCCGGGCCAGGACGTCGAGGTCGACGTTGCCAGCGAGCGGCCGGCTACGGGCGTGGAGCTGGAGGATGTCACGGCGCCCGTCGCGGTCGGGCAGCTCGATGGCCACGTGGCGGTCGAAGCGCCCGGCGCGCACCAGCGCCGGATCAAGCAGGTCATGGCGATTGGTCGCGGCCATGACGATGACGGCGCTTCGATCCTCGAAGCCGTCCAACTCGATGAGGATCTGGTTGAGCGTCTGATCGCCCTCCCGGTTCCACGAACCTGATCGCCGGGCCCCGATGGCGTCGATCTCATCGATGAAGACGATGGTGGGGGCCATCGACCGGGCGTCGTCGAAGAGGTCCCGTACTCGTGAGGCGCCCTGGCCCACGAAGACTTCGACGAACTGGCTCGAGGAGACCGAGAAGAAGGCGGCGTTCGTCTCCCCTGCCACGGCCCGCGCCAGCAGCGTCTTGCCGCAGCCCGGCGGACCGGACAGCAAGATCCCTCGCGGCACCCGCGCTCCGATCCGCGCGAAGCGCTCGGGCTCGGCCAGGAAGGCTCGGATGTCCTCCAGCTCAGCCACCGCGCCGGCCACGCCGGCCACGTCGGCGAAGGTCACCCGCTCCGCCCCGGTGAACCGACGTCCGATCGTACGCTCGCCTCGCGCTGACAGTCGCCGCTGGCGCTCGGGTGCCTCCAGGGTCCGTTGAAGCGCTTCCTCCAGGTGCGCCTGTGAGATCACCAGATGGTCCGCCCTGGCCGCCAGCAGTGCAGCCTCGTTCATCACGTTCGCCAGATCGGCTCCGCTGAGCCCGATCGCCGCAACGGCCAACGCGGCCAGGTCGACGTCGGATGCGAGAGCCATGTCCTTGGTGTGCAGCTTCAGGACGGCGAGACGGCCCCGCTCATCAGGCTTGTTCAGTCCGATGGTGCGGTCGAAGCGCCCGGGACGGAGCAAGGCCGGGTCGAGCACGTCCGGCCGGTTGGTGGCAGCCAGAACGATGACGCCCTCGGTGGGCGTGAAACCATCCATCTCGGCCAGCATCTGGTTGAGGGTCTGCTCCTGCTCCCCATTCGAGTATGCCGCTCCCGCCTGGCCGCGTGCCCGGCCGAGGGAGTCCAGCTCGTCGATGAAGATGATGGCCGGCGCCATCGACCGGGCGTCGGCGAAGATCTCGCGGACCCGGGATGCGCCCTTCCCGGTGAACACCTCGACGAACTCCGATGCGCCGACGGCAACAAAGGCGGCGTTGGCCTCGCCCGCCAGCGCCCTGGCCAGGAGGGTCTTGCCGCAGCCGGGCGGGCCGTAGAGGAGGACGCCCCGTGGCACCCTGGCGCCGAGAGCGACGAACTTCCCGGGGTTGACGAGGAACTCCTTGATCTCGGCCAGTTCCTTGACTGCCTCGTCCTGCCCGGCGACATCAGCGAAGCTGGCGGGACGCTCCGACGTGAACCGCCGGCCGATGCTGCGCTCGCGCAGGGAGAGCCGGCGCTGGCGCTCAGGAGCCTGGAGGATTCGCTGCAGTGCTTGGTCAAGCTCGACCTGCGAGATGGCGACCTTGTGTGCGCGGGCAGCGAGAAGGGCGCCCTCGTTCACAACGCTTGCCAGGTCGGCGCCGGTGAGGCCGATCGACTTCTGGGCGACGGCGGGCAGGTCGATGCCGGCCTCGAATTGCTTACTCCGGGCGTGGACCTCGAGGATGGCCAAGCGCCCCGCCTCATCGGGCTTTTCCAGACCGATCGTGCGATCGAAACGCCCTGGTCGAAGCAGGGCCTGATCCAGCACGTCTGGTCGGTTGGTCGCGCCGAGCACGATGATCCCCTCCGTCGGGGAGAACCCGTCCATCTCGGCGAGGATTTGGTTGAGTGCCTGCTCCTGCTCGCCGTGCGACTGCACCGTGCCCACCACACCGCGGGCGCGTCCGATGGAGTCGAGCTCATCGATGAACACCAGCGATGGCGCGTTCTCACGCGCCTGCTTGAACAGGTCGCGCACCCGGGACGCGCCGACGCCGACATAGACCTCGACGAAGTCGGAACCCGAAATGGAGTAGAAACTCGCACCCGCCTCGCCCGCCAGCGCCCGGGCGAGGAGCGTCTTTCCGCAGCCGGGAGGCCCGTAGAGCAGCACCCCCTTCGGGACCGTGGCGCCCAGACTGGAGAACCGCTCGGGGTCAGCGAGGAACTCGCTCAGCTCGGCGAGCTCCTTCACCGCAGCGTCCTGGCCAGCCACGTCGGCAAAGGTGACGGTGCGCTCGTTCTTGTCGAGCTTCCGGGCCCCACTGGCGATGGCGAACAGGCCGGTGCGCCGCCGGGACGACAGGATCAGGTACGCCAGGAGAACGACGATGATGAGGCCGGGCAACAAGGTGGTGGCGAGAGAGGCCACCCGCTTCTTCACCTGCTGATCGACCGTCGTCGGGATGTTGTTCTGGACCAGTAGCTGCAGAAGCTCGCCCTGGGTACCGCGGACGAGCGGTGAGTTGTACTGGACCGTCGTCTTGTCGGCGCCGACGTAGTAGCCGACAATGAACGCGTCCTCGTCGAGCACAAGAGCCGACTTGATCTTGCCAGACTCCGCCAGGTTCACGAAGGTGTCGAAGCGCAGCTTCTGGCCGGTGACGTGCGGGCGCGAGAGGTTGAGCACAGAGACGTAGATCCCGACGAGGACCAGCAGAACCAGTGTCGTCCAAAGGCCGAGCCTGCTCTTCTTCGCCGAACGGGACCTCCGGTTCCCGCCGGACTTCCGTGCATTCGGTCGACCGCCAGGATTGCGCTGCATGATCTTTCCGCCTCTACGTCAAGGAGGGCCCGGCGTCGCCGGGCCCTCCAATTCCGCTCATCCTGCCGACCTCGGGCAGGATGAGTCATCCTTGCATCAGTCTTGGTTGCCGCTCCTGGCGACACCGACGTGCTCCACGACCTCCCGGAGCCCAAAGCCGAGTGCCAAAGCGACGAGGCCGCCGGTCAACAGGCCAACCCCCGATGGAACGCCCTCTCGTGCAGCGGTCTTGCCATGGAGATCGGAGAAGGCCGGCGGGCCTTCCGCCGCCGAGCCACTCCACAAGTCGTTCCAGACAACACTGTTCGAAGGAGTGAGAACAGCGGTCGAACCGGCAGCTGGCGTCGCATTCTCCGCTGCTGCGATAGCTGGGGTCGCCGTGGGACTGTCAGCGATCACCGAGGCCGACCGAGACACCGATGCCGGCCGAGGAAGTTCCCCGTTACCCACCGTGTCGGCCACCGCCCCGGTGTCGACGACAGTCGTCGAGGACAAAATAGGGGCTGCCTGCGAACCCTGGCTCGCTCCGGAGGTCGCCCCACTGGTGACGGCCTGGTCGGAGGGAGACGACGGCGCAAGCTGTCCACCAGTCCCGGGTGCGTTCGTCGCAGAAGCACCGTCGGAGGGCGACACGTCAAAAGCGACCGTCTTCACGGTCGTGCCCTGCCTGGCCACGATATAATGGGTCCCGGGGTCGGCCTGGGGGACCGTCACCCAGGCCGAGATTGCGCCGCGGTCGTTACTCGTGACCCTGGCCAGTGCGGGCTCAGTGACGGCGGCCCCGTCGCCGGACCAGAAGACGTCGACCTGGCTACCTCGGTCCCATCCGCTACCGCTGACGCCGACCTGGACCCCGACAGCCGCCCTGCTCGGCGAGGGCTCTTCCAGTGACGCTCCGGTCGTCGCGATGCAGGCCCATGCCTGGCTCGCCATCCAAAGGACGAGAACGCCTGCAAGAGCGCCTGTCGCGAAGGCTTCCCGGCGAAATCTCATCTTGACTCCTGTTCTGTCGGTAGCCACTGGGTAGGTTCCCCGTCGCGGCCCATTTGTCCTCCCACGTATCTATACATGCCAACATGCTCGTGTCAACGAAAAGTTGTACTTCTTCCCCACAACGTCATGGTCTCCTGCGGGGTCGGGCCGAAGAGGTGGCCGGTTCGTTCAATGCGGACCTTTCGGTGGTCACCGAACGCCCTGTAGCCCACCGGTGGTCGAAGCCATCGGCCTGGAACCCGGCATAGCCCGGATGCGCGACCAACAGGTTGGCGGGAAAGCCGACCTCCGGCAGGACCGGATCGGCAAGCGAGAGCAGCGCGACACGACGATCGGCCACGACCAGCTTCATGGGAAGCTCGTCGACCACACGGCCCTCAACGCCAGCGCGGTGGTAGCCAGACATCGCCGATCGGAAGGAATTCGACGCCGCGTCATCCCACTGGGACTTCTGGTAGAGGACCTTGATGGACACGCCCCGACCCAAGGCGGCGATCACCGCTGGATTCAGTTCGTCGCGGAAAGCGATGTCGGTAAGCGCCCGGTTTCGCCGGCCTCGCTCCCCCGCTGCTGAGTAGGGGGGACGATTGAGTACAAGAAACTCGTCTTCGACCTCGGCCAGAAGGCGGTCGTAGGTCGAGCGCGCCTGGGCGGCGCCCGCGATCATCTGAACGTAGGGCGCAGCCATGGCGCCGTCGGCCCTTGCTGAGACGACCTGCGCGATCGCATCCGCGGTCTCTGCCATCCGAGCGCGCATGGCCCGCAAGCGCTCCTCCTGGGTGGTGAGCAAGCGGTTCAGGACCTTCTCCGGGCCGGGCGTGGCCCACGTCGCCTTCTGGCCAGGAAGCTGGTAGGCGAGCCCCTTGGTCGCCAACTCATCCAGCACGGGGTAGGCGCTGGTGCGATGGACACCTGAGAGCTGGGCCAGGTACGGCGGCGAGGCGGACCCGGCTCGCAACAGCGCGAGGAGCACCCGCGCCTGGTAGCCATTTAGGCCGAACTCCTCGAAATCATCGCGGATCCGGTTCATCAAGGAGTCGGACGCGGCAACCGGCGCGGCCTCTCCGGGTACCATGCCCACTTGCTTCGCAGCTGCGTCCCGTGCCACGGTCCCGACTCCTTCGTGTCCTTCGTGTCGTCTTGACGAGCCCAAGCGCTAGCCTGGTACCCGGTTGAGTTGTCTTCTGATAGTACAACGTTCCAAGGGATGACACAAACGACATTCGTGTTGGCGGTGACCGCACGCACTGTCCTGTCGCGTTGGCTCAGGGCAGCGGCAGCGGGGCTCGTGGCCCTGGCGGCGCTGGAGGGCACCGGCATCGCGTCCGGCACCGCTCCGGCCACTCCGATCGCGCCACTGGTCCGGCTCCCGTTCCCCAGGGACGACGGGTCGCTGACTCCCTACACCTATGAACTTGGCTACTCCCTGCTCACGCTCATCTACGACACCCTCCTTTGGCGGGACACCGAGGGAGTGCCCCAACCGTGGTTGGCCCAGTCGGTGGATCGCAGCGCGGACGGGCTCCGGATAACACTGGCGCTGGCAAAGGGCGCCACGTGGCACGACGGCCAACCGGTCACGGCGGCAGACGTGGCATTCACGTTCGACTACTTCCGGAAGCGTCCGCATCCTCGCTTCACGCCTGAGCTGGGCGCCGTCCAAGAGGTGCAGACGCCGGACCCGCACACTGTCGTGATCGTGCTCCGCCATCAGGCGCCCGGCTTCTCGGACCAGCCGCTCGCCGACCTGCCGATCATCCCCGCGCATCTCTGGCGGAACCTTCCTGCCGACCAAGCTGCTCCCCCTGGCCTCGCCATTGGGAGCGGTCCGTACCGCCTGGTTCGGTACCGCCCTGGCGATGGCTACCGGTTCGAAGCGAACCCGACCTATTACAGGGGTCCTCCCGTGGTTGGGGCGATCGAGGTTCCGATCATCCCTAAACCGCTCGACGCGATCCAAGCGCTTCGGCGGCGAAAGGTCGATGCATTACCCCTCAGCCTTCCCAACAAGTACGAAAAGTTGGCCGAGGGCTTGGGGATCCGCCGCCTCCAGGGGCCGTCCTACCTAGGGACGGTCCTGCTGCTGAACCTTCGCGAACCGCCGTTCGACCAGCAGGCCGTTCGACAGGCAGTCGCCCGCTCTCTCGATCTGCAACATGTCGCGAATGCGATCGGGAATGCCGTGCCTGCGACGAACGGCTATCTACATCCGATGTCACCCTGGTCCTCTCATGAGGCACTACACGTCTTCGATGTCGGTGCGGCGCGAGCGACCCTCGCTGCGCTCCACCTGCCACAACTCGACGTGCTCGCTCCTGACAGCGACCCCGTCAAGCTCGAGGCTGCCCACCAGGTGGCATCGGCTTTGCAGCGGGTTGGCTATCCGGCGCAACCGAAGGTCCTTTCGACCGCGGACCTCTCAAAGTCCGTGGGCGCGGACGGGTCGGCGCCGACGTTCCATGCCGCGATCTGGGTCAGCCCTCCGATGGCCTCCTACGACCCGGACTTCTTGGCCCGCGCCTTCGGGTCCGGCTCCGGCGACACGACCTTGAACCTGGCCGGTTATCACAGTACGACGTTCGACGGCCTTGGGGAGCAGATCGCCACCACCGCGGAGCTGGCGGCCAGGCACACCGCGGTGGCGAACGCTCTTCGCCAGCTCTCGGCGGATGTGCCAGTCGTGCCGCTCTTCTTCGCCAACGGCGACTATCGCTACCGACGGGCTGCCTACGACGGATGGAATCTGGTCAAAGGTGGCGGCATTCTGGACAAGCGGTCGTTCCTCGAACCGCAGCGCCGTTCCTCCCCAGAGGCTGACCCGCCGCCCGCAAGCAGCCCGCCGGATCGGTCATCGACGTCCTGGATCGCTGCGGCCTTGGTCGCGGCAGGTCTCGTGGGCATGGCCGTGCTCGTGTATTACCGGCGGCGGTAGAGCCGCAGCGCGAATCCGCTGGACCGCCAGCACTGTCGAGACACCCGAGGTCGGCGGACCCTTGACCAGAACCTACGCTGGCGAGCACGGGCGGGCGCCGCGAGACAAGTCCTCCGGGTACGACGCGGCCTGGTAGGTGCGCCGAACAGGTATTGAAAGGCAAGGCGGGGTGTTGTAGAAGTGGGCACCAACAAACGACCGGACCGAGGCCATGGGTCACGACCGGCGGGCTGCGGAAGCCACCCACACAGAACGGCAGTGAGCGCGCGATGCGAACGAGTTCTGCGAGAGGCAGCCGCAGCGATGGGGTCGAGGAAGATGACCTGCCTTCGAGTTCGGGCCGGCCGGGGCATTGAGGAGCATGCCCGACAGCGGCGAGCGACTGAGAGTGCTCCGGCTCATCTCCCGCATGAATGTGGGCGGACCAGCCTGGCAGGTCGCCGCTCTCACGGAGAGGCTCGACCCGGAGCGCTACGTGACCCGCCTCGTCACCGGCCAGATCGGGGCCGGCGAAGCCGACTATCTCTCGCTCCGCGCCCCCAACCTGGCGGTTCGCATGGTCCCGTCGCTCGGCCGCTCAGTCAACGGTGCCCATGACGCTCACGCCCTCACCGCGATCATCTCGGAGATCCGCCAGTTCCAGCCACACATTGTGCACACCCATACGGCGAAGGCCGGACTGCTGGGCCGCATCGCAGCCAGGATCTGCCGCGTTCCCGCCACCGTCCACACGTTTCACGGGCACCTACTCCATGGCTACTTCTCCCCCCACGTCACGGGCGTGCTGCGCCTTCAGGAGCGCCACTTGGCCAGAACCACCACTCGCCTCGTCGCGGTGGGAGAACGAGTCCGTACAGAGTTGGTGGAGGCAGGGATCGGAACCCTCGAGCAGTACGCGGTCATCCCGCCAGGGGTCGCCCTCGGGCGTCTGCCGCCGAAAGCCCTAGCCCGTCGCAGCCTCGGACTCCCCGCGAGCGGACCGCTCGCCCTGTTCGTGGGCCGCATGACTGCGGTCAAGCGGCCAGAGCGCTTCGTTCAGGTGGCTGCCTTGCTGCACCGTTACCACCCCAACGCGACATTTGCGATGGTCGGCGACGGTCCCCTACTTGCGGTCGTTCGCGAGACGGCGGTCCGCCTCCGATCGCCGATCAGCCTGCTCGGATGGCGCTCCGATGTCGAGACCCTCTACAGCGCGGCCGACGTGGTCGTACTGACGTCGGACAACGAGGGGATGCCCGTATCGCTAATCGAAGCTTCGATGGCCGGACGCCCATGCGTCACGACCGATGTCGGCAGCGCAGCCGAGGTCGTCCTTGACGGCGATACCGGCTTCGTGACATCGACCGATACAAGCGACATCGCGGCAGCCGTTGGACGTCTCTTGAGCGAGGCGGAAATACGAGAACGGATGGGTGCGGCCGCCGGACGCCATGCCCGAGCCTGCTTCCACGTGAGCCGACTCGTGTCGGACACGCAAGACCTGTACGACGATGTCGTCCGTCAAGGTCAGCATCGTGGGCTCGTCCTCGCCGGGACGCCGAGCAGGGGATCATTCGAGTGCCGAGTTCCGTGCGGGACGCCGTCCTCGTGAGAATCAATTGTGTCTACCGGAGGATGCGATGCCTGATCGCCGCCTCGGTGCGAGGCGACGCCGACTGATGTGCGGTATCGGCGGAGCCCTCGACGCACGAGGCGGAGGGACGGCGATCTCCCACCAGCTCAGCACGCTCAAGCACCGCGGTCCCGATGCCCAAGGAGCATTTGAGCGGCCCGGCGTGGCGGTAGGACAGGCACGCCTATCCATCGTCGACCTCGCCACGGGCGACCCTCCAATCGTCGAGGAGAGTGGCGACATCGGTGTCGCGCTGAACGGGGAGATCTACAACTACCTCGATCTTCGCGCCGAACTCCGACGAGCCGGGCACGACCTCCACACCAGAGGCGACACCGAAGTCATCGCCCACCTGGCGGAAGACCATAGCCCGGTGGCGCTGGCACAGCGTCTCGACGGCATGTTCGCCTTCGCCATCTGGGACGACCGGAAGGGCGAACTCATCCTGGGCCGGGACCGGCTGGGGAAGAAGCCGCTCTACTACTGGTCCGGGAGCGGGCGGTTCGTATTCGGAAGCGAGATCAAGGCGGTCCTGGCGGATCCAGCGGTGCCTCGACAACCCAATCCGGCGGCGCTCTCCGCCTACCTGACCTTCGGCTACGTTCCGAGCCCCCAGACGTTCTTTGACGGGATACTGAGCGTGCCGCCCGGGCATGTACTCCGGGTCCGTCGCGGATCCGATCCGATCATCGAGCCTTATTGGAGCCTTCCCGGTGCCGACGCCGCCGAGCCCCTGGACCTCACATTCGGCGAAGCCGCGCTGGAGACACTGCGCCTGCTGACCTCCGCGGTCGAACGCCGATTGATGGCCGACGTTCCCCTGGGAGCATTTCTGAGCGGCGGGGTGGACTCGTCCAGCGTGGTCGCTCTCATGGCCGGCCTCAGCGATAAGCCGGTTTCCACGTTCACCATCGGCTTCGATGGCAGCGACGGTTTCGACGAGAGACGTTACGCCCGCTCCGTCGCGGAGCGGTTCCAAACCGATCACCACGAATTCGTGGTGAAGCCCGACGCAGCCGAATTGGTGGAACGGCTGGTCTGGCATCACGATCAGCCCTTCGGTGACTCGAGCGCATTACCGACCTTCCTAC
The DNA here is from genome assembly GCA_023264975.1 of Actinomycetes bacterium. Classification (GTDB taxonomy): domain Bacteria; phylum Actinomycetota; class Acidimicrobiia; order Acidimicrobiales; genus JAHFUS01. The sequence continues at coordinate 3,180 of JAHFUS010000076.1, read as the reverse complement.
TGTCCGAGCTCACTGCCGGCCATGTCAAGGTGGCCTTGGGTGGTGACGGCGGCGACGAGCTGTTTGCGGGCTATTCCCGATTCGGAGCGGCTCGGCTTCGCAGGCGGCTTCAGCGTTTTCCTCCTCGCTCCAGGGCCGGTTTCCTCGCGATTGCGAAAGCCCTGCAACGCACGAATCCTGGCGCCTTCCGAACCCTTCAGCGCTTTCTCGCCCACCCCTACGGGGGCGTCTCCGACGCCTATCTCTCCTGGGTCAGCCCCTTCGGACCTGGGTGGCGGGATCTCCTTCTCCCCGGAGCAAACGATTGGGCCGCCGACGGCTTCAACCGGATGTGGAACGACGCTGGCGGCCGCAGCCCTTTGGACCGCCTCCTCACGCTCAACCTCCAGACGTACCTTCTTGACGACCTCCTTCCCAAGGTCGACAGAATGAGCATGGCCCACGGCTTGGAGGTCCGTTCGCCGTTCCTCGACACGGCCCTGCTCGAGTTCGCCCTGCGCCTGCCCGACCACGCCCACATTCGTGGTCTCTCCCTGAAACGTACCCTCAAGACGGCTGTGAAGGATCTACTACCCCCAGAGATCACCCGTCGTCGGAAACACGGATTCGGCGTGCCCCTCGACCGCTGGTTCAGGACGGATCTCCAAGGTTATCTACGAAGCACACTTTGCAAGCCAAGTGCTCATGTCCGTCGACACCTTCAGGGCGACGCCGTCGACCAGATGGTGTCCGAGCACCAAGAAGGTGCTGGCCAGAACGGGCACGCCTTGTGGGCATTGCTCACGTTGGAGATATTCCTTGCCCGCGAGAACTGGTGACCCTGACCCTGCTATCTACCCGGTATGTCTCCGAAGACTACGTCGGCCGGCCGGGGAACCAATACCCGCCATTCTTGAGCTCTTCCGTGAGTGCTCTTGGCGTGCTCAGACCGTCATGTCTCCTGAGGAGAGGAACAATCGCATGCTGGGAACTGTGCTCATCACCGGTGGCGCCGGGTTCATCGGCTCACACCTTGCCGACTATCTGCTGGAGCGAGGCGATAGGGTCGTCGCTCTCGACTCGCTGGATACCGGACGCCTCAAGAACCTCGACCAGGCCGGCCGACATCCGAACTTTCGCTATGTCCAAGGCTCGGTTCTCGACGAGCTGGTCGTGGATGAACTGATGCACGAGTGCGATACGGTCGTGCATCTGGCGGCTGCAGTCGGCGTCAAGCTGATCGTCGAGCGTCCGCTGCGCTCGTTGACCACGAACATCCGCGGGTCAGAGATCGTGATGGAGGCCGCGCACCGGTACCGACGCAAGGTCCTGGTAACCAGCAGTTCGGAGATCTACGGCAAGAACTCAAACGGCCCGCTGTCGGAAGCCTCCGACCGTATCCTGGGCTCGCCCAAGGTAGCCCGTTGGGCATATTCCACCGCCAAGGCCGTCGACGAGATTCTGGCGTACGCCTACTACAAGGAACGCGGTCTTCCCACCATCGTGGTGCGCCTGTTCAACACAGTCGGTCCGCGCCAGAGTCCGGCGTACGGCATGGTGATGCCGCGCCTGGTCCGCCAAGCTCTGGCAGGTGAGCCCATCACCGTGCACGGCGATGGCGAGCAGACCCGCTGCTTTTGCCACGTGTCCGACGTGGTGGATGGCCTTGTCCGCCTGCTGGAAGAGGAGGCCGCCGTAGGAGAGGTGTTTAACGTCGGCGCAACCCATGAGATCAGCATTCTCGAACTCGCCAGGACCATCGTGGCTCGTACTGGAAGTTCCTCACCCATCTTCCTGGTGCCGTATGAGGAAGCTTATGAGTCGGGCTTCGAGGACATGCGGCGACGCGTTCCCGACACAACCAGGATGACTTCCCTCACCGGCTGGGTCCCGGCGCGCGACCTCGACCAGATCCTTCTGGAGATAATCGCTGAGGCTTCGGCTGAATGCCCAGTCCGATCCGCCAGGGACGTCACGCCCTTCGGCCTGTGACCGGGGTGCGAAGAGTGCGAGTAATGAGTCAGGTCCGCCGGCGAGGGGCGGTAACCACGGCTCGGTGGTGAGGAGCTGATGGAGGGCGTCGAGCCGATTGTATCCGTTGTGAGGGCGGCGGTCTGGAGGTAGCTGCGAACGGAGACACCGCAGATCTCCAGCAGATGCGAGGGCTGACGGGCGAGTTATAACCAGAACCTGTGGATCGACCAACCATTCGAGGGCGCGGCGTACCTTCCTTCTTGACCTATCGAGAAGATCGCCGGCGGTGGAACGCCGGCAAGGAAGGAACGCCGATGTTGAGAGTACTGACTGACGACGACGTCCACGCGGAACTCAGGGGCGGGCTCGATGAGATCGTCAGGGAGGGCGCCCGGCGCATGCTGTGTGCCGCCCTCGAAGCCGAGGTCGACGGCTACGTGTCCGCCTTCGTTGACGAGGTCGACGAACGAGGATGCCGGCTGGTGACCCGCAACGGCCACGCCGAGCCCCGCACCATCACCACGGCCGCCGGAGGGCTGGAGATCGAGGCGCCACGGGTCGACGACCGGCGGGTCGACGACGAGACCGGTGAGCGGTGCCGGTTCCGCTCGGCCATCGTGCCGCCGTGGTGCCGCAAGAGCCCCAAGGTCACCGAGGTGTTGCCGCTGATGTACCTGCACGGCATGAGCTCGGGCGACTTCGCCCCTGCCCTCGAGGAGTTCTTCGGTTCCACCGCCGGGTTGAGCGCCTCGGTCATCACCCGCTTGACGAAGCAGTGGCAGGGCGACCAGCGGGCCTTCGCCGAGCGCCGCCTCGACGACCGTGACTTCGTCTACATCTGGGCCGACGGCGTCGTGCGCCACGAGGAGTCTCCATGCGCGAGAACCGGGAGATCCCACGCCCGCCCGTTCGTCTGATCGTCGGACGGGCCGCTCGGGGAAGGCCAAGGCCACAAGGGCCACACCGTGCGCAGCGCCGCCCAGAAACCGAGGGCACCGTCGCCCACCGCCACCATCGGCGCCCGCATGCCTCGGCGCTTGAGGTCTCGCAGCAGGTCGGCCCAGCTCTGCGTCGACTCCCGGTGGCCGTCGGTGATGGCGACCAGCTCCTTGGTCCCGTCGGCCCGCACACCCACGATGACCAGGGCGCACAGGCGTGCCTCCTCCAGGCGCACGTTGAAGTGGTAGGGGGTCGGACCGAGGCGCGGTTCCGGTATCTCGACCGGTC
>JAHFUS010000012.1:9307-62330 GCA_023264975.1 Actinomycetes bacterium | reverse complement strand
TCGGCCCAGTTGTTCTTGCGCACCATCAGGTCGAACTCCCGCCCGGCAAGCGGGTGGAACGGGTGCGTGATCCGCACCCGTTGTTGCCCAGCCGCCCGATCAGGCGCAATCGACGGGTCATGCCAAGCCCAGAGTCGAGAGAACCGTTCCGTTCGTCCGGGGCTCCTTCTTCGCCGGGGAGCGCTTCATCGACCTGGCCGACGCCCAGCGCCGGGCGCAGACGTGGTGTGCCACCAGAGCCGGGCTGCGCATCCACGGCACCATCGCCTGCCGCCCTGCCGAGTTGTTCGCCCTCGAGGAGGCACCCCGGCTGGCCCCGGCGCCGACGACGCCCTACGACCTGCCGATCTACGCCAACGCGAAGGTGCACCGGGACCATCACATCGAGGTGGCCAGGGCGCTGTATTCGATACCGGGCAACCTGATCGGCCAACGAGTCGACGTCCGCGCCGATTCGGCGCTGGTGCGGGTGTTCTGCCGTGGCGCCCTGGTCAAGGTCCATCCCCGCACCGCCCCCGGCGGACGGGTCACCGATCCCGCCGACCTGCCGGCCGAGCGCACCACCTATGCCATGCGAGACCTCGACGCCCTGGCCCGCATGGCGGCCAAGGCCGGCCCGGCCGTCGGCGCCTACGCCATTGCGGTGCTCGACCACCCGCTGCCGTGGACCAAGATGCGCCAGGTCTACGCACTGCTGGGCCTGGTCAAGCGCTGGGGAGCCCAGCGCGTCGATGCCGCCTGTGCCCGGGCGCTGGAGGCCGAGGCGGTCAGCGTCGGGCTCATCGGCCGCATGCTGGAGAAGGGGGCCGAGTCGGCGCCGGCCAAGGCACCGGCGCCGCCTCCGGCCCCCGAGCCGGCGGGCAAGGCCCGCTTCTCCCGGGAGGACGAGCACTTCGCCACCACCCGGCCGCAGGCCGTTGCCGGCGACGCCACCGGCGGTGCCGCATGAGCGCACCGCCCACGATCTCGCCGGAGCTGAAGACGTTGTTACGCAAGGTCAAGCTCGGCCGCTGCCTCGACACCCTGCCCGAACGACTGGCCCTGGCCAAGACCCGATCGCTCAGCCACGGCGAGTTCTTGGAGCTGGTCCTTTCCGACGAGGTGACCCGACGCGACAGCGCCTCGGCCGCCCTGCGGGCCAAGTCCGCCGGGCTCGACGCCTCCATGCGCCTGGAGCTGTGGGACGACTCTGCAGCCATCACCTACGACCATGCGATGTGGGACGAGCTGTGCTCGCTGCGCTTCGTCGAGGCCGCCCACAACGTGGTCATCATGGGCCCGGTCGGAGTCGGCAAGACCTTCATGGCCACCGCCCTCGGCCACGCCGCGGTCCGTCGCCGCTACAGCGTGGCCTTCGAGCGCACCGACCGGCTGCTCAAGCGCCTGAAGGCGTCACGGCTCGACAACAGCCATGACGCCGAGGTGCGCAAGCTGTTGCGGGTCGACGTCCTGATCCTCGACGATTTCTGCCTCCACGCCCTCGACGCCACCGACACCGCCGAGATCTACGAGGTCATCGTGGAGCGCCACCGCCGGGCGGCAACGGTGACCACGTCGAACCGGGAGCCCATGGAGTGGTTGGGCCTGATGGCCGACGCCCTCCTGGCCCAGTCCGCCATCGACCGGCTGCAGTCCGCGGCCCATGAGCTCGTGCTCGACGGCGAAAGTTACCGCCACCGCCAGAAACCCTCAGTTGGCAAGGCCGGGGGCATGACCACGGGCCCCGCTACGCCGGCGGCGAAATCCCGTCGTGTCACGACAGCGTCACGATGACCTGCCCCGTCTGTCAGGGCCCGTTCACGCCGGTCGGTCGACAGCGCTACTGCGGCGACGCGTGCCGGGCGGCCGCCTACCGACGGCGCCGGGACGAGGATCGGCCGCCCGTCGTCGTGCCCAGGAACCAGTTCCGCAAGCCGATCACCGTCTATGAATGCGACGGCTGCGGCGCCCGGGCCGTCGGCGAGCAGCGGTGCGAGGAGTGCGGGACCTTCATGCGCCGGGCCGGTATCGGTGGCACCTGTCCGAACTGCGAAGAGCCTGTCTCGATCGAGGATCTCCTCGGCCAGGACGTCGCTATTGAGGCGACGGGACGACCCAGCGGTCATCGTCGCGCTTGACCTCAGCCCGGCCCGTGACCATCATCGTTTCGCCGACGTTGGTGGCCGGGCCTGGTCCCTTGCCACTAGCGGACGGGTGGTCCCTTCGGACTGGCGGGCGACAGTCGGCGTGTCGTTCAGGATCTGCGCCTCGGTGTAGTTCGCCGGATCGGTTGGGTCGACGGATCCGCACCCCAACACGGCGTCCGTTATCTCCGCCCCGACGAGCAGGGCAACGAGCAGGCCGACTGTGCCGACCCCTACTGCGAGCTGCGCCGACTTCCGGCGGGGACGTCGCATCTTCGGTGCCCATAGGCGCCGTCCAATGAGCGACCGGCCGCGCTTCGGGGCCGGCCCTCTTTGGTTCCTTGCCGCCACCATCGATACAGAGTGCCCGATGGCCGCCTCCTCGCGCCTGGCCCGACAGACGGGTTCGCCGGTCGAAGGGCACCATGGCCATGACGCCGGCACAGCCGGAGGTCAGCGGCCGCCGACGAACAGCGGCTCGTCCTCGGTCGGCAACGGCCGGACAGTCGAAATAGCGGCTGAGCTGCGGGTTTCCGAATTACACGCTTGTCGAAAACAGCCTCCGCCCAGCTTTTCCCAAGCTGAGAACGCGGGTTCGATTCTCGTCGCCCGCTCTCCGTCTCGCTCTCTCGCAAAGCCCTTGTCACAGGGCTGCTGGCCCTTGCTGATGCTCTTCCCTGGCAACAGGGGGTCGAGGCCGCGTGCCACTAGGGGGCAAGCCTCCTCCCGACTGACGCCGACCCGCTCCAGGTAGCCTGGCCGCCGTCATGATCCTCTCCGACAGAACGATCCGCGAGGAGCTCGACGCCGGCCGGATCGTGATCGACCCGCTGGAGCCGGGCTGCATCCAGCCGTCCTCCGTCGACCTCCACGTCGACCGCTACTTCCGGGTGTTCCGCAACCACACAATGCGGGTCATCGACGTGAAGGAGGACCAGGAGAACCTCACCGAGCTGGTCGAGATGCACGAGGGCGAGGCGTTCATCCTCCACCCCGGCGAGTTCGTGCTGGGGTCGACGTCGGAACGGGTGCGCCTGCCCGACGACCTGGTGGCCCGCCTGGAGGGCAAGTCGAGCCTGGGCCGCCTGGGGCTGCTGATCCACTCGACTGCCGGCTTCGTCGACGCCGGCTTCGACGGCCACCTAACCCTTGAATTGTCCAACGTGGCCAACCTGCCCATCACGATCTACCCGGGAATGAAGATCGGCCAGATCAGCTTCCTGCGCATGACCGCGCCGGCGGACAACCCCTACGGGTCGGCCGCCGCCGGGTCCAAGTACCAGGGCCAGCGCGGCCCCACGCCGAGCCGCTACTCGGAGAACTTCCGCACTCCCGAGTAAATAGCTCGCCATTTTGGCGAGCTATTTACTCGAAACCAGCCGGGCCGGGCATGCCCGCGGCCTCGCCCCTCCGGAGCGCCTCCAGCAGGTGGACGGCGATGTCCTGCACCACCACGTCGTCCCGGCCTGCCTCCTTGACGCCGTCGTCGATCATCACCGCGCAGAAGGGGCAGGCGGTGGCGACCCGGGTGGCGCCGGTGGCGAGCGCCTGCTCGGCCCGCTCGGTGCCCACCTTCGTGCCGGTGTGCTCCTCCATCCACATGCGCCCACCGCCGGCGCCGCAGCACATGCCGTCGGCCCGGTTGCGGCCCATCTCCACGATCTCGATCCCTTTGAGCGAGCCGATGACCCGCCGCGGGGCGTCGTAAACGTCGTTGTGGCGGCCGAGGTAACAGGAGTCGTGGTAGGTGACCTTCTCGTCGAGACGGGCGTCGCCGAGGTCGAGCCGGCCGTCGGCCAGCAGCGATTCGAGCAGCTGGCTGTGGTGCACGACCTCGTAGGTGCCGCCCAGTTGCGGGTACTCGTTGGCCAGCGTGTTGAAGCAGTGGGGGCATTGGGTGACGATCTTGCGCACGCCCATCCCGTTGAGCGTCTCCACGTTCGACCCCGCCAGCATCTGGAACAGGTACTCGTTACCCGTGCGCCGGGCCGGGTCGCCGGTGCAGCGCTCCATCGGGCCGAGGATGGCGAAGTCGACGCCGGCCCGGTGCAGGAGGGTGGCGGTGGCGACGGTGACCTTGCGGTTGCGGTCGTCGAAGGAACCGGCGCAGCCGACCCAGTAGAGGTACTCGTGGTCGAACAAACCGGACGCGTCGACCACCGGCACGCCCTCGGGGAGAGCGTCGGTCCACGAGCCCCTGCTGGACTGGTCCATGGCCCACGGGTTGGCGCTGTTCTCCATGGCGCGGAACGTCCTGCCGAGCTCCGACGGGAACTCCGACTCCATCAGGGTGAGGTAGCGCCGCATGTCGAGGATCTTGTCGAGGATCTCGATGTCGACCGGGCACACCTCGTCGCACGCCCGGCACGAGGTGCACGCCCACAGCTCCTCGGCCGTGACCCGGGCGAACATATCCGACGCGCTGACGGTGAGCGACGGCTCGTGGCCGACCACCGGCGCCACCGGCGCCACGGGCCCGCCGGCGCCCGGGGCGCTCTCCGCCATCACCTGGCCGACCTTCAGCACGATCTCCCGCGGGTCGAGCGGCTTGCCGGTGAGCTGGGCCGGGCAGACCTCGGTGCAGCGGCCGCACACCGTGCAGGCGTCGGTGTCGAGCAGCTGCTTCCAGGTGAAGTCCTCCACCGTGGCGGCGCCGAAGCGCTCCAGGTCGGTGGTGGCGAGGTCTGGCATGGGCCTCATGGCGCCCTTGGGGCGGTCGCGGTCGGAAAGGTACAGGTTGAGCGGCGACGTCACCATGTGGCGCAACTTGGTCTCGGGCAGCAGCACGAGGAAGGCGAGAAACCCGAGCACGTGCACGACCCACGCCACCTGGTGGGCGGTCGACAGGGCGCCGGCGGACATTCCGTCGAACAGGGCCGACAGGGGCCAGCCCACGACCGACCAGCGCTCGAACTCCGGACGCCCGTCCAACGCGATGCGTATGCCCTCCACCAGTGGGCCGGTGACGGCGATGAGGAGGAACGTCCCGAGCACCACGGCGTCCTCGGGCCGGGTCTTGGTGCGCAGGCGGAAATGGCGCCGGCCGTACCGGCGCACCAATGCCCACACCACCCCGGCCAGGAAGGCGGCGCCTGCCACGTCGCCCACCAGGCTGTAGGCCCGGTACGTGTCGCCGTGCAGGAAGGTGAACCGCTCGGGCACCAGGTGGTCGACCTCGAGCACCACCGTCACGGCGAACAGCACCAGGAACGGGAAGTACAGGAGCGAGTGCATGATGCCGGCCGCCCGGTCCTGGGCCACGGTGCCCATGAGGACGCCCTGGCGGAACCGCCGAAGGCGCCGGCCGGTGTTGGCCCGGGTGGTGGGGCGGGATTCGGGGCCGCCCCGCTGCCAGTTGCGCACTCGCCGCCCGAACTGCACGCCCACCGACACCACGAGGGCCGCCGTCACCGCGTAGAACACGGCCCGGAGCGGTCCCGGCACGTTCCCGAACACCGACCGGCCGGCGCCCGGGACGTCGTGCTCGTCGGCGAAGGCAGCGGTCAGCCCCGACAGGGCCACCACGGCGCCCATAACCACGCCCAGGGCGACGGCGAGGTGCGACGGCGACAGCCGCCGGGCCGGGTCACGGGCCATGGGAAGATGCACCGTACCGCCCGGCGGTCCCGTGTGGGTGCACCCGCATTTCGACCTCTTCGGCCACGTCCGCGCGAGTTCATCTCCAGGCAACATGGGCGCAACGTCGGCCTCGTACGTTGTTGGTGATGGATGCGCCTCGAGTCGATGTTGTGCTGCTCCGTTGGCCCCTGGAGCGGGAGCGCCGCGACGTCCTGGCCCGCCTCCGGGCGGCCCGCCTGCTCCTGGTGGAGGACGGTGTGGCCCCGCCCGAGCCCGAGGACTGCGTGGAGGACTGGATCCGGGTGCCGGCGCCGGAGGCGGACGTGAAGCTGCGCTTGCGGGCCCTCGCCCGTCGCGGCCAGGAGCACACCACCACCGTGCCCGAGCTCGACCGCGACGGCGTCCTGCGCTTTGCGTCGGGCTGGGTGTCCCTGCCCCCGGTCGAGTCCCGCCTCACGACCGCCCTGCTCGACCGCTTCGGCGCCGTCGTGAGCCGGGAGGCACTGGCACGGGCGGGCTGGCCGGACGGCTCGCCCGGCCGCAACGCCCTCGACGTCCACGTGCTGCGCCTCCGCCGCCGGCTGGCGCCGGTGTCACTGGTGATCCGCACGGTCCGTTCCCGCGGCTACCTGCTGGAGCCGGGTGTGTCGGACTGGCAGCAGGACCGGGCCCGCCACGCCTGATCCGAGGTCTCCGTCCACGCCGCGCACGGTCCCACCGCCCTGCGGGCGTGGGCGGGCTACGCCAGCAGCTCGTCCGACACGGGGGCGAGGTCGGGGCCCAGCTCGAACAGCCAGGGGACCCCGGTGGGAATCTCCAGCGTCGGGATGTCGGCGTCGGCGATGCCCTTGAGGTGCTTCACCAGCGCCCGCAGGCTGTTGCCGTGGGCCGCCACCAGCACCACGGCGCCGGCGTCGAGGTCGGGGACGATGGCGTCGTACCAGTAGGGGAGCATCCGCACGACGACGTCGGCGAGACACTCGCCCGTCGGCAGCACGTCGGCCGCCAGCGAGGCGTAGCGGGGGTTGGCGGACGGGTGACGGGGGTCGTCGGGGCCGATCCGGGGCGGTCGCACGTCGTAGCTTCGCCGCCATACCTGCACCTGCTCGGCGCTGTGGAGGGCGGCCGTCTCCGCCTTGTTGCGGCCCTCCAGGTCGCCGTAGTGGCGCTCGTTGAGCCGCCAGTGCCGGCGAACCGGCACCCATGCCCGGGAGCACTGCTCGAGAGTCAGGTTGGCGGTGGCGATGGACCGGTCCTGGAGGGAGGTGTGGACGACGTCGACGTCGACCCCGGCCGATCCGAGCAGCCGGCCGGCCCGGGTGGCTTCCTCCACGCCCTTGGGCGACAGCCCGCACTCCTGCCAGCCGGTGAATCGGTTGTCCAGGTTCCAGGTGCTCTGGCCGTGGCGCAAGAGGACGAGCGAGGGCATTTCGGGACGCTAGCGCTAGCGGCCCCGTGCTTTCCGAGGGAACACCCGGCCCCGGGCCCGCGTTGACAACTAGGCACTCAACTTAGCTAGAGTCGGACTGTTACCCACCCAGCCACGTAGATCACTTTCTCTTTGGAGGCACCACATGCCCAAGGCCGTCGGGATCGACCTCGGCACCACGAACTCCGTCGTCAGCGTCCTCGAGGCGGGCGAGCCCGTCGTCATTCCGAATGCCGAGGGCAACCGCACCACCCCGTCCGTGGTCGGCTTCTCCAAGTCCGGCGAGGTCCTGGTGGGCGAGGTCGCCAAGCGCCAGGCCATCACCAACCCCGACCGCACCATCCGGTCGGTGAAGCGCCACATGGGCACCAACTGGAAGGTCGACATCGACGGGAAGAAGTTCACCGCCCAGGAGATCTCGGCTCGCATCCTCCAAAAGCTCAAGCGCGACGCGGAGTCCTACCTGGGCGACACGGTCACCCAGGCCATCATCACGGTGCCGGCGTACTTCAACGACGCCCAGCGCACCGCCACCAAGGAGGCGGGCGCCATTGCCGGCCTCGAGGTGCTGCGCATCATCAACGAGCCCACGGCGGCCGCCCTGGCCTACGGGCTGGACAAGGAGAACCTCGAGCAGACGATCCTCGTGTTCGACCTCGGCGGCGGCACGTTCGACGTGTCGGTGCTCGAGATCGGCGAGGGCGTGTTCGAGGTCAAGGCCACCCACGGCGACACCCAGCTGGGCGGCGACGACTGGGACCAGAAGGTCATGGACTGGCTGGTCAAGACGTTCAAGGACACCGAGGGTGTCGACCTGTCCAAGGACAACATGGCCCTCCAGCGCCTGAAGGAGGCGGCGGAGAAGGCCAAGATCGAGCTGTCCAACGTGCAGGAGACCACCATCAACCTGCCGTTCGTCACGGCTACCCAGGACGGCCCCAAGCACCTCGACCTGAAGCTTTCCCGGGCCAAGTTCCAAGAGCTCACGGCCGACCTGGTGCAGCGCTGCCGCAGCCCGTTCGAGCAGGCCATCAAGGACGCCGGCCTCACCAAGGGCGACATCGAGCACGTCATCCTGGTCGGCGGGTCCACCCGCATGCCCGCCATCGTCGACCTGGTGCGCTCGCTCACCGGCAACGAGCCCCACAAGGGCGTGAACCCCGACGAGGTCGTGGCCGTGGGCGCCTGCGTGCAGGCCGGCGTGCTCAAGGGCGAGGTGAAGGACATCCTCCTCCTCGACGTCACCCCGCTGTCGCTCGGCATCGAGACCAAGGGCGGCATCATGACCAAGCTCATCGAGCGCAACACCACCATCCCCACCAAGCGCTCCGAGGTGTTCACCACGGCCGAGGACATGCAGCCGTCGGTGGAGATCCACGTCCTCCAGGGCGAGCGTGAGATGGCCATGTACAACAAGACGCTGGGCAAGTTCCAGCTGGTCGACCTCCCGCCGGCGCCCCGGGGCATCCCCCAGATCGAGGTCACCTTCGACATCGACGCCAACGGCATCGTGCACGTGTCCGCCAAGGACCGCGCCACGGCCAAGGAGCAGTCCATGACCATCACGGGCCAGTCCTCGCTCAACAAGGACGACATCGCCCGCATGGTGAAAGACGCCGAACTGCACGCCGAGGAGGACCGTCAGCGCCGCGAGGAGGCGGAGATCCGCAACAACGCGGAAACCCTCATCCACCAGACCGAGAAGCTGCTTCGGGAGCAGGGAGAGAAGCTCGTCGGTGACGAGAAGAACAACACCGAGTCCGCTCTCAAGGAACTCAAGGCCGCCCTCGTCGGCACCGACACCGAGCCCATCCGCCAGGCCAGCGACGCCCTCATGCTCGCCAGTCAGGCCTTCGCCCAGCGCCTCTACGAGCAGGCGGCGCAGGAGAAGGCGGCGGCCGAGGGCTCGTCCATGCCCGGAAGCGACGGCCGTGACGACGACGTGGTCGACGCCGAGATCGTCGACGAGGACAGGTAGTGGCGCCCAGTCCGGGCCACCCCGGCCACTTTCCGAAGCCCCCTGGGTGGGTCAACCGCCCGGGGGCGCCGGACGCCCCCGCGCCGAAGCGGTCCACCGCTGAGGTCAGGGGCGGCTCCCGGGCCTCGGAGGCGGCCGACAGGATGGCCGAGATGCTCGGCGTCGACGGCGACGACGAGGTCACCGGGGCCGACGCCCAGGTCGAGGAGGCGGCCGAGACCGTCGCCCAGGTCGAGGAGGCGGCCGAGGCCGTCGCCCACGACATCGACGCGCTGGGCGAAGTGGAGGCCCAGCGCGACGACTACCTCGACTCGCTCCGCCGCCTGCAGGCCGACTTCGAGAACTACAAGAAGCGGATCCAGCGCCAGAACGCCGAGCTGTCGGACCGGGCGGCGGAGAAGCTGGTGGAGTCGCTCCTTCCCGCCCTCGACGCCTTCGACCTGGCCATGGCCCACGCCGACAGCGACGCCGGGCTCGACCCGGTGTACCGCATCCTGCTCGGCGTGCTGGAGGCTGCGGGTCTCGATCGCCTCGACCCCGCCGGCCAGCCGTTCGACCCCAACGAGCACGAAGCCGTCCAGCACGAAGCGGGCGGCGATTCGCCCGCACCCGAGGTGATCGAGGTGCTGCGCGCTGGCTACCGGTGGAAGGGCCGGGTCCTCCGTCCCGCCATGGTGAAGGTGAAGGGCTAGGCGGGGCCGCCTATGTCGGCGCAACGCGAGTGGTACGAGAAGGACTACTACAAGGTTCTCGGCGTGGCCGACAAGGCGACCGAGAAGGAGATCACCAGCGCCTACAGGCGGCTGGCCAAGCAATACCACCCGGACCACAACCCCGGGTCGGAGGACCGCTTCAAGGAGATATCGGCCGCCTACGACGTGCTGGGGGAACCGGCCCAGCGAAAGGAGTACGACGAGGTCCGCCGCCTCGGCCCGGCCGCCAACCCGTTCGGCGGCCAGGGCCGCGGTGGCGGCGGGTACACAACCACGTCGTCGTCGTTCAAGGTCGACGACCTGGGCGACCTCCTCGGCGGCCTGTTCGGCCGCGGCCGGGCCGGGCCGACGCGGTCGCGCCCGACCCGCGGTACCGACCTGGAGGCCACCCTCAACCTCTCGTTCGCCGACGCCGTCGAGGGTGTCATCACGTCGGTGAACGTCACGAGCGACACCTCGTGCTCGACATGTAGCGGCACGGGGTCGGCGCCTGGCACGTCGCCTGTCATCTGCTCGGGCTGTGGCGGCCGGGGCGTGCGGGAGGAGAACCAGGGCCTGTTCTCGTTCAGCCAGCCGTGCCGCGAATGCGGCGGTACCGGCATGCGGGTGGAGACGCCTTGCCCGACATGCGCCGGCTCGGGCCTCGAGCGCCGACCCCGGCAGGTGAAGGTGCGTGTGCCGGCCGGCATCGACGATGGCAAGCGCATCGTCCTCAAAGGTCGGGGCGGCGCAGGGCACAATGGTGGTCCTCCGGGAGACGTCTACGTGGTGGTGCGGGTGGGTTCACATGAGCTGTTCGGTCGCAAGGGCAGGGACATCACCCTCGCCGTGCCCATCACCTTCGCCGAGGCCGCCCTGGGCACCACGGTGAAGATCCCCACCCTCGACGAGCCCGTCACCCTGCGCATCCCGGCCGGCACCCGGTCCGGCCGCACCTTCCGGGTCAAGGGCCGGGGCACCCGCGCCGACGGAGCCGCCGGCGACCTGCTGGCCACCGTCGAGGTCGCCGTGCCCGAGACGCTCACCGACGCCCAGCGGGCCGCCGTCGAGGCGTTGGCCGCGGCGACCACGGACTCGCCCCGCCGTCACCTGGGGGTCGAATGACACCGCCGGCCCCCGACGCCCGTATGCGCGCCGTGTATGTCATCTCGGTGGCGGCCGAACTGGCCGGCGTCCACCCCCAGACGCTGCGCATCTACGAGCGCAAGGGCCTGGTGTACCCGTCCCGCACGGTCGGCGGCAGCCGCCGCTACTCCGAGCGCGACATCGAGCGCCTCCGCCGCATCCAGGAGCTCACCGCCGCCGGCCTCAACCTCGAAGGCGTGCGCCGGGTGATCTCCCTGGAGGACGAGAACGAGGTGCTCCGCCAGGCCCTGCGCCAGGTCCGCCTCGACGCCGAGCAGGCCGTGGAGCTCGCCCACCGCCAGCACCGCCGCGACCTCGTCCCGGTCACACGGTTCCCGGTGCCCTACCGCAAGCGGTAGGGCACTCGACCCGGAACCTCCGGTTCCCGACTACAGGCAGATGCCCTGGAGGATGCAGAGCCTCTGGGGCCGGCCGGGGGCGCCGACGCCCGGGGGCGGGGATGCCGGAGGCGGGGGAGGAGACTTGAGGAACCACTCGGTGTTGTCGCCGCCGGCCATGTAGGGGTGCTGGACACCCTTGCGCTGGCCGGCCGTCATGACCGGTGTCCCCCGCTCGGCGTACCGGAACGCCTCCTGGATCGACACGACGCCGTTACCGTTGGCGTCGCCCTGGCCGTTGATCATGCCCTCCTGGGCGAGCAGGCCGGTGTAGACCGACCGCCTCCAGTCGGGGCGCTCGTAGGACTTCTCGTGCTCGAGGGAGGAGCCGGTGAAGAGCCGCTTCGGGCCCTCGAGCCTGCCGCCCTCGTTGAACCCGGCCGCCTCGCAGCCGGAGATGTTGGTCCACAGCCACCCGGGCACGGCGCCGAGACTCTCGCCTAGCTCCCGGTCGGAGATGATGCTGGTGGCGTCCCACGGGACGAGGAACTCGTCCTTGTCCTCCCCGTCGCGGTCGAGGTCGCCGGTGCGCTGGTAGACGTGCCCCGAGTAGTGGAACACCGAGAAGGAATCGGGTCCGGCCCGGCCGGCCAGCCACTGGATACCGGCCCGGATGGCGGCACCGGTGGCAGCAGTGCCGGTGAGGACCCGGACCTGGTCGCCGGACCACCCCGCCCGGCGCAGCGCCTCGCTCATGGCGGTGGCGTCTCCGGCGCCACCGACCGGGCTGGCGGGGCGACCGCCCTTGTGCACGCTGACTCCCACGATGAGGGCCGAGCGCTGGGACGACGCAGGGGGACCCGCCGAAGCGGGCCCCCCTGCGAGGACCAGAAGCATCGGGACCGCCAGCGCCAGCGCCGCTGCCGCAGACAGAGCCCGTTGCACAGGTGTTACTGCGCTGCCGCGTGCCGGAGGCGGCGCAGGACCACTGCGGTGCCCAGCAAGCCGAGGCCGGCGAGGGCGAGGGCGGGCCCGCTGGACCCGGTTCTCGGGAGCTGCGCCACGCCGGTGGCCGGAAGCTCGCGGCCGCCGGCGACGCTCGGGACGGTGACGGTGGTCTCGCCGCTGATGGGCACGGTGATCCGCGCTCCACCCTGGGCCGAGCCGGTGGCGCAGTTGCCGGTTGCGGTGGCGTTGTCGGTGAACTGGCCGGCGGCCGAGTTGGACGCCACGGCGATGGTGATCGTCACCGATTTGCTCTGTTTCGGCGCGATCGGCCCGATGTCGTTGAACGTCACCTGGTTGGTGCTTGTGGCGCTCGCCGCCGGGTTCGTGCCGGTGACCGACCACTTCACGCCCGGGCCGCCGGAGATCTTGTCCACGACCCGCACGTTGGTGAGCTCGCAGTCGGCGAACGGGTTGGTGACGGTGATGTTGTAGGTGAAGGTCTCACCTGCGTTGACCGTCTGCTTGTCGGCCGTCTTGGAGACCGGCAGGTTGCACTTGATGCCGCCGGCCGGGACCTGGGCACGGGACTCCATGTGGCCGACCCGAAGGTCGAGGGCGCTGAGGCCCGGGATCAGGGCACCGGCCACGGCGCCGGCGCCGTCGAGCAGCTGCACCCGCACCACGTCGACGGCGGCCGAAGCCACGGTGCCGTCAGCGGAGGTGGTAGGGGCCGAGGCGGCGCTGGTGTTGCCGATGGCACGGGGATCCTCGCCGACGGCGATGTTGAGCAGCCCGGGGATCTCGATGGGCCCGAGGCCGGTGGGACCGAGCAGGTCCTGCAGGCTCAGGATCTCGTTCACGATGCCGCTCTGGATGATGCTGAGGACCGGCGTGTCGAGGTTGGTGGTGCCGGGGCCGTAGAACACCTGCGCCTGGCCGGGAAGGCCGGTGGCGACGGTACGCAGCACCCACTCACCGAGGAGCTCGATGGTGATGGGGGTGGGCGTGTTGCCCAGCAGGGTGATCGGGGCAATGGTCATGCGGGTCTCGGTCATGAGGCCGAAGTTGTCGCCGATCTTGTTGCCCTGGGCATCGGTCTGCGGGACCAGCTTGGTGATCGACCGCGACTGCGACACCGAGCGCGCCGGGGTGGGTGCGTCGGCCGCCACCAGAGCGCCCGGGAACGGGTCGTTGCCGGCGCTGGGGGCACCGAGGTTGAGCAGCTGGGCGTCGGCCGCGTAGCCGAGGCCGGAGCTGAGCTCCTCGCCGACGACGCAGGTGTTGTCGCCGTTCCACCGGGCCTGGGCCTGGCCACGGACCAGCGAGGCGAAGGCGGCGGGGTCGATCTTGATCGGCCCGACCTCCTTGGTGATCAGCCCGGTGCTGGGCGGCGCCGAGGCGAGCGCCCGCTGGGCCAGCAGGAGCTGGTTGGCGTTGACGTCGGTGCCGACGGTGGTGGCGACGCCGATCTCGAGGCCCGAGCCGCGCCCGAAGGTGCGGTCGCCCTGGAGGTTGGAGTCGAGCGTGGTGTTCGGCAACGGGGGCTGCACGACCTGGTCGAGCTCGTTGACGATGGAGCCGGCGGTCGCCCCCGACGGCTGAGTGATGCCGCCGGTTCCCTTCGAGGCGACCGAGGCGCCCGAGAAGGCCAGTTCGGTGTCGGCCACGCGCGTCTGCCCGACCGTCAGGGCGTCGGCGTGCACCACCGTCCCGGTGCTGTACCCGCTGTAGTTGGCCTGCGCGACGGGGACCTGGGCCCCGACCGGTGCAGCGCCGCCAGCGAACATGGCGGTGGTGACTCCCACCAGCAACGTGCTCGCTACGATGGAGAACCTTCGCTTCATTGGTTTCCTCTTCCCTTGCCGAAGACGACCGACATGCCCGACGCTGCCGGCTCCCACGCTTCGCTGGAGAGACGGCACCCACTGCGCCTTATGACGGTGAAAGCCCAGATTTCTTCTGACACACGTGCAGAGGTCGACCGCGAAGGCCAATGCCGTTGACGAAGCCGATGCCGTTGACAAAGCTGATGCGGTTGACCCAGGCACCCCCATCCTGTCACACGTTGGCTCTGGATTCACGAATCCTCTAGATGACGCCCGACAGGTAGGTGTGCCGGCGGGGATGTGCGGACGGCGCCGGCATTCCTTGATAGGGTCATGTACAAGTTTTCTGTTTGCATGAGGTAGAGGCGCCCACTGGACCCGAACCGCTGGACCCGCAAGACCACCGAAGCTGTGAATGCCGCCGTCGATCTGGCGCGGTCGGCCAACAATCCTGAGGCCACCCCCGACCACCTCCTGGCCGCCCTGCTCGGCCAAGCCGACGGGGTGGTGCTCCCCCTGCTCGAGCGGGCCGACATCTCCCCGCTGGCTGTGCGCAACACCCTGGCCGACGCCCTGGCCAGGCTGCCCAAGGCCTACGGGGCGGACACCACCGCCGGCCGCGCCCTGCAGCAGGCCATCGAGGCGGCCGATGTCGTCCGTGCCGACCTGCACGACGAGTACGTCTCCACCGAGCACCTGCTGCTGGTGCTGGCCGAGCGCCTCGGCACCACCCGCGAGCGCCTGCTCGAGGCGCTGCGCGAGGTGCGGGGCAGCCACCGGGTCACCAGCCAGGATCCCGAGACCGCCTACCAGGCGCTCGAGAAGTACGGGCGCGACCTCACGGCCGAGGCGCGCAGGGGCCGCCTCGATCCGGTCATCGGGCGGGACGAGGAGATCCGCCGCGTCGTCCAGGTGCTGTCCCGGCGCACCAAGAACAACCCGGTGGTCATCGGCGAGCCGGGCGTGGGCAAGACGGCCATCGTGGAGGGCCTGGCCCGGCGCATCGTGGAGGGCGACGTCCCCGAGAGCCTGAAGAACCGCCGGGTCGTCGCCCTCGATCTCGGATCGCTGGTAGCGGGCGCCAAGTACCGGGGCGAGTTCGAGGAGCGCTTCAAGGCCGTCCTTAAGGAAATTACCGACGCCGGCGGCGAGGTCATCACCTTCGTCGACGAGTTGCACACCATCGTGGGCGCCGGCGGGGCCGAGGGCGCCATGGACGCCGGCAACATGATCAAGCCCATGCTGGCCCGGGGCGAACTGCGCATGATCGGGGCCACCACCCTCGACGAGTACCGCAAGCACATCGAGAAGGACCCGGCCCTGGAGCGCCGCTTCCAGCCGGTCTTCGTCGGTCCCCCGAGCACGGAGGACACCGTCGCCATCCTGCGGGGCCTGAAGGAGCGCTACGAGGTCCACCACGGCGTCCGCATCCAGGACGCAGCCCTGGTGGCCGCCGCCGTACTGTCGGACCGCTACGTCACCGGGCGCTTCCTGCCCGACAAGGCCATCGACCTCATCGACGAGGCAGCCAGCAAGCTGCGTATCGAGATCGACAGCGTCCCCGTGGAGATCGACGTGGTGGAGCGGCGGATGCGCCAGCTGGAGATCGAGCGGGTGGCCCTGGATCACGAGACGGACGAGGCGTCGGCCGAGCGGTTGGCCAAGCTGGACGAAGAACTGGCCAATCTGCGCGAGCAGGCCGACGGCATGCGGGCCCACTGGCAGGCCGAGAAGGACGCCATCGCCACCATCCGCGCCCTCAAGGAGGACCTGGAGGCCCAGCGCACGCTGGTCGAGCGCTTCGAGCGGGAGGGCGACCTGGCCCGGGCGGCCGAGGTCCGGTTCGGCCAGATGCCCGAGCTGGAGCGCCGGGTGGAGGAGGGCGGCGCCCGCTTGGCCGAGCTCCAGGCCACCGAGAAGATGCTGAAGGAGGAGGTCGATGCCGAGGACGTGGCCGAGGTGGTCGCCAAGTGGACGGGTGTGCCGGTGTCGCGCCTACTCGAGGGCGAGGTGGCCAAGCTGGTGCGGATGGAGCAGGTCCTCCACAACCGGGTGGTGGGCCAAGAGGAAGCGGTGTCGGCGGTGGCCAACGCCATCCGGCGGTCGCGCTCGGGCCTGTCCGACCCCAACCGGCCCATCGGCTCGTTCCTGTTCCTCGGGCCGACGGGCGTGGGCAAGACGGAGCTGGCCCGGTCGCTGGCCGACTTCTTGTTCGACGACGAGAAGGCGCTCGTGCGCATCGACATGGGCGAGTACCAGGAGAAGCACACGGTGGCCCGCCTCATCGGCGCCCCGCCGGGCTACGTGGGCTACGGCGAGGGCGGCCAGCTGACCGAGGCGCTGCGGCGCCGCCCGTACGCGGTCGTGCTCCTCGACGAGATCGAGAAGGCCCACCCCGACGTGTTCAACGTGCTGCTCCAGGTGCTCGACGACGGCCGTCTCACCGACGGCCAGGGCCGCACGGTCGACTTCACCAACGCGGTGGTGATCATGACCTCGAACCTGTCGGGCGACCCCCGGGCCTTTTTCAAGCCCGAGTTCGTCAACCGCATCGACGAGATCGTGCGCTTCCGGCCCCTCACCGAGGACGACCTGGCCCGCATCGTCGACATCCAGCTGCACTCGCTCCAGGCCCGTCTCGCACATCGCCGCCTCACCCTCGAGGTGAGCGACGACGCCCGGGCGTGGCTGGCCCGGCGGGGCTACGACCCGGCCTACGGCGCCCGCCCGCTGCGCCGCTTCATCCAGCGCCACATCGGCGACCGCCTGGCCATCGCCCTGCTCGAGGGCAACTACGACGAAGGCGCCTCCGTGAAGGTCGACCTCGAAGGTGACGACGTGGTCCTGCTGTAGGAGGCGCCCGTTTCACGGGTCGGGAACGCCGTGGGCGACCCGAGTCCGGCCGTGTTCGGGGTGGGTGGGGCGGTGCGCACTATGCTCGGGCGGACCGCCAGGAATTTTCGTCCCGAGGAGACTCGCGTGCCCGCGACAGTGGTGGTCGGCACCCAATGGGGTGACGAGGGGAAGGGAAAGCTGACCGATCTCCTCTCGAAGGAGATGAGCGTCGTCGTCCGCTATCAGGGCGGCCACAACGCCGGTCACACCATCGTGGTGGGTGATGAGACGTTCGCCCTCCAGCTGATCCCGAGCGGGGTCCTGTACCCGCACATCACCCCGGTGATCGGCAACGGCGTGGTCGTCGACCCCTCGGTCCTGCTGGCCGAGATCGACAAGCTCGAGGCTCGGGGCATCGACTGCGCCCGCCTGCGGGTGAGCGGCAACGCCCACATGATCATGCCGTACCACCAGGAGCTCGACCGGGTCACCGAGCGCCGGCTCGGCAAGAACCGGTTGGGCACCACCAAGTCCGGCATCGGCCCCGCCTACGCCGACAAGGCCACCCGCGTGGGCCTGCGGGTGCAGGACCTCCTCGACCCCAAGATCTTCCGGGAGAAGCTCGAGGTGGTGCTGAAGGAGAAGAACGCCATCCTCGCCAAGGTCTACAACCGGCTCCCGCTGTCGGCCGACGAGATCGCCGACACCTACCTGGGCCAGTACGCCGAGCGCATCACGCCTCTGGTCGCCGACACGGTGGGGCTGGTGCACGAGGCCCTCGACGAGGACCGCAATGTGCTCTTCGAGGGGGCCCAGGCCACCTTCCTCGACCTCGACCACGGCACCTATCCCTTCGTAACCTCGTCCAACCCGGTGGCGGGCGGGGCGTGCACGGGCGCCGGCGTCGGGCCCATGCGGATCGGGCGGGTCATCGGCATCGCCAAGGCGTACGTCACCCGGGTCGGCTCGGGGCCGTTCCCCACCGAGCTCGACGGACCGGTGGCCGACGACCTCATCGAGCGGGGCCGCGAATACGGCACCGTCACCGGCCGGCGCCGCCGGGTGGGGTGGTTCGACGCCGTCATGATGCGCCACGCCGTGCGCCTCAACTCGCTCACGGAGCTGGCCCTCACCAAGCTCGACATGCTCGACACCCTCGACACGCTGCCCGTCTGCGTGGCCTACGACGTGGACGGCGAGCGGGTCGAGCACCTGCCGTACCACCAGTCCGACCTGCACAAGGCCGTCCCGATCTTCGAGGAGCTGCCGGGCTGGAAGACCGACCTGTCGGGCGTCACCGAGACGGCCGACCTGCCGCCCGCCGCCCGCCGCTTTGTGGAATTCCTGGCCGAGCGGTCGGGGGTCCCCGTCCACCTGGTGGGCGTCGGCCCGGGTCGCGACCAGTTCGTGCGCATGCCCGCCGGGGCGGCGGTATGAGGGTGGCGGTTGTCGGCAGCGGCGGCCGCGAGCACGCCCTGCGCCACGTCCTCGGCCGCACCGCCCAGGTGGTGGGGCCGGGCGACGATGCCGACCTCTACGTGATCGGGCCCGAGCAGCCGCTGGTGGACGGCGAGGCCGACCGCCTCCGGGCCGCCGGCAAGCTGGTGTTCGGGCCGGGCGCCGACGGGGCCCGGCTCGAAGGATCCAAGGCCTATATGAAGCAGGTCCTGGCCGACGCGGGCGTGCCCACCGCCCGCCACGGGGTGTTCACCGACCTGGAGCCGGCCGTCCGGTTCCTCACGTCGCTCCCCGGGCTGTACGTGGTGAAGACCGACGGCCTCGCGGCGGGCAAGGGCGTGTTCGTCACCGAGTCGCTCGACGAGGCGGTGGAAGACGTGGCCGCCAAGCTGGCCGGATCGGCGTTCGGTCCCGCCGGGCGCACCGTCGTCATCGAGGAGGGCCTCACCGGGCCCGAGCTGTCGCTGCTGGCCGTGTGCGACGGGCGACGCGCCATGGCCCTCGCCCCGGCGCGGGATTACAAGAGGGTGGGCGATGGCGACGCCGGCCCCAACACCGGCGGCATGGGCGCCTACTCGCCGGTGGCCGACGCCGGGCCCGACGTGGTGGACGAGGTGATGGCCAAGGCCGTCGAGCCCACCCTGGCCGCCCTGCGTTCCGCCGGCATCGACTACCGCGGCGTTCTGTACACCGGCCTGATGCTCACGCCCGAAGGGCCCAAGGTCATCGAGTACAACGTGCGCTTCGGCGACCCCGAGGCGCAGGTGGTGCTGCCCCGCTTCGCCGGTGACCTGGCCGCCTTCCTGGCCGCGGCGGCGGCCGGCGACCTGCGCACCGAGCCGACGTTCACCGATCAAGCCTGTGTGTGCGTGGTTCTCGCCGTCGACGGTTACCCCGCCACGCCCCGGGTGGGCGACGTGGTCTCCGGCATCGACGAGGCCGAGGCGCTCGACGGTGTGCTGGTGTTCCGTGCCGGCGTCGCCACCGACGACCGGGGACGCGCCGTCACCGCCGGCGGGCGGGTCCTCGACGTGTGCGCAGTCGCGCCCACGCTGGCCGAGGCCCGGGCCCGCGCCTACGAGGCGGCCGCGCTCATCTCGTTCCCCGGCGTGCACTACAGGAAGGACATTGCTGCGTGAAGGTCGCCGTCCTCATGGGCTCGCCCAACGACCGGGAGAAGATGGCAGGCGCGGCGGCCATGCTCGGGCGCTTCGGCGTCGAGGTCGAGGAGCGGGTCCTGTCCGCCCACCGCAACCCCGCCGAGGTCTCCGTCTTCGCCTCCTCGGCCCGCGACGCCGGTTTCGCGGTCATCATCTGCGGCGCCGGAATGGCCGCCCACCTGGCCGGGGTGGTGGCGGCCCACACCACCCTCCCGGTCATCGGCGTCCCCCTGTCGGGTGGCGCCCTCAACGGCGTGGACGCCCTCTACGCCACGGTGCAGATGCCCCGGGGCATCCCGGTGGCCACCGTCGCCGTCGACGGCTCGGCCAACGCCGGCATCCTCGCCGCCGAGATCCTCTCCGTCACCGACGAGCACCTGGCCGCCAAGCTGGGCCAGTTCCGGGCCGGCGGCTCCCGATGACGGCCCCTTCTCGCGGTTCCCGAGTAAATAGGGTGTCAAAACGACACCCTATTTACTCGGGAACGGGTGGGAGGGGCCGGTGATCCCCCGGTACTCGATGCCGGAGATGGCGGCGCTGTGGACCGACAAGGCCCGGCTGGCCACGTGGCTGGAGGTCGAGATCCTGGCCGTGGAGGCGTGGGCGACGTTGGGCGTCGTGCCTTCGGACGCGGCGCGGGCGGTGCGGGAGCGGGCGCCGGTGGTGACGGCCGGCACGGTGCGGGCGGTGGCCGAACGGGAGGCCGTCACCGACCACGACGTGGCCGCCTTCGTCGACGTGGTGCAGGACGCCATCGGGGCGCCCGAGGGCAACTGGGTGCACTACGGGCTCACGTCGTCCGACGTGGTCGACACCGCCCTCGGCGCCACCCTGGCCAAGGCCGGCGACCTGCTGGTGGAGGCGTCCGACGGACTGGTGGCGGCACTCAAGCGCAGGGCCCTCGAGTTCCGGGACACGCCGATGGCGGGCCGCACCCACGGCATCCACGCCGAGCCCACCACCTTCGGCGCGAAGCTGGCCCTGTGGTGCCTGCACGCCGACCGTGACCGGACCCGCCTGCGGGCCGGCCGTGACGCGGTGGCAGTGGGCAAACTGTCTGGCGCCGTCGGCACGTACTCCAACGTCGACCCGTCGATCGAGGCCTACGTGTGCGGGCACCTCGGCCTGCAGCCGGTGCCGTCCACCCAGGTGGTGGCCCGCGACCGCCACGCCGAGTTCCTGTGGGCGTGCGCATCGGCGGGCGCCGGCGTGGAGCTGATGGCCACCGAGATCCGCCACCTCCAGCGCACCGAGGTGGGAGAGGCGTTCGAGCCGTTCGGCGCCGGCCAGAAGGGCTCGTCGGCCATGCCCCACAAGCGCAATCCGATCACCACGGAGCGCCTGTCCGGCCTGGCCCGGGTGCTGCGGGGTTACCTGGGCGCCGGCCTGGAGGATGTCGCCCTGTGGCACGAGCGCGACATCTCCCACTCGTCGGTGGAGCGGGTGATCCTGCCCGACGCCAGCCTGTTGGCGTACTACGTGCTGCGCCGCATGACCCGGGTGATCGACGGCCTCGAGGTCGACGCCGCCCGCATGCTCGACAACCTCGACCGATCCCACGGCCTGGTGTTCAGCCAGCCGGTGCTCCTGGCCCTGGTCGCCTCCGGCCTCCCCCGCGACGCGGCGTACCGGATCGTGCAGCGCAACGCCATGGCCGCGTGGGAGCAGGGAAAGAGCTTCCGCACCCTCCTCGAGGGCGACCCCGACGTCACCCTCGACGCCGACGCCATGGACGAGGCATTCGACCTTTCCCGGGCCGTGCGCCACGCCGGCCGGGTGTTCGACCATCTGGAAGGGATCAGTTGACGCTTCCCCACATCTACTCGGGCAAGGTCCGCGACGTCTACGACGCGGGCCACGACCAGCTGTTGTTCGTGGCCTCCGACCGCGTGTCGGCGTTCGACGTGGTGATGGCCGAGCCGGTGCCCGACAAGGGCCGCGTGCTCACCGCCATGACGGTGTTCTGGCTGGACCACTTGGCCGACATCGCGCCGAGCCACCTGGTGTCGGCCGACCCGACCCACTTCCCGGCCGGCGCCGGCGACATCACCGACGGTGCCGGTCGCTCCATGCTGGTGCGCAGGGCCGAGATGCTCAAGATCGAGTGCATCGTGCGCGGCTACCTGTCGGGCTCGGCGTGGAAGGAGTACAAGGCCACGGGCACCATGCACGGAGTGCCGCTTCCCGCCGGCCTCGAGGAGTCGTCGCAGTTGCCCGAGCCCGTGTTCACGCCGTCCACCAAGGCCGACACCGGCCACGACGAGAACATCACGTTCGAGCAGGCCTGCAAGATCGTCGGTGACGACGTGGCCGAGCAGGCCCGACGGATCAGCCTCGGCGCCTACGACCGGGCGGCGGCTTGGACGGCGGAGCGGGGCATCGTGCTGGCCGACACCAAGTTCGAGCTCGGGTTCATCGACGGCACGCTGGCCCTGTGCGACGAGGTGCTCACCCCCGACTCGTCACGGTTCTGGGCGGCCGCCGACTGGCGCCCCGGCGCCACCCCGCCATCGCTCGACAAGCAGCCCATGAGGGACTGGCTCGACGCCTCCGACTGGGACAAGACCCCGCCGCCGCCGCCCCTTCCCGCCGAGGTCATCAACGCCATGCGCGACCGCTACATCAGCGCCTACGATCGCATCACCGGCAAGAAGTTCGACGAGATCATCGGCGTACGCCGATGAGTCGTCGTCGTCCTCACTCGCTTCGCTCCGTTCGGACGAGCTGGTGGTGCTCCGGCCGGCCAGCGGAGCTGGCCGGCCTCCGCTCTCATGTCCTCGCCGCCGGCTCCGCCGGCGGGGGCCGCCATCCGGGGGGCCCGCCTCTGGCGGCGCCTGCGGCCTGCGGCCCTTCGTGCCCCCCCTGTCCCCAGTCCCCGCCTGGTTGGATGGATTCGTGAGCGCACAGTTCGACGTCCTGGTGGAAGTCTCGCTGCGGCCCGGTATCGCCGATCCCCAGGGGTCGACGGTCGAGCGGGCGCTTCCGGCGCTGGGCTTCGACGGGGTCGAGGGCGTGCGGGTGGGCAAGGCCATCCGGTTCAGCATCGAGGCCGGCGACGAGGCCGCAGCACGCAGCCAGGTCGAGGACCTGTGCCACCGCTTCCTCACCAACCCGGTGATCGAGGACAGCCGGGTCGAGGTGACGCGGCGGTGAGCGCACGGGTCGGCGTGGTGCTGTTCCCCGGGTCGAACTGCGAACACGACGCCATCGAAGCGGTCGAAGCGCTGGGAGGCAAGGCCGACATCGTGTGGCACGGCGCCACCACGCTGGGCGACGTCGACGCCGTGCTCCTGCCCGGCGGGTTCGCCCACGGTGACTATCTGCGCCCCGGCGCTATCGCCCGGTTCTCACCGGTCATGGAGGCGGTCCGTCGATTTGCCGGCGATGCCGGGCCGGTCGTCGGCATCTGCAACGGGTTCCAGGTCCTCACCGAGGCCGGACTTCTCCCCGGTGCGCTCCAGAAGAATTCCGGCTTGAAGTTCATGTGCACGACGGTGGAGGTGCGGGTGGAGAGCGTACGCTCGACGCTCACATCTGCGGCGTCTGTGGGGGACATCCTCCGTATCCCCATCAACCACTTCGAGGGAAATTACACCTGTGATCCGGCCACGCTGGCCCGGTTGCGGAGCGACGAATGCGTCGTTCTGCGGTATGTCGACAATCCGAACGGCTCGATCGACGACATCGCCGGCATCTGCAACACGGCCGGCAACGTGGTCGGTCTCATGCCCCACCCCGAACGCGCCTCGGACCCCTTGCTGGGGTCCGGGGACGGCTTGGTGCTGCTGCGTTCGCTGCTGAACAGCGGCGGCGTGCGCCGCTGACCGCGGGGCGGACGTCTACGCGCCGCCCCGGCGGATCTCGGCCCGCTTGAGGACGGCGGCATCGACGCCGGCTTCCCGCCAGGCGCCGTAGCTGATGCCTTTGCGCTCGCCGTATTCCTTGGCCGCGGCCACGAACTCTTCTTCGAGGGCGCCGATGTCGACGGCCTCGGACTTGGTGGCCAGTTCGTTCTGGAGATTCATGCGCTCCTGCACCAACTGGAGGCGGCCGAGCGGATCAGCGGTCTCGAGCCTTACTTCGATGTCGTCGAGGCGCCGATTGATCGAGTCGGGGGTGCGCTTGCGGCCACGCTTGGGACGATGGGCCTCCAGGGCCTCCAGGTACCGACGCACAGCTCGACCCTGCTCTCGTCCGAGTGCGAGGGCCTGCTTGTGCTCGTTCGTCATCGGGGTTTTCTTCTTTGCACGGGGAGCCATACCGTCAATATTCCACAAACTCGGTCGTTCAACCAAACCGCAAGACCAAAGACACATACCCGTCTTGCAGACGGTCGCGTAGGGTTGCCGGATGGACGAGGTCGCACGGGCATTGGGTTTGACCGACGAGGAGACGCGGGCCATCGCCTCCATACTCGGGCGGGCGCCGAACCACCTCGAGCTGGCCATGTACGCGGTGATGTGGAGCGAGCACTGCTCCTACAAGTCGTCCCGCATGCACCTGCGCCGGCTTCCCACCGAAGGGCCGCACGTGCTGGTCGGGCCGGGCGAGAACGCCGGAGTCATCGATGCCGGTGACGGCGTCGCCCTGGCCGTGCGCATCGAGAGCCACA
Source organism: Actinomycetes bacterium (assembly GCA_023264975.1). GTDB lineage: Bacteria > Actinomycetota > Acidimicrobiia > Acidimicrobiales > JAHFUS01. Next base: position 38,206 of record JAHFUS010000012.1, on the reverse strand, counting down.
ACCACCCCTCCGCCGTGGAGCCATACCAGGGAGCCGCCACCGGCGCCGGCGGCATCCTGCGGGACATCTTCACCATGGGCGCCCGTCCCATCGCCCTGCTCGATCCCCTGCGCTTCGGCCCCCTCGACGAGCCCCGGACCCGCTGGATCTTCGAGGGTGTGGTCAGCGGCATCTCCGGCTACGGCAACTCGGTGGGCGTCCCCACGGTGGGCGGCGAGGTGGTGTTCGACGAGTGCTACGCCGACAACCCGCTCGTCAACGTGATGTGCCTCGGCGTGATGCCGGTGGAGCGACTGGTGCTGGGCGCCGCCACCGGCGTGGGCAATCTGGCCGTGCTGCTCGGTTCCACGACGGGGCGCGACGGGATCGGTGGCGTGAGCGTGCTGGCGTCGGCCGGCTTCGGCGATGCACAGGCCGACGCCGACAAGCGCCCCAGCGTGCAGGTGGGCGACCCGTTCGAGGAGAAGCGGCTCATCGAGGCGTGCCTGGAACTGCTCGACGCCCGCCTGGTGGTCGGCATCCAGGACCTCGGCGGCGCCGGCCTCACCTGCGCCACCAGCGAGACGGCGTCACGCGGCGGCGTGGGGATGGACGTCTACATCGACAAGGTCACCCAACGCGAGCGGGGCATGGAGCCGTTCGAGGTGATGACGAGCGAGAGCCAGGAGCGCATGCTGGCCATCGTCACGCCGGAGTCGCTCGGCCATGTGCTCGACGTCTGCGGCCGCTGGGAGGTGCGGGCGATGGTGGTGGGAACGGTGGTCGACGGCGGCCGCCTGCGCATCTTCGACACCGAGGGGGGCGAGGTGCTGGCCGACGTGCCCGCGTCGTCGCTGCACGAGGACGCACCGCTCTACGCCCGCCCCATGGAGAAGCCGGCGCCGGTCGCCGACGTGGGCGAGCTGTCATCGGTCGACGCCGGCGCCGAGCTGCTCGACATGCTGGTCGACCCGTCGTGGGTCTACAGCCAGTACGACCACCAGCTGTTCCTCAACACCGTCGAGGCGCCGGGCGCCGACGCCGCCGTGCTGCTCCTGAAGGCCCCGGGCCTGCCGCCCGCCGCCAGGGAGGGCCGCCGCGGCATCGCCATCTCGACCGACGGCAACAACCGCTGGTGCGCCGTCGACCCCCGGGCCGGCACGGCCATGCTGGTGGCCGAGTCCGCCCTCAACGTGGCGTGCACCGGGGCCCGGCCGGCGGCCGTCGTGAACTGCCTCAACTTCGGCAACCCGGAGCACCCTGAGGTCATGTGGCAGCTGTCGGAGGCCATCGACGGCATGGCGGAGGCGTGCACCGCGCTCGCCCTGCCGGTGGTGGGCGGCAACGTCAGCCTCTACAACGAGAGCCGCGGGCGCGATATCGACCCCACCCCGGTGGTGGGCGTGGTCGGCCTCATCGACCGCCTCGACCGGCGCCCGCCGGGTGTGGCCCTGGTCGACGGCGGGGTGCTGCTGTTGCTGGGCACGACCGGGCCCGGCCTGGGCGGCTCTCTCTACGCCCTGCGGGCCCACGGTCGCCGGGGCGGCCCCCTGCCGGCGCTCGACCTCGCTGCCCACGCCCGCCTCCTCGACCTGGTGCGGGGCCTCGCTGTCGACGCCGTCGTGTCCGGCGTCCACGACGTTTCGGAGGGCGGCCTCGGCGTCGCCCTGGCCGAGATGGCGGTGCGCTCGGGCGTCGGCTTCACCGTCGACGGTGTGGGCGCCGGCGGGGCAGCCGAGCTGTTCTCCGAGTCCCCCTCCAGGGTGGTCGTGTGCGTGCCACCGGACCGGGTGTCAGGGGTGGTCGAGCGGGCGTCGGCAGCGGGCGTGCCCGTGTCCACGCTCGGCATCGCCGGCGGCGACCGCCTGACCGTGGCGGGCATGCTCGACGTGGGCGTGGCAGAGGCGACGGAGGCGTGGCGCACCGCCATCCCCCGGGCCCTCAACGCGGTGGCCGCCTCTCACTGACCGATTCGTTGGTCGCCGCTGGGCCGCCTTCATTCCACAGCGATCTGGGTTCGGAATCCGGATACAGATCGCTGCGGTTCCGCTCAGGCGCTGGGGCGGCGGGCCTCGAGGGCGGGGAGGAGGTCGTCGGGTACGTCGAGGTCGCCTCGGCCGACGCCCACCGAAAGGTCGGGCTTGTAGGTGCCGTGGTGGTCGGAGCCGCCGGTGACGGCCAGCCCGTTGGCGATGCCGAGCGCGGCCAGGGCGGCCCGCTGCCCGGGGTCGTAGCGCCCGTAGTGGGCCTCCACGCCGCCCAGTCCCAGCTCGGCCAGCTCGGCGACGGCCGAGTCGAGGGCGGCGCGCTCGAGGCCCATGCTGAGCGGATGGGCAAGGACGGCGACGCCGCCCGAGGCACGGGCGAGGTCGATGGCCAGGGCGGGCTCGGTGCGATGTCGGCCGACGTCGCCGAGCATGCCCCGCCCGAGGTGGCGGTCGAAGGCATCAGCCACGCTGGTGGCGCGGCCCTGGCGCACGAGGAGGGCGGCAGCGTGGGGCCGGCCGGCGCCGGCGCCGCCCGCCTCGGCCAGCAGCTCCCCGTAGTCGAGGCCGAGCACCTCGGCCATGCGCACGTTGCGCTCGTCCCGCAGTCGCTGCAGCTCGGCCAGTTCGGTCTGGAACGGTCCGTCGCCCGCCTCCACGAAGTACACGAGCAGGTGGAAGCTGCCGAGTGTCCAGCGGCACGAGATCTCGCACCCCGGCACCATCCGCACGCCGAGTTCGGCCGCCCGGACGCCGGCAGCCACCAGGCCGTCGAGGCGGTCGTGGTCGGTGAGGGCGAACGCCGTGCACCCGGCCGCCGCCGCCAGCTCCGCCACCCGCCCGGGCGGATCGGAGCCGTCGGACACGGTCGAGTGGGTGTGCAGGTCGATCACGCAGTACCACGCTACGTCCGGGACTCGCCGCCCCGGGCCGCTCCGTGCGACCCGAGGGCCGGCGGTGGCACGACGGACTGGATCCAACAGGGGCTCGATGAACTCGGTGCCGGCGATCTGAAACCCGGCCCCGACCGGGTCGGCCGGCTACCGCCGGCGGTGTGCGAGACTGGCGAGGTGACGGTTGGGCCTCCCGTTCCTGCCGACGCGGTGGAAGACGACCATCCGCGTGACGCCTGCGGCGTCTTCGGGGTGTACGCCCCGGGCGCGCCTGTCGCCCACCTGACCTACGACGGCCTGCTGATGCTCCAGCACCGGGGTCAGGAATCGGCCGGCATGGCGGTGAGCGACGGCGACACGATCACCATCGTCAAGGACATGGGCCTCGTCACCAACGTGTTCGACGACCGCACGCTGGCGCCGCTGAAGGGCCATCTGGCCATCGGCCACACCCGCTACTCCACCACCGGTTCCAGCACCTGGCGCAACGCCCAGCCCGTGTACCGGGAGCCGGGCGAGTCAGGGTTCGCCCTCGGCCACAACGGCAACCTCACCAACACCGAGGCGCTGGCCCGGGAGGCGGGGATGCTGCCGGGCACGGTGTCGAGCGACAGCGACCTGGTGGCCGAGCTGATCGGCGCCGCCTTCCCGGCCGACGAGGACAGCCACAGCGACGGCCGCGACCTCGAGCGGGCCCTCGTGGAGGTACTGCCCCGCCTCCGGGGCGCCTTCTCGTTCGTGTTGATGGACACCGCCCACGTCATCGGCGTGCGTGACCCCAACGGCTTCCGCCCGCTGTGCCTCGGCAAGACCGACACGGGCTGGGTCCTGGCGTCGGAGACGCCCGCCCTCGACGTCATCGGCGCCCACTTCGTGCGGGAGATAGACCCCGGCGAGATGATCGTGATCGACGCCACGGGCTGGCGGTCCGAGCGCCCCTTCCCGGCCGAGCGGATCGACCCCAAGCTGTGCCTGTTCGAGTTCATCTACATCGCCCGCCCCGACAGCAACCTCTACGGAAAGGAGGTGCACGGCGCCCGCAAGCGCATGGGCGAGCTGCTGGCCGAGCAGGCGCCGGTCGAGGCCGACATGGTGATGGGCGTCCCCCAGTCGGGCGTGCCGGCGGCCGAGGGCTACGCCGAGCGCAGCGGTATCCCCTACGGCCAGGGCCTGGTGAAGAACGCCTACGCCCACCGCACCTTCATCGCCCCGAGCCAGGAGCTGCGCAGCCAGGGCGTGCGCCGGAAGCTCAACCCGCTCAAGCGCAACGTGGCCGGCAAGCGCCTCGTGGTGGTGGACGACTCCATCGTGCGGGGCACCACCCAGCGGGCCATCGCCCGCCTGCTGCGGGAGGCGGGGGCCACCGAGGTCCACGTGCGCATCACCAGCCCGCCCTACAAGTGGCCCTGCTTCTACGGCGTCGACACCGGCACCCGCTCCGAATTGCTGGCCGCCAACATGTCGGTCTCCGAGATGCAGGACTACCTGGGCGTCGACTCCCTGGCCTTCCTCGGCCTCGAGAGCCTGGAGCGGGCGGTGGGCGCCCCCGGGGCCGGCTTCTGCAACGCCTGCCTCACCGGCAACTACCCCACCGAGGTGCCCGTCCGGTTCACCAAGGGCATGCTCGAGTCCGACGGCGCCGACCCGGGCCCTGACGCCTACGTGGACGACCCTGCCGGCACAGAGCGTGGCTGACGGGGCACCCGTCCCGGAGGACGCGGACAACCGCCGGCCCGCCACCTACGCCGATGCCGGCGTCGACATCGGGGCCGGCGACCGGGCCGTCGAGCGCATCAAGGAGCACGTGCGGTCGACCTTCCGCCCGGAGGTCATCGGCGGCATCGGCGGCTTCGGCGGCCTCTTCGCCTTCCCCAAGGACCGCTTCCGCGACCCCGTGCTGGTGGGCTCCACCGACGGCGTGGGCACCAAGGCCCTCATCGCCAAGGCCACAGGGCGCTTCCGCACCATCGGTATCGACCTGGTGGCCATGTGCGTGGACGACCTGGCCTGCCTGGGCGCCGAGCCCTTGTTCTTCCTCGACTACATCGCCGTCGGCCGCCTCGACGAGGACCACATCGACCAGCTGCTCGAGGGCATCGCCAAGGGCTGCCGGGAGGCCAACTGCGCCATCATCGGCGGCGAGATGGCGGCTCACCCCGGTGCCATGGAGCCCGGCGACTTCGACCTGGTGGGCACCGCCGTCGGGGTGGTCGAGCGCGACCGTATTGTCACCGGCGAGCGTCTGCGGGCTGGCGACGAGTTGATCGGCCTGCCCTCGCCCGGGCTGCGGTCCAACGGCTACTCGCTGGCCCGCAAGGTGCTGCTGGAGCGGGCCGGCCGCACGCTCGACGAGCCGGCATGGCACGGCGCCGGCCGCACCCTCGCCGACGAGTTGCTCGAGCCGTCGGTGATCTACTCCCCGGCCGTCGCTGCCCTGCTGGGGGCGGTCGACGTGCGTGCCGTCGCCCACATCACCGGCGGCGGCCTGCCCGGCAACATGGTGCGGGTGCTGCCCAAGGACCTCGACGCAGTGGTGCGCATGGACTCCTGGGAGCGGCCGCCGATCTTCGGCGAGATCCAGAAGGCGGGCGACGTGGCGGGCGACGAGATGGCCCGGGTGTTCAACCTCGGCATCGGGATGGTGGTGGCGGTGCCGCCCGGCAAGGAGCTCTACACCGCTCTCGACGTGTTGCGGGACAAGGGCCACCGGGCCGTGAGAATCGGTATGGTGACGGCCGGCGAGGGTCGCGTCCACCTCGAAGGCGACGCCAGGAGGTGACGGCATGGTGATGCGGCTCAAGGCGGGCGAGGGCGCCGGCGGGGGACCGCCGCCGTCGGTGATCGCCGAGGTGGCCCGGCTGCACGACGCCCTCGACGCTGCCGTGCCGGCCAAGCAGCTCGACCGCAACCTGCTCATCGGCACCTGGAACGTCCGGGCCTTCGGCGACCTGGCCGACAGCTGGGGCACCGCACCGGCCGGCAGCACCAAGGCCAAGCGCGACCTGCGGGCCCTGGCCTCGATCACCGAGATCGTGTCCCGCTTCGACGTGGTGGCCGTCCAGGAGGTGCGCGGCAACCTGCGAGCCCTCCGCCACATGATGAAGGACCTGGGCCCCGACTGGGGCTTCATCCTCACCGATGTCACGCGGGGCAAGGCCGGCAACAACGAGCGCCTGGCCTTCGTGTTCGACCTGCGGCGGGTGCGGCCGTCGGGGCTGGCATGCGAGGTGGTCCTCTCCGACGAGGAGCTGGGCCAGCCCGGCGCCGCCGCCCTCATCCGCCAGTTCGCCCGCACCCCCTACGCGGTGAGCTTCGTGTCCGCCGGCCGCACCTTCATCCTCGTCACGCTGCACGTGCTGTGGGGCAAGGTGCCGGGCGACCGCATCCCCGAGCTGCGGGGCATCGCCTCGTTCGTGTCCGACTGGGCGGAGGAGCTTGACCAGTGGGGCCAGAACCTCATCGCCCTGGGCGACTTCAACATCGACCGCAAGGACGACGCCGCCTTCCAGGCCTTCACGTCCACCGGCCTGCGGGCGCCTGAGGCCCTCAACGACGTCCCACGCACCATCTTCGAGACGGCGGACGGCTTCTACGACCAGATCGCCTGGTTCACCGGCGAGAACGGGCAGCCCAAGCTGTCGCTCGACTACACCGGCAGGGCGGGCGGGTTCGACTTCGTCCCCCACGTCTACCCCGAACTCGACCGCCAGCAGCTCAGCTGGCGCCTCTCGGACCACATGCCGCTGTGGTGCGAGTTCGCCGTCACCCGCTGACGCCCCAGCAGGCGGTTCCCGAGTAAATAGGGTGTCAAAATGACACCCTATTTACTCGAAAGCGGGTGGGGCGTCAGTAGTCGATGAGCTGGCGGGCGGCGGCCGCGATGTCGTCGACCTGGGGGAGGGTGGCCGCCTCCAGGGTGGGCTCGTAGGCGACGTGGGTGTCCTTGGCGCCGACCCGGCGGACGGGGCCGTCGAGGTCGGAGAACAGCTCGGAGGCGGCCCAGGCGGCGACCTCGGCGCCGAAGCCGCCGGTGACGATGTCCTCGTGGACGACGAGCAGCTTGCCGGTGCGGCGTACCGACCCGGCCACCGTGTCGTGGTCCCATGGCATGATCGTGCGGAGGTCGACGATGTCGACCGTGCACCCATCCTCCGCCTCCAGCCGGGCCGCCGCCTGCCGTGACTTCTCGACGGTGGCGCCCCACGTGACGATGGTGAGGTCGGTACCTCGGGTGACGAAGGCGGCCCGGCCGAAGGGGATCACGTAGTCGGCGGACGGGTACGGGTCGCGGGCGTAGGGCTGGCGCAGCAGGTGCTTGTGCTCGAGGAACAGGACCGGGTCGTTGGCCCGGAATGCGGCCCGCAGGAGGCCCGCCGCGTCCTGGGCCCGGGACGGAAAGGCCACCAGCAGCCCGGGCACGTGGGCGAAGATCGACTCGCCGCACTGGGAGTGCCAGATGGCCCCGCCGCTCAGGTAGCCGCCGATGGGCACCCGCAGCACCATGGGGCAGCTGAACGCCCCGTTGGAGCGCCAGCGGATGGTGGCCGCCTCGCTCTTGATCTGCTGCATGGCCGGCCAGATGTAGTCGAAGAACTGGATCTCGGGCGCCGGCCGCAGGCCCCGGATGGCCTGGCCGATGGCCCGGCCCACGATGTTGGCCTCGGACAGCGGCGTGTTGTAGCACCGCGCCAGGCCGAAGGAGCGCTGGAGGCCGAAGGTGGTGCCGAACACGCCCCCCTTGCCTTCCACGTTGGCCAGCACCGCCTCACGGGCGTCGGCCACGTCCTCGCCGAACAGGCGGATGCGCTCGTCGGCCGCCATCTGCTCGTGCAGCGTGCGCCGGATGGCCTCGCCGAAGGTGACCTCGTCGCCCGGTCCGTCGGCGGTGGTGGCGCCGGCCCGGGGGCCGGCGCCGTTGGCCGAGGTCGCCGGAACGGGCGGCAGCGGGTCGGGGATCTCGGGCAGGAGCCACACGTGGTCCAGCACCGTGGCCGGGTCCGGGCGCGGCGCGCCCAGCGCCTCCTTGGCCGCCTCGGCCACCACCACGCGGGCGTCGATCCGGATGGCCTCGGCCTGCTCCTCGGTGAGGGCCCTGCCCTTCACCAGGCTGCGCTGGAGCAGCAGGATCGGGTCGTGCGACGCCTCCTCGGCCAGCTCATCGGGCGGGCGGTACTTGCTCTGGGTGTCAGCCGCCGAGTGGGAGTAGGGCCGGGTGACTGTGGCGTGGATGAGGCCGGGACCCACGCCTGCCCGTACGTGGTCGATGGCCTTGGTGGCGGTGCGGCGGGCGGCGAAGTAGTCGCGGCCGTCGACCTGGTGGACGTCGAGGCCGCGGAAGCCACGCACCAGTTCGGAGATGGGCGCCGGCCCCTGCTCGGACACGGGCACGGAGATGGCGTAGCCGTTGTCGGCCACCACGAACAGCACCGGCAGGTGCAGCGTGCAGGCCGTGTTCAGGCTCTCCCAGAACTCGCCCTCGGACGTGGCGCCGTCGCCCAGGGAGACGTAGGTGAGCTCGTCGCCGTGGGCAGTGCAGCCGGGCAGGTCGGGGCGGCGCGAGATGTAGCGGGCCGCCTCGGCGCACCCTACGGCGGGGATGCACTGGCTGCCCGTGGGGCTCGACTGGGTCACGACGTTCTTGTCGGCGAAGCCCCAGTGGCACGGCATCTGGCGGCCGCCGGACGACGGATCGTTCGCCGCGCCCACCGCCTGGAGCAGGATCTCCGTGGGCGTGACGCCGAGGCCGAGCATGAGCGCCCGGTCGCGGTAGTAGGGGAAGAACCAGTCGTAGGCGGGTCGCAGGTTCCGGGCCAGGGCCAGGAGCAGCGACTCGTGGCCGGCGCCGGAGATCTGGAAGAAGACCCGGCTCTGCTTCTGGAGGCTGATCTCACGGTCGTCGAGGGCACGGGAGATGCAGGCCAGGCGGAAGTCCTCCACCAGCTCCCGGTGGGGGATGCCCCGCAGCCGGGGCTCGGGCGGCGGCCCTTGCGAGTGACGCTGGTCCTCGACGGTGCGGGCCACCGGGCTCAGCGCCTCCGCACGGGCAAGGGTGCCCCCCGGCGGATGAGGCCGACCCTGCCCACCTGCTCGAGACGGCGCTCGGCCATGCGGTCGGCCGCCGCCAGCGTTGTAATGCCCTCGGTCGCCGCTGCGGCCAGCACGGCGGCGGTCGTGTCGAATATGCGGCGGATCTGGCCGTCGGCCCGGTCGCGGTCGTAGCCGAGCAGCTCCTCGGCCACGTTGATGATGCCGCCCGCGTTCACCACGTAGTCGGGGGCGTAGAGGACGCCGGCATCGGCCAGGAGGCCGGCACAGCCGGCGTCGAGGAGCTGGTTGTTGGCGCTGCCCACCACCGCCGCGCAGCGCAGCTCGGCGATGGTGGTCGGGGTCAGGACGCCGCCCAGGGCGCACGGGGAGAAGATGTCGCACTCGACCGCGTGAGCCTTCTCGGGCGGCACGACGGAGACCTCGAAGTCGGCGGCGGCCCGGTCGAGGGCGGTGGGGCTCACGTCGCTCACCGTCACCACCGCCCGCTCCTCCACCAGGTGGCGCACCAGGCTGTAGCCCACCTTGCCGACCCCGCTCACCACCACCGCCCGTCCCTCGAGCGAGGTGTCGCCCCACACGACGTTGGCCACCGCCCGCATGGCGTAGAGCACCCCGGTGGCGGTGGCCGCCGACGGGTCCCCGGAGCCACCGAGGGACCGGCTCACGCCTGTGACGAAGGGCGTCTCCCTGAGGATGAGGTCCATGTCGGCCTGGGTGGTACCGACATCCTCGGCCGTGATGTACCGGCCCCCCAGCGAGTCCACGAAGCGACCGTAGGCGCGCAACAGGGGTTCGGTCTTGTCCCGGGGCTCGCCGATGATAACGGCCTTGCCGCCGCCCAGGTCGAGACCGGCTACGGCGGACTTGTAGGTCATGCCCTTGCTGAGGCGCAGGACGTCCTCGACGGCGGCGTCCTCGGTGGCGTACGGGTGGAAGCGGGTGCCGCCCAGGCCGGGGCCGAGCCGCGTGGAGTGCACGGCGATCACAGCCCGCAGGCCGGACGGCCGGTCGTGGCAGAACACCACCTGCTCGTAGTCCTCGTCACCGATTCGATCGAAGACGTTCACCGCCTGACGAGCGTACAGCCGGGCCACGCCGGACCGGCGGGCTAGTCACCCCTAACCACTCAGAATGACGCGATCTGACCATCGACCTCACACGGTACGGGCCGTACCTTCCAAGGACATAAGGGACACCGTCCGAAGGGAAACATCCGTGCCTGAGCAGAGCCAACCCGATCCCCTCCTCACACCCGCAGAAGTGGCTGCACTGTTCCGCGTGAACCCCAAGACGGTCACCCGGTGGGCCCGTGCGGGCAAAATCACCGCCATCCGTACCCTCGGTGGTCACCGCCGCTTCCGTGCGTCGGAGATCCGCCGTTCGCTCGAGGAGATGCAGCACCAGGGCCTGTAGCCCCTGAGATGCCGCCGGGCACATGGCCCGGTGGTCCGCCACCCATGCGCAGGTAGGACATCCTGTAGGGATGGTGCATCGATGACGGCGGTCGAAGCCGTCACCTTCGACTTTTGGAACACCCTCGTCTACGAGGTGCGGGGCGAGTTGCGCGGTCGCCGCCTCGAGTCGTGGTCCGGCCTCCTTGAAGAGGCCGGCTTCGCCTTGGAGCGGGTGCAGCTGGAAGCCGTGTTCGACGGCGCGTGGAAGGCCTACCTGACCTCCTGGCACGCCAACGAGCAGTTCCAGGCGGCCCAGGCGGCCGAGCACATCCTCGAGAACCTGGGCTTCACCGTGCCGCCCGACGTGCGAGAAGCGCTGGTGCAGGCCTTCGGCGACGCCGGCGCAGCAGGCGGCGTGGAGCTGCACCTGGCCGACGGCGTGGAGGAGTGCCTGCACACGCTCAAGGACGCCGGGATGAAGCTCGGCATCATCTGCGACGTGGGTTTCACGCCCTCGTCGATGCTGCGCGACCACCTCATCCGCCACGGCGTGCTGCCCCTGTTCGACCACTGGTCGTTCTCCGACGAGGTGGGCGCCTACAAGCCGTCGCCGGCGATCTTCGAGCACGCCCTCGAGGGCCTCGGCGGGCCGGTGCCCGGGCGGGTCGCCCACGTGGGCGACATCCGGCGCACCGACGTGGCCGGCGCTCTCGCCATGGGCATGGTGTCCGTCCGCTACAAGGGCGTCGAGGACGACGACAGCCAGCCCGAGCCCGAGGCCCATCACGTCGTGGACCACTTCGACGACCTGCCCGCCGTCCTCGGGATCTCCGTCCCGACCTCCCCGCAGTAGTTCCTCGTCCGTTTCGGGTGTTGGGGGCGATTGGCCCGTTTGCGCAGGGCCGGGCGGGGGGACCGTCGAACCTCGACGCAGGACGTCTCGTGCGTCTCGGGCCGCTGGTGGGTGGCGGAGGTGGAACTGGTGAAGCACGGGTACGACCTCGACGACGCCTCGCTCGTCCTCGCCGCACAGGCGGGTGACGACGAGGCGTTCGCCGCGCTGTTCCGGCGCCACCACGACACCGTCCGGCGGGTGTGCGCCCGTCGGCTGGCCAGCGCCGACGACGCCGACGACGTGGCCCAGGCCGCCTTCGTGCGGGCCTACGAGCGCATCGACCAGTGCACCGGCGACCGCCGCTTCGGGGCCTGGGTGCAGGTCATCGCGCTGCGCCTGTGCGGCGACGCCTGGCGGGCCGGCGCCCGCACCACCCCGGTGGCGGACCCCGCGCTCGCCCTGTCCGCCGGCGCCGCGGACACCTGCGTCGAAGCATTGCTGCGCAAGGAGCGGACGGCCGCCGTGCGGCGTGCCCTGGCCGCCCTGCCCGACCGCCAGCGCCAGGTGATCGTGGCGCGCGACGTGGAGGGTCACCGGCCGCGGGACGTGGCGGCCCGCCTGGCCTTGTCGGTGGGCGCCGTCGATTCGCTGCTCCTACGGGCCCGCCGGAAGCTGGCGCTGGCGTGCCAAGTGGACGGCCTGGAGCACGGTTCCACCACCACCTCGGTGGCCACCACCTCCCTCGCCGCCGGGTCGGCCGCCTCCCAGCTGCGGCTCCTTGCCCGCCTCGCCGCCGCTTTCCACGGGGCGATCGACGCCGTGGGCGCCGCGCTCACCGGCGCCGCCGCCGGCGGCCCGGTGGCGCCGACCGCCGCCCAGAAGGCCGCCGGGCTGATCGGGGCGGGCGCACTGCTCCTCGCCCCTCTGGCGCCGCTCACCGGCCCCGAGGTGGTGGCGGCCACCGCCCCAGCTCCTGCGGCCTTGGCCGGCCGGCCGGGCGGCGCCGGCGCCGTCCTGCCGGCGCTGGGACTCGCCCACCTGGCGCTGCCGCGGCTGGCGTCGGTGGCGCTGCCCGACGTGGCCCTGCCCGACGTGGCCCTGCCCGCCATGCCCGCCGTCGCCCTTCTCCCGGTGCCGGGGGTTCCCGCAGTGCCGGCCCCCACGCCCGGTGGCCTGGCTCCGGCGCCGCCGTCGCCGTCGCCGTCGCTGGGCGGGACAGCCGGGCCCACCGGCGGTGCCGCGGACGCCGCACTGGCTGCGCCCCTCGCCGCCACCGGCCAGGTGGGCGACGCGGTCACGTCGACCGTGAGCGACACCACCGACGCCGTCACGTCGACCGCAGGCCATGCAATCGACACCGTGAAGGCCGCAGTGGGCGACGTCACCCTCACGTCGAACGTCGACAAGGTCGTTGGCGCCGTCGCCGGCCTGCTCGGCCTGTCGCCGGCGCCGCCCCCGGCGGTCCCGTAGGGAATCTGCGCGAGAAATCGGTCCCTCGTGCGTTGTGCCCGCATGAACTCCGCGTCCCGGCTGTCCCCGCTCCGAGCCTCGATCCTGGCCATTGCGCTGGCCGGTTCGCTGGGCGCCGCCTTCCTGCCCGGCGCCGCCCAGGCGTCCAACGACCCCCTGTTCGACAAGCAGTGGGCGCTGAAGCGCATCGGGGCACCGGCGGCGTGGACAAGGAGCACCGGCATCGGCGTGCGTGTCGGGATCGTCGACACGGGCGTCGACCTCACCCACGAGGACCTCGCCGCACAGGTGGTGGCGTCGACCAACTGCATCGGTTCCGCCGGCGACCCGGCCAGGTGCAAGGGCAACGGCCAGGACGACCAGGGGCACGGAACCCATGTGGCCGGCATCGCGGCAGCGGCCAAGGACAACGGCACGGGCATCGCCGGCGTGGCCCCGGGCGCCCGCCTGGTGGTGGCCAAGGCCCTCGACTCGGAGGGGTCGGGCACCACCGAGGACATCAACGCCGGCATCCACTGGGTGGTCGACCACGGCGCCCGGGTGGTGAGCCTCAGCCTGGGCGGGGACTTCCTCATCGACAGCCTGTTCGGGACGTCGCTCGACGAGGGCATCCGGTACGCGTGGTCGCGTGGCGCCGTGCCCGTGCTGGCCGCCGGCAACACCAACCTGCTCGGCCTGGGCCTGCTCGGCAGTTCGCAGTACGGCGCGTTGCCCGCCATCGTGGTGGGCGCCTCCGGGCCCGACGATCGGGTGGCCGGCTACTCGAGCCCGCTCGGCAACGCCCGCTGGGCCGTCGTGGCCCCGGGCGGCGCAGGAACGGGCGGAGAGATGGCCGACGTGCTGTCGACCTTCTGGGTGGCCGGTCAGCAGCACCAGTACAAGGCGTTGGCGGGCACGTCGATGGCTACGCCCCACGTGGCCGGTACCGTCGCCCTGCTGCTGGCTCAGGGCCTCACGCCGCAGGCGGCCGTCGACCGGGTCCTGGCCACCGCAGACAGGGGCATCGCCTGTGGGAGCCTGCTCGGCTCGACGTGTGCCGGGCGGCTGAACGCCGGCGCCGCCACCGGCGCCACGCCCGTCGTCACCAGCAGGCCGGTCGGTGGCGCCGGGCTTCTGGGGATCCCGATCCTCGGTCTCTGAGCCGGCTGCGCACGTTCTTGGTCGGCGCTGGTTGCCGTCGCCGGCTCAGGCGTTCCGCAGGGTCGTCAGCCCCGGGGCTCGAGGCGGTGGACGCCCGATGACAGCGATACCACGTAGAGCTCGCCCGAGGCGTCTTCACCGAACGACGCCACCGCTCCGAGGGTGATCCCGAGAGCCACCGACCGCAGCTGGCCCGACCTTCCCGTGGGGACCAGGGCGCGCAGGTCGCCCTTGCAGTAGTCGGAGAAGACGTAGCTGCCCCGAAGGCCCGGCATCGTGGCCCCCCTGTAGACGTAGCCGCCGGTCACCGAGCAGTTCCCGTCGCCGTGGGTGTACTCGTGGACGGGCGCCACCGCACCGGCGGGCGGATCGCCGGTGAACTCGTGGGTGCCCTCCAGTCGGTTCCAGCCGTAGTTCTGGCCGCCGCCGGCGGACGCCTCGACGGCGTCCACCTCCTCGTAGGCGTCCTGGCCCACGTCGCCGATCCACATGGCGTCCGTCTCGCGGTCGAACGTGAACCGCCACGGGTTGCGCAGGCCGTAGGCCCAGATCTCCGGCCGGGCGCCCTCGCGGGCGGCGAACGGATTGCCGGGAGGGATGGTGTAGGGGCCGGAGCCACTCGGGGTGGGGTCGATGCGGAGGATCTTGCCGAGCAGGGTGTCGAGGCGCTGGCCGTTGCCCCGCGGGTCGCCGCCGCTGCCGCCGTCACCGAGGCCGATGTAGAGGAAGCCGTCGGGGCCGAACACCAACTGGCCGCCGTTGTGGTTGTCGAAAGGCTGGTCGACGGCCAGCAGCTGGCGCCGGGAACCGATGTCCGCACGGCCGCTCGTGAAGGCGTATTCGGCGACCCTGGTGTCGCCGCCGGTGTCGGTGTAGTCGACGTAGAGGTGGTCGCCGTCGGGCGAGAAGGCGAGCCCCAGCAGGCCCTGCTCACCGCCGCTCGACACCTGTCCGGACAGGTTCAGCACGAGGGCCCGGTCGACGGCGCCGTGGCGGAACGCCTTGACCAGCCCGCCCTTCTCGGCCACGTAGAGCGACGGGTCGCCGGCGCGCACGGCGAGGGCGATGGGCTCGGAGAAGTCCCCCAGCTTCACAACCCGCATCGGGGGTGGGTTGCCGGCGGGCGCAGCCGTAGCGGTCGCAGTCGCCTCGGTCGCTGCGCCGGGGGTGGTGGTGCCGCTCGCGATCGACGACGGCGACCTGGGGGCGGCGGCGGTGGGCCCGGTGGAGGCACCGCTGCCTCCACCGCCGCAGGCGGCCAGCGTCACGAAGGCGGCGAGAACGACGCCGAGGGGAGCGGGAGCAGGTCGGCGGGAGCCGGCGCAGCGGGCCATGGTGGAATGAGGGTACGGCGGGCCCGCTGCTGCGGGTGTCATGTCGCTACCACCTGGCCGCACAGGTCAGCCCGCCACGCCGCCTTCGGCTGCTCGTTTGAGGGCGGCGACGTCGATCTTGCTCATCCCGAGCATGGCCTGCATGGCGCGAGCGGCCTTCGCCGGGTCCGGGTCGGAGAAGACGTCGTCCATGCCCTTGGGCACGACCTGCCAGGAGAGACCGAACCTGTCCTTGAGCCACCCGCACGGCCCGTGCCCGCCACCTTCTGCGAGCTTCTCCCAGTAGTAGTCGATCTCGTCCTGGTCCTCGCAGGTGATCTGGAACGAGACGGCCTCGTCGAAGGTGAACTCGGGGCCGCCGTTGATGCCGACGAACCGCTGGCCCTCGACCTCGAACTCGACCGTCATCACCATGCCGGCGGGACGGGGGGCGTTCTCGGGGTAATGGGTGACGCTGACGATGCGGCCGGACTTGAACACCGAGATGTAGAAATCGGCGGCCTCCTCGGCCTGGGTGTCGAACCACAGGTTCGGGGTGATCTTCGTCTGCATTGGCTCCGTCCTTCTCTCGGTCGGCTCGTGCTGGTGGAGACGTTCAACGGTCGGGGACTCATCGCTGCAAACCCGGGGGTGGCGGGCCGCGGGCCTTGCTCACCGGCTGCCCGGTCACCGGCGGTGGCGGGCTCTTCGTCAGCGACCTCAGGCACCGTGGCGTCGCCTTCTCGTTCCCGCCGGCCGTCACCCCGCTGCTCTGCTCCCTGCACATCGACTTCACACAAGTGCCAGCCCGCCGATGGCCAGCAACGGCAGGATCACCCAGCCGGCCACGGTGAGGGCGATGGCCACCAGGGCGAACGAGCGGGCCGGGTCTTTCGGCGGGTGACCGCACCAGCCGATGGTCTCCCACAGCGCGGCCAGCGGGCGGTCGAGCGTGAGGCGGATGCGCCGGCGGGCGACGGCCGCGCCGCGCAGGATGACCCACGAGGACACGGCCAGGAGGACGAAGGTGACGAGGACGGCGACGACGGCGCCGGCGCTCGAGCCGGCCGCCGCGCTGACGCCGCCCCGGACGGCTTGGCCGATCGACGACACGGCCGCTCCGCCGACGAGGAACGTCGGGATCCCGCCCGGCTTCTGCTTGTAGGCATCGCTCGCCCGCTCGGCGTCGAGGCGGGCCCGGACGAGGGTGATCCGGGCCGGGTCGCCGCTCGGGACCCAGGCCACCCGGCGGGTGTAGAGGTCCCGGACGGCGTCGATGACGTGGTTCTGGTGGGTGCGGACGATGAAGCGGATCACCTGCTGCACGAGGAACCTGGCCACCGGTGTGAACGGCCCCGCCCGCAGCTGGCTTGGCGGCCGGGACCCGTTTCGGGCCAGCACCTCGAGGGCGTGCATGGCCACGGTGTGGGCTTCGGCCATGCGATCCGGGCGGGACAGCGGCCGGGCCGTGGCCAGCTCGCCGAGCATCTCCCGCTCGACCCTTCCCTGGCCGCCGAGCTCGTTGAGCATGCGGTCGGTGGCTGCGTCGTCGCTGGCGTAAAGGAGCCGGAACTGGTCGAGCCGGCTGCGCAGCTCGTCGAGCTTGAGCGCGTGCGAAGGGCTGTCGCCCTTGCGCTCGACCTCCGACTCCGACGGCGCCATCACCGCTCTCCCTGCGCCAGCATTGCCTCGACGCACGCTAATCGGCCGAGGTCCAGCGCTCCCGGTGGCGAGCCTCCGTAATGCGAGGATTCCCGGCGCGTCGTACGCCTTCGGGTTCGAGCGTGTCGGGGTGTGGCCTGCGACCTCTACTTCGAGTACCCAGACCCGATCCCCGGCCAGGAGGGCGCTGAGCAGGGCGTCCGTGTCGAGGTCAGGCTGCTCGTGCGAGCGCCCCTGCGGGGGCGGCATCGACTCGGCCCGGCCCATCACTGTCGACCAGCCGGCGTGGCTGGCCGACCTGCTCGAGCCCGCTGGCCGCAATGATCTACAAGCACGCCGCCGACGACCGGGACCGGCGCATCGCCGAGGGCCTCGACACCATGGCCGAGTAGGCCGCCTGCGCCTTCCGGAGCCCGCCTCCGACGAGGACCCGCCGGCCCCGACCGACCACCGGCCCGCCAGGACCGGTCTCCGGCGAGCAGCATTATACAAGGCGGTCACTGAAGACACCTTGTATCCTTCTCGTATGGCTTCCGCCGGCGACCTGCGCGTGTCCTCCCGTGGGCAGATGAGCCTCCCGGCCGCGGCCCGCACGCGGTGGGGGCTCGGCGCCGGAGGCGACGTCGCCTATCTCGACCTGGGCGACGCGCTCCTGCTCGTGCCGGGCGGAGTCGGCGCCCTCCGGCGCCAGGTGCTCGACGCCGTGATCGGGGCCGACTGGCGCGCGGCGGCGTCCGGATTCGGTGATCCCGACCTCGCCGACGGGTGACCGTCGCCCTCATTGACGACCAGGCGCTCGGCGCCGTCCTCCACGGCGAGACGCTTTCCCTCCTCGCCGGGCGGGCCCTCGCGACCACGGGCTGCTGGTACGTGCGGCTGTGCCAGGCCGTCCTCGCCGCCACCGGCCGGCCCGGTGTGCTGTCTGGGCCCTTTGAGCAACTTCCCGAAGCCCGGCGGCGCCAGGCCGTCGAGGCCCTGATCGAACTCCCGGCCGAGGTCGAGCTGCTCAGCCTGAGACACCTGGGGCCAGCCATCGGTCGTCTCCGGCAACGGCACTCGCTCAACCTGTTGGCCGGCGAGGCGTTGGCGGCGGCCAACCACCTCGGTGCCGACGTCTTCCTCTCCGCCCCCTCGCCGAATCTCGAACAGGCACTCATGGCCGAGGGCCGCCGATGGACCAGGCTTCCGTGACGGATGCACGCCGCGCCTCCAGGCGTAGCTGAACGGCTCCAGCCCGTTGCGCCCGCCGCGCCGTGCCCGGGGGTAGCCGCCATGTGCCACCAGGCACTCTCTCGTAGTGGCACGCAGGTGGCACGCCGACTCCTTCGCCGCCCTCCTCCGGTGACCCCGCACCCCGCTGACCAGCACGTTTGTGGTGGTCGGGACCGGCGTCGATTCGGTGACCTCGCGCTTTTCAGGCGGGCCGAGGCCGATTTCGGCCGGACCGCTCACCAGCGGGTTCGGCGCGAAGGTGCAGGTCAGACCCCATTTCTGGCGTCTGGCGAGTGACCTCCACGAACCGTGATTTGCCGCTCTTTGCCAGTGCTTCTGGCACGGATCTGGCACGAAATAGACACGCGACTACCGGATCGCCGAGTGGCCCGACCTGCCGGCCGCCGCACCGAACGTCGGCCGGTGGGTTCGGCGCGAGCCGTCGAGCACCGGGGCGCTCGCGACAACCAGATTGGCGCACACCGCCACTTCGGCCGGCGCGGTCGAGGGCCGGATAACGGCACTTCGGCGCTAGTGGGCGTGCGTCTCGACCGCCTCGCGGAAGGAGTCGAAGATCTCCGTCCGTGGAACGGTCGGTGACTCCCGGCGACTGCTCCAAGTGAGGTGAACTCTCGCCCAGCGAACGAATCGGCCTCCCTCGATGCGGAAGACGACCTCGTCGCACCCGCCGCACTTCGCGACCGGGAGCAGCGTCAGGGCGTGCAGCGGATGACCCTCGCCGACCTCTGCCACGAGCTCGCCGACGAGACCAGGACGCATGGCGTTCGGGGCGATCATCCATGGCTCCGGTAACGGGTCAGGGGTCCAGTCGGAGTAGTCGGAGGGCGCCACCAGAGGTGCAGAGTATTGCCGGGTCGCGCGCCGCCGAGGCCAGCGCGAACAGGTGATCTGTCGGCTCTGGCCTCGGCGTCACTGCTCATGTTCACTTCAGTCGCGGCGGTAGTAGGCGCGAGGCGACCCATCGAAACGCCCGGACCTCATGCAGCAACGCTTGAAAGCGCCGGCCCGAACCGCAAGGACAGGGGTCGTTTCGACCGAGCCGCCCAGGAGCTCCTTGTCGCCGTGTACCAAGCGGTCACCGCGCTTCACGCGAGCTTCGCTGAGGGAACCCCCTGCGACGCTTGCTCATCGACTCAAACCTCACCTCGTCGTCGCACTTCATGGCCTGACCTCCTTGGGTGGCACGAGGGTAGGGATGCATCGGTGGCGTGTCATCCGAATTGAGCAACGGCGCGGAGACTGCCGGCTCGCGGCCGCGGCCGCCACGCCGAACTGGTGGTCGCGAGCGAAGTCGTTGCCGCCGCGTAGGTCGGCCTGCCCGGCGGCGAGGTGCCGGAGATCGGAACATCTGTGCGCTCGGCTATTTGCGGTCGGGCCGGTCGCGCAGGAAAGAACCGACACGAGAGGCAGCCTCCTGAACTGGCTGAACCTCCTTCCAGCGTGACCCGAGGACCGGCCTTCACCGCACCGGTTCCCAGACGTTGGTCCAGTTGTCGACGACCTCGATGCCCTCGACGACTCGCCACCTCTTGAGCGACCGCCGCCGGCCGGCTGGACCCGAAGCGTCGAGTCTGTGATCCCACGGCTGAGCCGCACGGCCGCGGTGAAGATCGCATCCCAGCCAAGGTCACGCTTCAAGCGAAGCAGCCCTCGTTGTACAGAATCACGCTCCCATACTGCCTCGGGTCTCCGCCCAGCCAGCGCAAACGGTTCTCCGGCTGACCTGTAGATGTTTGCCTGACAGACCCCGTCGTCGTGGCGCTGCGAACGGCATGTCGGGACGCACCTTCACCTCGCGAGCAGAAGGACGACCGCCGCGGGCGCCATGAGGACAACCAGAGTCAGAAGGACGCGGTTCCAGAACCGAGCATCCCTTTCTCCGTATGGCGCGTCCGAGCTGACAGGAACGATGATCCTGGCGTGGCTCGGGATTGTCTCCTCGCGGTAGGAGTAGGAGCGTCGCCAGCGTTTCCGACCGGTCGGCTGGGCCGCTCGACGTCGCAGGCGCCGCGAAAATCCCATGAGCCCAGGATACGGCCACCACTGCGCGACGATTGCCGGGTCGCGGCGCCGCCCGCCACGCCGATCAGGTGATCGCGAGCGGGCCGGCCCGCGACCTCGGCGGAGGCGCCACAGGCGCCGTGGCGCGCGACTACCGGCACGTAGACGCTGCTCAGCGGGCCAAGTTGATCACGGACGCAACGATCGTGCCGAGGCCGGCGACGAACAGGAACACGGCTCCGAAGTAGACGTGCACGACGCGATACCAGCGTCCCTCAGCCATGCGCGGGTAACGCGCCCCGACGGCCCGCATCACCCACCGGCTGCAGGGCTCTGCGTATCGCAGCCACAGCCACGAGGTCCCAACAAGGAAGATGCCGAGAGCCAGGGCGACGTAAGGGTGCTCCTCTGACAGTGCCCGATCCACAAGGTCGACGATGCCACATTGGCTGCCAGGCATCGGCACGGCCGCCCCGAATGCCGGATCGCGCGGCGGTCCGTGGCCGGCCGCCGGCTGAGAGGCTCTGCGCGGTAACGCCAAGTAGGTGCGGGCCGGGGCCGATGGAGCCGCACCGAACGGCGGTGTTCGCTGGGGACGAGGCGCCGCCGGGGTCCCGCTGGTTGAATGGTGGAGAGGAGGTGGACTCGACGACCGACCGCACACGCTTTGAGGTCCCGCTGTACACGGTGGCGGAGGCGGCGCGCATCGTTGCCGTTCCACCCTCGACGCTGGCCGCGTGGGCCAAGGGGTACAGCCGCCGTTTTGCTGGCCGGGCCACCGTGACCGGTGACCCGGTCGTGACCTGCGTACCGACCGATCGCCACGCGGACCCGTGCGTGCCCTTCGTCGGGCTCGCCGAGGCGCTCGTCCTCTCCGCGCTACGGCGGAGCGAGGTCCCGCTCCAGCGGATCAGGCCCGCCCTTGCCCACCTGCAGCGGGAGATCGGCCTCGACCACGCCCTGGCCTCCCGGCGCCTCTACACGGACGGAGCCGAGCTGCTTTTTGACTACGGCGAGTCCCACGCTGACACGCCCGACGGCGCCGGAGTACGAACGCTCGTCGTCGTTCGCAGCGGGCAACGGGTGTTCGCCGACGTCGTTCACGACTACCTGCGCCGCATCGAGTACGGCGCCGACGGCTACGCCTCGCTGATCCACCTCCCGGCCTATGGCCACGCCGAGGTGGTGGCCGACCCGTCCAGGTCGTTCGGCGCACCGATCTTCGAGCGCGGCGGCGCCCGAGTCGACGACGTTCTCCAGCGCTTCTGGACCGGGGAGTCGCTCGACGAGCTCTCGGCCGAGTTCGGCGTCCCCGCTGACCAGCTCGAGGACGTGCTGCGTGTCGCATCCCGACGCGCTGCCTGACCTCTTCCTCGACCGCAGCCTGGGCCGCATCATCGTCCCGTCGCTGCTGCGCGCCGCTGGGCTCCGGCTGACGACTGAGCCGAGCACTACGGCATCCCGGCCGACGAAGCGGTAAGCGACGAGGAGTGGCTGGGACTGGCGGGGGCTCGTGGGTGGGTGGTGTTCATGAAGGACGCCCGGGTCCGGTACAACGTCGCCGAGCGCGAGGCGGTGAAGGCGCACCGCGCCCGCTGCTTCTGCCTCTCCAACCAGAGCCTGACTGGCAATGCCATGGCAGAGCGGTTCCTCGACAACCTCGACGCCATCGTCGCGGCCTGCGCCGGTGAGGGTCCGTTCGTCTACTCCGTGCACCAACGCCGCATCGAGCGCCTCACGATCGGCGACCAGTAGGGCCCGGAGAAGTTTCTCAGATTCCCTCGCGAGATTTCGGGCCTTCGCAGGCATAGCTCCGACATCTACCCCGAGATCCAACAGACGAGTGCATTGGCCCGCAGGGGTCGCCGGCGGTGATGCGGGTGACCACCATCAAGGCCGGCGCCCACGGCGTGGAGGCCATGGTCGCCTACTACGCCGGCCTGGCCGCCGACCAGGCCAAGCGAGACGGCGCCTGCCGGGGCCCGGTCGACTACTACCTGGCCGAGGACGAGCCGCCCGGGCGGTGGTGGGGCGACGGCACCGCCGCCCTCGGACTCGGCGCCGAGGTGGCCCCCGAGGAGCTGGAGGCCCTCCTCACCGCCCGCCACCCGGGCACCGGCTCGCGCCTCGGGCGGGGCTTCGGTACCGATTCGGCCCGGGCCTTCGACGCATGCTTCTCGGCCCCGAAGTCCGTGTCGGTGCTGTGGGGACTGGCCGAGGACCCCTTCGTGCGCGCCGAGGTGGCCGCCGCCCACGACGCCGCCGTGGAGGCCGCCCTGTCCTTCTTCGCCCGACACGGCTCGGTGACACGGCGGGGCACCGACGGCGTGGACCAGGTGGACACCAAGGGCCTGTCGGTGGCCCTGTTCCGCCAGCACACCAGCCGCTCCTCGGATCCCCAGCTGCACACCCACGCCATCGTGGTGGCCAAGGTCCAGGACCAGAGTGGGAAGTGGCTCTCCCTCGACGCCCGGTTCCTCAAGCGCCAGCAGTGCAGCATCGGCTGGGTCTACGCCGGCGCCCTGCGCTCGGAGCTGACCGCCCGCCTGGGCGTGGGCTGGGGAGCGGTCAGCAACGGCCACGCCGACATCGAGGGCGTCCCCGCCGAGGCCCTCCGGGTGTTCTCGGCGCGGGCCGCCCAGGTGAAGCAGCGCCTGGGCGAGGCGGTGGCCCGGTGGGTGGAGGACCACGACGGAGCCGAGCCCGACCCCCGCACCCTGTACCGCCTGGAGCGGTGGGCGGCGGTGGACAGCCGCCCGGCCAAGCACGCCGTGGGCGACCCCGAGGCCTTGCGGGCCGACTGGAGGGCCCAGGCCGCCGCCGCCGGCGTGGAGTCCATCGACGTGGTCGCCAGCAGCGCGGGGCTGCCAGGCCTAGACCTAGACGGCATCGACCGGGCGGGGATCGTGGCCGAGGCCCTGGCCCGGGTGGCGGCCGAGTCCTCCACCTGGCTGCATGCCGACCTGAGCCGCCACATCGCCACCCTCCTGCCCGCCGGCGCCGCCGCCAGTGGGGCCGAGGCGGTGGCGCTGGTCGAGGAGCTCACCGCCCTGGCCGCCGGACAGTGCGTCGAGCTGCAGCCTGAGGCCCCGGCCGGCGTGGCCCGCCGCCGGGATGGGCGGCCGGTGAGCGAGGCGGTGACCGAGCGCCATCTCACCACCGCCGCCGTGCTGGACCAGGAGACCCGCCTGCTGGGCTGGGCGGGAGGCGCTGCCCGTCCGCGTCCGCTGCCCGACGGCGACGACGCCCAGGCAGCGGCGGTCCAGGCGGTGGCGGGCGCCGAGCGCCTGGTGCTGGTGGTGGGACCGGCCGGCAGCGGCAAGACCACCGCCCTCGGCACCGTCGCCCGCCACCTGGCCGCCCAGGGACGGCCAGTGGTGGGCTTGGCCCCCTCCGGCAAGGCGGCCGACGTGCTCGGTGCCGAGACGGGCTGGCCGGCCACCACCCTGGCCAAGCTGCTCACCGACGCCGGCCGCCCCGGTTACCGGCCCCCGCCGGCCGGCACCACGGTTGTGCTGGACGAGGCCGGGATGGCGGCCACCGACGACCTCGACGCCCTGGTGGGCATGGTCAAGCGCCACGGGTGGCGCCTGGTGTGCGTGGGTGACCCCGCCCAGCTGCCCGCTGTGGGCCGGGGCGGGGGGTTCGAGCTGTGGTGCGAGCGGGTGGGCGCCCACACCCTCGAGGAGGTGCGCCGCTTCGACGAGGGATGGCAGGCCGAGGCCAGCCTGACCCTGCGCCGGGGGGAGCGCTCGGCGGCCACCGCCTACGCCGCCCACGGCCGCCTCGACGCCGTCCACCCCGCCCTCCTGCCCGAGCGGGTGGCCCGGGTCCACCAGCTGCGCTCCCAGGCCGGTCGCAGCCTGGCCATCACCACCGCCTCGGCCGGCATGGCCCGGGACATCAACGTGGCCATCCAGCGCCGGACCAACCCCGGCCGGCCCGGGCCGTCGGTGGCCCTGGCCGACGGCAGCACTGCCTTCGTCGGCGACCGGGTGGCCACCCGGCGCAACGACCGCACCCGCACTGACGCCGGCCAGGCGGTGCGCAACCGCCACACCTGGGAGGTGGAGGCAGTCGGCGCCGACAGTTCGCTGGTGGTGTCGCATCCAACCCGGGGCCGGGCCCGGCTGTCGGCCACCTACGTGTCCAGGCACGTGGAGCTGGGCTGGGCGGTGACCGGCTACGGCACCCAAGGCGACACCACCGACGACGGCATCTGTGTGCTGGAGCCCTCCAGCACACGCTCGGGGGTCTACGTGGGCATGACTAGGGGGCGGGGCCAGAACCTCGGCCTGGTCGTCGACCCCTCCGGGATGGCCGACCCCGAGGAGGCCTTCGCCGCCGTCATCGCCCGGCCGGCCAACGCCCGCACCGCCCTGGCCGTGCGGGACCGCCTGGCCGGCGACCGGGCGGTCACCCTGCCGGCGACTGGCCTGCCGGCGTTCGCGATGACCATCTCGGTCCCGGGCGCCGGGTCTCGAACCGCCGGCCCGGTCGAACCGGGCCCGGCTGGGCCGGACGCCGCCGAAGCCTCGGTGCCCGCTGCCGAGCCGGTTCCCGGCGCCCCGCCGGCTGACGCCCAGGACGACGACGACGTGGTCGCCCGCATGCGCCGGCGGCTCGGCCAGGTGGAGAGGCAACGGCCGCCGCACCGGGCTCGAAGACGCTGAAGATTCCTCGCGAGGAATCGCTCCCTCAGCGGCATACCTGGGGTGACCATCGACGTCCTGGAGGAGCCGTGCCCAACGAAACCCCCGACCGCCTGCCGCTGATCGACCTGCCCGCCGTCGCCGCCCGCCTGGGCGTGACCGACCGCTTCGTGCGCCGCCTCGTGGCCGAGGATCGCATCACCTTCTACAAGGTCGGTCGCCTGCTCCGCTTCGACCCGGCCGAGGTGGAGGCGTGGCTCGACCGCGCCCGCCGGGGCCACCGCCGGTCCGCGTAACCTCGTCGCAGGCGTCGCCGGCCCGCCCAAGGCCGAGCCCTTCGGTTCGACGAGAAGGGATCCGGAATGTCCCGGCGACGCCAGTTCGGAAACGTCCGCAGGCTGTCCTCGGGCCGCTGGCAGGCCCGCTACGAGGTGGAGGGCGGGCGCAGCATCGCCGCCCCGACCTCGTTCGCGACCAAGGCCGACGCCGCCCGCTGGCTGGCCGGCGTGGAGACGGATCAGGCCAAGGGCGCCTGGGTCGACCCGCTGGCCGGCCGGGTGTCGCTCGACGCCTACGCCTGGGCCTGGCTCCGTGGCCACGCCCGGCTGGCCAAGCGGACCAGGGAGATCTACGAGGCCCAACTGCGCCTCCACGTGCTCCCGGTGATCGCCCCGGGCGTGCCCGCCCTTGGCACCGTCGACCTGACCGATCTCACGCCCGAACTGGTGCGCCAGTGGTACGCCGCGCTGGTCGAGCGCCACAGCCCATCGGTAGCAGCCAAGGCCTACGTCCGGCTGCGCCAGGTGCTCACCGTCGCGGTGAACGACGACCGGATCGCCAAGAACCCGTGCCGGGTCGAGCGCGGAGGGGTGGAGCACCACCCGGAGCAGCGCTTCGCCACCATGGCCGAGCTGGCGGCGCTGGCCGACGCTGTGCCGGACCGCTACCGAGCCCTCGTCCTGGCCGCCGGCCTCGGTGGGCTCCGCCAGGGGGAGTTGTTCGCCTTGCGCTGGGACGACATCGATCTCGGCGCGGCCAGCATCGCCGTGCGCCGCAAGCGCCTCCGCCTGGCCTCGGGGGAGGTCATCGAGGACGACCCCAAGAGCCGCGCCGGGCGCCGCACCATCGCGCTTCCCGCCGTGCTGGTGGCTGAGCTCGAGTGCCACCGGGCCCGGTACGGCGCTCACGCCAACGGCTACGTGTTCTCCTCGGAGGAGGGCACGCCGCTGGAGCGCAGCAACTTCCGCCAGCGGGTCTGGCTCCCGGCAGCCCGGGCCGCCGGCCTGGAGGGAATGAGATTCCACGATCTGCGCCACTCGGCCGGGACGCTGGCGGCGCGTACCGGGGCCACGACCAAGGAACTGATGGCCCGTCTCGGCCACGCCAGCCCCCGGGCGGCGATGATCTACCAGCACGCCGCCGACGACCGCGACCGGCGCATCGCCGAAGGACTCGACGCCATGGCCGAGGAGGCCGGCCTGCGCCCACCGTCCCCGTGATGTCCGAGCCGAAGACGGGCGATGGGTACGCTTCCTCCCTATGTCGCGGCTCGACCGGATCACGTCGGACCCCTCGGTCTGCCACGGCAAGCCGACCGTCCGGGGGCTGCGCTACCCGGTCGAGAACCTTCTCGAGCTGCTGGCCTCCGGGATGACGATCGAGGATGTGATCGCCGACCACCCGGACCTCGAGCGTGACGACCTGCTCGCCGCTCTCGAGTTCGGCGCCCTTGCGACCGGGATGCGGCGAGTGGTGCCCCTCGGCGCTGCGTGAAGTTCCTCGTCGACGCGCAGCTTCCCGTTCGGTTGGCCCGCAGCCTGGCGTCGGCGGGCCACGACGCCGTCCACACCTCCGAGCTGCCCGAGGCCAACAGGACGAACGACGGCGAGATCGCCCGCCTGGCCGACGCCCAGGACCGGGTGGTGGTCACCAAGGACCGGGACTTCCGTGACGGCCACCTCCTGCGTGGCACGCCCGGGCGCCTGCTGGTGGTCGCCACCGGCAACATCACCAACGACGACCTCCTCGCCCTGTTCGACCGCCACCTCGATGCCGTCGTCGTCGCGCTCGAAGAGGCCCGCTTCGTCGAACTGGCCCACGATCGCCTGATCCTCCACGGCGACCACTGACGTCGGCCGGCGGGGCGGGACGGCGACCTCCAGGTGGGCGGCGGCGTGCCAGGACCGCCCGCTCTTGCCCGCGGGGTCCGGCAGTTTCTGGCACAACGCCACGACCGCGGCCGGCGCATCGCCAAGAGTGTCAGGTGGCGAGGAGGTCGACGCGCAGCTTGAGCAGGGTTGAGGCCGGCCGTCCGTCTACCGGGACCATGTGAGGCGCGAGCCTCGGGGCGTACATCGTCTGGAGCCACGCCGGAGAGCAGTTCCGAGTCTCGGCGTCCGTCCTCTCGCTGCGGCGGAGTTGGGCGGATGTAGAACGAGCAGCGCTGGCCGTCTTCCGCTCCGTCCAGTACGAGCACGTGCCGAGTTCGGCCGACGGGGTCAGTGAGTCGGTGACCCCTGATGACCGGGAGTGGCTGGCACGTGCCAGAACTACCCGCCACGTTCTGGCACGGATCTGGCACGCCGGGCCCATCGCTTGCCCCAACCAGACCCCCGCACCCCCGCTGACCTGCGGTTTTGTGGTGGTCGGGACCGGCGTCGATCCGGTGACCTCGCGCTTTTCAGGCGCGCGCTCTACCAACTGAGCTACCCGACCGCGGTCCTGACGGGATTTGAACCCGCGACCTCCGGCTTGACAGGCCGGCGTGCACTCCAAACTGCACCACAGGACCCTGGAGCGCTGCACCTCCAAGGAGTACAACCCGGCCACTCTAGCGGGGTCGCCGTAACCCCCACCGGAGATCGGCTGGTTTCGGCGTCCCGTAGGCCAGGGAACGGTCCCCGAATGACTGCTCGCACGACCCTGCCGGCCGAGGCGGGCAGCGCAGCGGTCGCCCGGCGCTTCGTGGCGGACGTGTTGCTCCAGCGTGGCTTCCCCGATGGGTCCATCGCCGACGCCGTCCTGCTGACCAGCGAAGTGGTCACCTACGCCGTCGGCCAGGGCGGTTCGTCCATTTCCGTCCAGGTGGCGGCCGAGCCCCGGATGGGCAGGGTGGAGGTCCAGGTGCTCGACGCTGAGCCCGCGACCGCGCCGACCGGCACATCGTTGCCCGAGGCGCCTTCCGGGGCACGGCTCCTCATGCTCGAAGCGATGTCCGAGGCGTGGGGGTTCGACCGGGACGGCACCGGGCCCCGCGTGTGGTTCGAAATCCGCAGCTGACCGCCGGTCCGACTACCACCACGACCATCGTCCCCAGCCGGACGACGGTGCCTTCGACCACCACCACGACCACCACCTCGACCACGGCCATCTCAACTCCGGAGGCCCCTGCGACGACTACTGTTCCGTGACCGCCATCGGTGTCCCGGCCCTGCGCCGTGTGAAGGCCGGCGCCGGCAAGGCGGCGTGCACGGTCGAGGACGTGTTCGCCACCATGGGCGGCGCCCCGCTCGGCTAGGCGCGGGCGTCGGGGGCTTGCGACAGCGAGGATGTGCTCGGTGAGGTGCCGCCGCCATCGGCCGGTTGACCGCCGACCAGAGCGAGGTCGTGACCCTGCGTTTCGTGGCCGACCCGCCGCTCGACGCCGTTGCCCGGATCACCAAGCCGCAGGTGGGCGCCGTGAAATCGCTGCAGCACCGGGCCCTGCGGGCCATCGCCGCTGCAATCGAGACGCCTCACGCCGAGAACCGACGACTCGACCGTCACCAGGCGCGAGCCTCGCCTGCCTTGCCTCGGCGAGCCGCATGTGGCTCGCGACAGAGTGCCGTCGTGCACCTGGCCCATCTGGAAGTCGGCCGCTTCGGTGCCCGATCGACGACCCGGTGCTCGATGGCCTCCGGACCCTGGCGAACCTCACCAACTGCTCGACGAGGTACGTCGGTACCGACGGGTCGTGGTGCCCCGCTACTCGGTCAGGGGCACCGGGGGCACGTTCCGGCGCCAACGCAATGCGACGCCGCCACTCCCCAACAACAGCACCGCCACGCCAGCCGCCAAGAGGGCGAGGCCGAGGCCCTTTCGAGAGGAGCTGCCGTCCGACGAGGCGGGTTCCTCTGACGAACTCGTCTTCTCCCACATGCCCGCGCCGGTGGTGACAGGCGAAGCGGGCGAGACGGCCGGCTCCGTTACCGCCGCGGCCGCAGCAGGTTGGACGACAGGATTCGCGCTTTCCGCAGGGGCGGGCGCCGTCGTCACGGCAGGAGCGGCACCGGCGACGGTTCGCGACGGAGCGGCG
>JAHFUS010000012.1:0-9207 GCA_023264975.1 Actinomycetes bacterium | reverse complement strand
GGCCGGCTCCGTTACCGCCGCGGCCGCAGCAGGTTGGACGACAGGATTCGCGCTTTCCGCAGGGGCGGGCGCCGTCGTCACGGCAGGAGCGGCACCGGCGACGGTTCGCGACGGAGCGGCGGGATCGGCAGTGGCGGGCACCGGAGCGGCCGTGGTCGGCGAAGCGGTGTTCGTGGGATGGTCGGGGTCGCCAGGAACACACGCCCAAGCTGTGCTGGCGGCACCGAGCAGGGTCGCGCACAGCGCCATCCCGAGAAGAGTTGCGCGTCGATTCACCATCAACATGAGTCTTCCCTCCAGATGCGCAGTGCTACGAAGGTTAACAGTAGATGTGGACTACCAGGGAGGCGTGTTCGAGGGAAGGCGGGGGCGACGTCGTCTAGCGGGGCCCTAGTTCCCATTGGTTGACCAGTGCCACGGTTCCCGCGGCAGGTTCGACAGGCCGTAGCGGCCGGCGTTGCGACTGAGCCACTGGAACGCGGCGTTGCGGCCGCTGATGAGGGCGCCGTTCCAGGTGAAGTCCACTGCGAGGCCCCGCTCGTGCATGGACTGTCCGGGCCGGGCAGTCGGGGGGGCGCAGCTTGATGCCGGCCGTTCGTACACGTCGTAGTTGCTCGTCCCGCAGTTGGCTCGCCGAACAGCGACCTGGCCGCCCGAGTCGCGGTAGCCGCCTCCACCCAGGACAAACCCGTCTGCCTCGGCCGCGCTGAGTAGATTTTCCAGCTGCTCGGCGATCTCCGTTGCGACGGTGATACCCCGAACGCTCGTCGTGCCGACGGCCCCGGCCGGCCCCGACGCGTTGCGAGAGGCCCGTGCCCGCCGTGGCGTGGAGGCGATCCGCGCCGCGAGCGCAGCTTGACGCTGGGCAATCTCGGTGGCGAGTTGCCTGTCGAGGGCGGCAAGGGAGTCAGCCTCGGCGAGGGCCCGCTCGAGGCGCTGCTCGACCGATTCGGCAACGTCCTGCTTCAGGTCCAGCGCCTGCTTCACCTCGGACAGGCGCCCGTCCACCTCTTTGCGCCGAGCCGCAGCACGCTGCGCCGCCTCCTCAGTGGCGGCGGTCTGCGCTTCTAGGTCCTCCCCGGTGGCGCGGAGTTCGTCGACCAGATCGGTGCTTCTGCCCAAGGCCACGTCGACCAGGTACTGCTTGGTGGCGATCTCCGACAGCGATGCAGCGTCGAGCGGGAGCATCGTCTCCTGCGAGGGGCCCCGGACGTACGCCGCAACTGCCACCTGCCTCATCGATCCACGAAGTTCGTCGAGCCGCACGGCGGTGCGCTCCTGAACCTGGCGGGCGCTAGCCGCCGCTTCGGACGCGGCGACAGCCGCCTGCCGGGCGCTGGCAGCTTGGGCCTCCTGGGCCCGCACATTGGCATCCAGGCGGTCGAGCGCCTTCTCCAGTTCGGCGTCTGAGGCCTTCAGGACGTCCACCTCGGCAGCCTGCCTTGCCCGCTTTTCTTGAAGTTCCCTGCGCCGTGCCTGGGGGTCGGAGCCCTTGCCTGCCGCGCCGGCCGACACCGGCAACGTGACGACGAGGAGCGCGGTCAACCCCATGACGCGAAGCGGGCGCTTGCTCGATGGCGAAGTGGGCAAGGGACTCCCGGGTCTCGTCAGCGGAAGGTCATGGGCGTGCCAGCGAGAGAGTTCGAGATCTACTGCAGACGGCCGCCGAACCTTTTCGGACAGTACTTGCTACATCCTGTCGGTGTCGAGTTCTCGACCAAGGTCTCCCTGCAGCGTGTCATCATCGTGTCCCGAGGAGGAGGGGCATGGCGGAGCGACGCGGAATGTGCGCGCTGGAGGCGGAGGTGCTGGGTCACCTGTGGGCGATCGGCGCGCCGGCTTCGCCCGGAGAGGTGCTGGAGGCCATGGGCGGCGAGCTGGCCTACAGCAGCGTGATGACGATCCTCGTGCGTCTCTGGAAGAAGGGCCTTGCCGATCGTGAACGGCGAGGGCGGGCGTACGTGTACCGACCAGTGATGTCGGAAGCCGAACTCATCGCGTCGCGGATGCGTGCCACCCTCGACCGCACGGGCGACCGCGAGGCTGCCCTGAGCCAGTTCGTCGGGACGCTCACCGGGCGCGACGAGCGGGCCTTGCGGCGGATCCTGGGCGACGCTGCCCGTAGGGATGAGCTGGGCGCTCCTCCTGCCGGTAGTTGCGGCCATCGCCTTGGGAGTGGCTAGCGCTCGAGGCCGACATGAAGATGGTCCTGATGGACCTCCTTCGTGAAGGAGGCCCCACCCGAATCGGCCATTTCCAGATTGCCTCTGCGAGCACGTCCCGCCCGAACCAGCCTGTGGAGGCCACTGCGCGTGCGAAACGGGCCCACCGTGATCGCGCTACGAAAGAGGTCCCGCGATAGCGTCCCGGCGACTCGACGGAGGGCGGACATGGCACGACGGCTCCTGGCAACCCTCACTGCGACAGCGATACTCGGGGCCGGCTGCGGCGGTGGGAACGGCGGGGATGATGGGGCGCCGGCAACCGCCGGCAAAGCTGTCGGTTCCGAGCCGGTCACCATCCCGGTCGGCGTCGATGCAAGAACCGATGGGTTCGGCGCCAGCTTCTTCGCGTTCTTTCCGAACGAGGTCACGGCCCGCCCGGGCGACACTGTCGAGTTCACCAGCTTCTTCTCGGGGGAGCCTCACACCGTCGCCCTCGGCACCATGGTCGACCAGGCGCTCGCCGCCTATTCCGCCGTCCCCGCTGGCGCCGAGGCCCCTCCCGAGGCGAAGCAGCTCCTGGCCAAGCTGCCCTCCTTCTACCCGCCGAACGCCACCGCGGTCGATGTCGACCCGGCACCATCGGCCGCCCAGCCCTGCTTCCTCGAGTCCGGGGAGCCGCCTGCCCAGGAGGCCTGTTCGGGCCAACAGCGCGAGCAACCTGACTTCAACGGTAGGCAGTCCTTCTTCAGCAGTGGCTTCCTCCCGGATGAGGCCACCTTCGATGTCAAGATCGCCGCTGACGCAGTTCCCGGCACCCATTCCTTCATGTCCCTGGTTGATGGCAGGAACATGACCGGCCGGCTCTCCATCGTCGCTGCCGGAAAGCGCGTCGCCTCGCCGGCGGAGGTGAGGCAGCAGGGACAGGACAGGGTCGATCGGGCGGTCGCGTCGCTCGCGCCACGCGCAGCAGCGGTCAAGGCCATCGTCGCCCCGGACGCAGCGGTCGCCGGGGCACCCGCCGAAGCGCCGGGCTCATCGGCCCAAGTCGAGGAGTTCGAGACCTCGGTCAACGCCTTTCCCGACGCGATCGCGGTTGCGACCGGCGGTGCTGTCACCTGGACGATCAACGGCGCTCACACCGTCAGCTTCAATGCACCCGAGGACAGCCGGCCCCTGTACGCGGTCGAGGGCGACGGGATCGTTCGTGCCAACAAGAAGGGATTCGGCCCGGCAGGCGGGCCGGGCCAGGGCAGTGGAGCCCCCCCAGGCCTGGTCTACGGCGGCCAGTTCGACGGGAGCGGCTTCCACAGCTCGGGAATCCTGGTGGGGAAGGGTGTCTCCTACCGCCTCACCTTCACCAAGCCCGGCACGTACAAGTACCGCTGCAACTTCCACACAGATATGGAGGGCGCCATCAAGGTCGGCTGAACCCCGCCGCGGGCGCCGTTCCCGCCGACCGCCGCCGGCCCATTACGCCGAGAACCAGCATGGCCACGAGGAACAGAAGCGACAGCACCGGCCCGATGGAGGAGTTCGCTCGGCTCGGGCACGAGGAGCTTTGACACGGCAGGCGGAGGAGGGGTGCGCCGCCCTTCGAGCTCGTCGGCCGCACCCGGAGGACGCCCCAGAGCCCGGCTTCACGGTAGGGCTCGCGGTGGTCTCCGTAGACGTAGTCGCCTGCCAGGCGTGCAGGGCCCCCTGCCCCGCCGTCCAGCCTGATCGTCAGGGCCTCCATGCCGCCGAGCTTCACCGAGCTGACCAGGGTCGTGCCCCTCCGCCCCGGCTCCACCGGCCAGCGGTGCCCCTCGAGCGAGAACACCTGCGACTGCTCGCTCCACGGCGCGAGCAGTCGGATGCGAACGGGGTCGCCGGCAAACGCGTCGAGAAGCGGCGTCGGCGGGTCGCCGAAGACCGCACTGCTGAAGGCCAGGCCGGTGTCGGCGGCAGCGCGGTCCCGGAGCGGGGCCGATGCATAGTTGACGCCGACCACGCCGTCCACCTGTTGGGAGTAGGGCATCCGGTGGTTGGCCAGGCCCTCGTCCTCTTCCTGGAAGAAGAGGCTGAAGTCGCGGTACGCCGCTCCTGACGGCGGCACCACGTCGACGCGCCATGACGACGTCAGCGAGGCGTCGGCACCGGTGGCAGGGTCCCGGTAGCGGGCGCCGACCGGGCCCACCACGATGGCGCCGTACAGCCCCAGGCCCGGGTTGACGACGACATCGCCCATGTCCCGGACCAGGGCGGTCGTCTCGCCCACCTCGGGGCTGGCGAAGTAGGTGTACGAACGGCTCGCCCCCGGTGGCACGGCCTGGGGGGGATTGCGCCCGGCGGCGACGCCGGCCGAGTCCCTTGGGTCGAACGCGAGCATGTCGGCGTGGAAGGACACCGCTCCTCTGGTGGCGTTCGCCAGGTCAACCCGCACGCAGTCCCCCACGTTCACGTGCAGAACGAGGGGCTCGGGCGCCCGGGCGCCCGGCGCGGCCGCCCGGGCGTCGCCGAGCACGTATGCCTTCCCCGGGGAGCCGCCCAGCATGGGCAGCGGCGCCTCCACCGCCGTCACGTCGAAGCGCTTCTGCGGTGCCCCCCGGGGGCAGATCTCGCTCGCCGCGGCAGGGGTCTTTTCGCGTCCCGGAAGCTTCTGCAGACCGCTGCTCTCTCCGGCGTCGAGCACCCGGAGGAGCCCCCAGGCGCCCTCGCGCAGCTTGAAGGACCTCCCGCTGTAGTAGAGGTAGTCGCCCGGCATGCGCTGCGGGCCACCGGCGGCGGGAACCACCAGGTCGAAGCGCTCCGAGATGCCGAGGTGGGCGGTGCTGGTTGGCGCCGAGGTGCGGCTTGCGGCCTCGGTACGGAACCAGTGGCCGTCGAGGTGCCAGGTGTGCATCTCGTTGTTGGAGCTCACAAGGCTGCGGACGACCACGGGGTCGCCCAGATAAGCCTCGAGGACCGGCGTCTCCGGGTCGCCGCCCGCTGATTGACTGAACAACGCGGCCGGGTCGCGGCCGCGCCGGTCAAGGGACTCCGTCCGGAGGTTGAAGGCGCTGCCGGTCGAGCGATCGACGCGGGAAAGCGGGTTGTCGTCCTGTATGAACATGACCATCTCGCGAAAGCTGCCCGCGACGTCGACCGACACCCGTCCGGAGTTGTGGATGTCGGCCACCGGGCCGGACTCGATCTCCTCGCCCGTCCTCGGGTCGCGATAGGTGGCGCCCGGCGGCTCGACCACGAGGGCGCCGAAGAGGCCGTGGCGACCGGAGACGAGCGGGTTGACGTGCTCGTGGAAGAACGCGGTGCCGACCTGGGCGTCGGGGTACCAGCGGTAGCGAACGAACTCGGTGCTCACGACCTCGCCGGTCCCATGAGCGTTGGCCAGCGGCACGTCGAACGAAACGACCGTGCCGCTCACGGCGGCAATACGTCGCACCTCGAAGGACTCGTCCTGGTCCATGCCGACGCCCACCACCGCCCCGGCCTGGAAACGGTCGGCGTCGTCGAGGCGGACACTGGCAGCCCCAGCGGGTGACGGGGCCGACAGCACCTGGCCCTCCAAGCGGTAGGGCCGCACCGACTGCTCGTAGCCGAAGCCGGTGTCGACGCCGTCGCTTCCCTGTACGTCGAACTGCACGAAGTGGATGTGCATGTTGACCTTGCTCAGTGGGTCGGCGGCGTTGTCCGTCAGCTCGCTGCGAAGGAGCACGTCCAAGCAGTCCTCCCCGGCATTGGCGCGCACGACCAGGGGAACGCGCCTCGCAGGGTCGGCCAGGAGGGCGTCGCGCTGCGAACGCAGGACGAACAATTGTCCATTGGGGTCCACCACGTTGGCCTTTGTGTTCTGGGTCACAGGAGCCTGGACGGCATTGACGGCGAGCTTCTTCGACCTGGTGCCGGCAGGGCAGAGGCTGGCGGGACCGTTGTCCCCCGGTTCCGGGGGCGCCGAGCCGTTGGTCGTGGGGTCGAGGTACGGCGCCGGGCCGTGGTTCGGTGCGAAGGGAGGGCGGCGGCCGAGGTGGGGCCGCAGGAAGGGGTAGGCCAGCTTGCCGGTGACCGGGTCGAACGTGACGGGGGGCCTCGTCCCTGGCGCCCGTGCGCGGTAGCCGGGCCACACCTCATCGGTCTCCGGCTCGTTCAGGTACGAGTCGCCCTCCCGACGCCAGTCCATCACCGAGGCGTCGTAGCCCCGGGGAAGGCCCGACGGGGGAAGCTGGCGCTCGACCCACGGGACCAGTCCGTCGCGGTCGATGGTGAACCTCTTGCCCGACCAGTCGACAACGGTCCCAACGAGGTCCGGCGCGGGGACTGCCGCCTTCACTCCGTCCGCCCTGTCGGGCAGCTCTCGCAGGGGTGGCATGGCGTCGGTGGATGCAGGCCCGTCCTGCTTCGTGTTGTAGACGCGCCACACGCTCCACATGCCCGCGAAGTAGTGCTGAGAGACGTGGCAGTGGTACATGAAGTCGCCGGCGGACTGCTGGCACCCGCCGGCGCCGCACTCCTGCTCCACGTCGAAGGTCTCCGAAGGGCCGATCGACTGCGAGTCGGTGCGCTCGGAGGCGGCGACCCGGATGGCCGGGCGCTTGTCGAGACCGGAGTCGATCCGGTTGTCCTGGACGCCGGGCTGGCGGGGCCAGCGCGTTGCGCCACCGTGGACATGGTGGACGTGGAAGACCTCCGAGCCGCCGTGGACCACCCGCTGCTTGACGGGATCGCCCACGTAGCTGCGCGGGACAGGGGTGGCCGGATCACCGAAGGCGTAGGAACTGTAGGAGAGGGAGACGTCGGGCGACCCGGTGAGCGACTGTTGGAGGGCAAGGCGGTTCATGAATGGCTCGCTGCGGTAGTTGATGGCGCGGGCCCCCGGCCGGTAGGCGGTGGTTATCGGATCGACGAGCGGCAGCAGGCCACCTGCCCTGTTCAGGAACTGGTAGTTCTCGTTGCCGATCTCGTGGTAGTAGAGGACCGTCTCCCGGAAGTCGCTCCCGTCGGCGCCGACGACCATGGCCGCCCAACCCGTAGGCGCCTCGACGCCCGTGAGTGGGTCGATCCAGTCGGAGCCCTTGGGCTCGACGATGACGGCGCCGAACAAGCCGTGGCCCGTCTGCTCCCGCGTCCTCCCGTGGCTGTGGAAGTAATGGGTGCCCTCCGCCTCGCCCGACGGGACCCTCCACTCGTAGGTGACCGTCGCGCCGGCTCGCGCCATGGCGCGAGGTTCGCCTGCCACGGCCGGCTTGTCGGTCCCGGCCACGACGAGCCCGGCGCCATGGATGTGAAGGCTGGCCGGCTCCGTCCCGCCGACCGCGTTGCGGAGGCGGATCCGCAGGCACTCGCCGGGAAGGACTCGCAGGGTGAGGGGCTGGATGGCGTCACCCTGCAGACCCACGGAGACAGCGGGCTCGGCCTTGTCCTCCCGGGCTGCTGCATTCTGCGCCTCTTCGGCCCGCACCCCGGCCAGGTCCTCCTCGAGGACGTACATCCGGCCCTTTGGATCGTGGTCCAAGTAGCGGTTGAGGGTGATGTCCACCGTGATGGCGGCGACGTCGTAGGCCCGGACCAGGGCACCCGGCTCACACCTGGCTCGGGCGACGGAGGAGTCGTCGTCCTCAGCAGCGACCAGCTTCAGTCCCTCGGCTGCTTCATGTCCTTCCCGTGGTTCGGCCCCCTTCGTTCGCCCCCTGCCCGGCTCGGCGGGCCGTTGTGATGCCGGTTGTGCGGCGCCGGCCGGATCATGACCGGCAACCGGGCCGACGAGCGAGAGCAGGACCAGCGCTGCCGCCGCGACTGCTGTGGTCAGGCTCGAGCGACTCCGCGTGTTCGTCAGCGGACCGACCCGCCGTTTCGTGACACGACGTCAAACATAGTGGGTTGGAGCGGCCTACAGACCGCTCCATCCCTACCTGCCGGGCGTTAGCGACAAGGTCCGTCGGCTCCTGGGCCGATCCACCAACAGGGTCCCATCCGGCCGCGCTTCAGAGTGCATAGAGATCGCGGCAGTGCAGGCCGACTCGGCTCAGCGCTCGGACGCTCGCCACGGGTGTCGGCGTGCCGTCCGGTCGCGTCGGAACGCAAATGCGGCGACCACCAGGATGCCGATCTCGGAGAGCATCGCCCAGACAGCGAGGGTCTCGCCCCAGTTTCCGATGTCGTCTGTGGACCCGGGGAGGCCGGTGGTGCGAGTGAGGACGAAGCCAATCAGGGTGGCGCCGGCGGTCGCGACAGTCATCTTCCATGCCCGAGGATCCCGCACGGCGAGCATGGCGATACCCACGACTGCTCCGGCGATGAGGGCCACGTAGCCGGCGCCCAGGTATGGGACCTCGGATGTCTTGCCGGCCAGCAACGTCGCGTGGATGGCCACCATGGAGGCCAGTCCGGCGATGCCGGCCAGTTCAAGGGTGGGCACGGTGACGACGACAGGGACTTTGCTGTCCGTTCGAGTGGTGGTCGCGGTCATGCGGGAGTGCTCCTTGGTTGAGGGGTTCGTTTGCTTCGGGCTGATGGGGTGGGTGGCCCGGCGGAAGTAATCGCACCTTCGGAACTGGTCGCTTGACCGGGCGGACGGTGACTGTGCAGCAGAGCGTGCCCGAGGCTCGGCCGCGGTCATGGCGCGATGGGAACGGCGACGATCTCGATGTCTCGCCTGCTACGGGCGAGGTAGGTGACGAGGCCGAGGATGCCGAGGAGGAAGATGCCGCTGGTGGCGGTGGTGCCGAGGCCGAGGCCACCGTTGCGGTGGGACTGCGAGAGGAAGTCGCCGATCGAGGCGCCCATCGGGCGGGTGAGGATGTAGGCGATCCAGAACGTGAGGACGGCGTTGGCCCCTAGGTAACGCCAAGCGGCGGCGGCGGCGGCAATGGCTGCGCCGAACAGGACGGCGGAGGTGAGGTAGCCGAGGTTGACGGTCTCGGCGAGGAGGTCGCCGGCGGCGGTACCGAGTGCGAAGGAGCAGAGGATCGCCACCCAGTAGAAGGCCTCGCGCTTGGTGGTGACGATCGAGTGGATCGACAGGGTCCGTTCGCGCACGTACCAGACCCTGAAGACAGCGGCGAGCAGG
>JAHFUS010000121.1 GCA_023264975.1 Actinomycetes bacterium | reverse complement strand
CCTGGGTGGTGGATATGCCACCGGCAGAGATGGAAGGGGCCGAGGTTCCGCTAGGTCAACGATCGACGGGCTGTCGGCCAGACGCCTGAGACGTCACTCCTGGAGCGCCGCACCCCAATCATCTGGTCGGACCAGACGCGATGGCCGTCGATGTTCCGGGTGAGCCACGACCGCGCGCCCGGCGCGATCGACGTGGTCTACCTGATGTCCGCCGCCCTGGTCCGCCTCAGAACGTCAGATCGAGTGGGTGGCGCGCAGGTTTGCCCGCGTGTGAACATCGACGGCAGACGCAGCCGGAGCTACGACCACGACGTGGGCTCCAGCCGCTCGTGACCGGGCGACGACGTCAGCGAGTTCGCTGCGGTCGACGGTTGTAGCGTTCACGAAAATGATGTCTGCCGGGGCGGTCCAGGTTCCGAGCTCCGCGAGAACTTCGAGGAGCGATGTCGGGGTCTCGTCGAGGCCGTAGCACGCCGTGGAGTAGGCGGTGTCGGCGACTGCGGCGAGGCGGGACGCCTCGGCAGGCGACGCGAGTAGAAGGGTGTGCAGCTGATCGACCACGAACGGGAGGGACATCTTGGCGATCACGGTAGGGACCGCCCTTGCGGGCGGCCCCCCGTGCAGATCCCAGCGTGCGCTCCTAACGCACTGGGCTCCTGCCTTGGATACGAACGTCGAACCGCACTTCTGGGAACGGATGCATCATGCGGGCTGCTGGTAGCCACCGGGTGACGAGACGGCCCATCCTCGTCCAGTTGAGGCGATTGCGCTGGCTGCGGCGCCGCAGCGCCTTGAACCAGAGCCGCCCCACCTGGGTGCGGAAGGCCGCCACGGCGTCGGTGTTGCCGGGCACGGCGTAGTAGGCGAGGTG
The DNA here is from genome assembly GCA_023264975.1 of Actinomycetes bacterium. Classification (GTDB taxonomy): domain Bacteria; phylum Actinomycetota; class Acidimicrobiia; order Acidimicrobiales; genus JAHFUS01. The sequence continues at coordinate 3,171 of JAHFUS010000121.1, read as the reverse complement.
ACCACGCAACACGCTCGCCAGCCATTGCCCCTGCACGGGGATGGGCTGATGTCGGCGTTGCTTGAGCGAGATGTTGATCTCCCTCAGCTTGGCCCGCATCCTCTTCGAGATGGTGATGCGCTTGAGCCAGAACCATCCGTTCTTCGTCTTCCCACAGATGTGGGTGAAGCCGAGGAAGTCGAACGTCTCGGGCTTCCCAACGCCTCGCGCCGCTCGTGCCCGTGCGGCGTGCCGCCCGAACTCGATGAGGCGCGTCTTGTCGGGATGCAGCTCCAGGCCGAACGTGGCGAACCGTTCGCGTAGATCGGCGAGGAACTGCTGCGCATCGCCCTGATGCTCGAAGCCGGCGACGAAGTCGTCCGCGAACCGCACGATGACAACGTCACCGTGGGCGTGCCGACTCCTCCACTGCCGGACCCACCGGTCGAGGACGTAGTGGAGGTAGACGTTGGCGAGCAGGGGCGAGGCTGATGCCCCTTGGGGCGCCCCGACCTCACTCGCTGCCCACGCTCCGTCCTCGAGGACTCCCGCGCTCACCCACTTGCGGATGAGGCGCAGGACCCGTTTGTCCGCGATCCGGTGCTCGAGGAACTTCGCCAGCCAGTCATGATCGAGACTGGTGAAGAAGTCGCGGATGTCCGCGTCAAGCACCCAGTTCACCTTCTTCCGCTTGATCCCGGTGGCGAGCGCGTCCAACGCATCATGCGGGCCGCGTCCGGGCCTGAACCCGTAGGAGAAGCCGAGGAAGTCCACCTCGTAGACGGCGTTCAGCACCTCAACGACCGCCCGCTGGAGGACCTTGTCCTCCACCGTGGCGATCCCGAGCGGCCGTTGGCGGCCGTCGGCTTTCGGTATGTACACCCTCCGAGACGGGCTCGCCCGGTAGGCGCCGCTGTGGACCCGAGCGTGCAGGTCCCGGAGGTTGGCCTCCAGGTCCTGGCCGTACTCGGCCCACGTCACCCCGTCCACCCCCGGTGCGGCCTGGGGGCGGATTGCCCAGTAGGCCGTGCGGAGGCGGTCGACGTCAACGTGGTGCAGCAACGCCGTGAACCGTGCATCTTTGTCTCTTCGTGCAATTTCACGCACACGGTCCAACCCGCTTGACACGCCTGGCCCGGCACTGCGTCCGGGGCGTGTTGTGCTGGCCGTGTTCTCCTTGGCCAGCCCCCTTTCCTCCACCACCTCCGCGGCCGCTTGCACGGCGTTGTTCGGCGGCTTCGCAGGTACTACGGGGCTGTCAGACTTCCCACGCTCGTGCATCTCAGGCTTGTGGCCTTGGCCTTCCCTGAGCGGCCCGCCCGGTGATCAGCCGGACGGGCGAGCGTGGGACCTCCCGGTTCTCGCGCATGGAGATTCCGTACATGCACGGGTTCTTCGACCGCGCAGGGTCCGCCGGCAGCTCGCGATAGCGCTGCCGGCGATGTGGCCTTCCGCATTGGTTAACTGCGTCGGCACCCCGATGTCCTTGATTTCGCGGCTCAATAGCCCGGCCTGCACGTACCCCTGTCAACGCTTCGCCTCCGTCCTCACGAACGTCGACGCATGACTCGGGGCCACCGTGGGTCGCTACTCCTTCGATGTTGGACTTTCGCATTCCTTTCTCCATGCCGGTTTATCCCGGCGCTCTAACCAGTCAGGTCCCGCCGGCGAGCGGCGGCAACCACGGCCCGGTGGTGAAGAGCCGATGTAGGGCGTTGAGCCGGTTCTGGCCGTTGAGGGCGACGGTCTGTAGGTAGCTGCGAACAGTGGCGAAGGCAGTTGCCCCTTCGGCACTGCGGAACGTCCCGCTGATCTTGTCGTGCAGCTTCACCATCCGAAGTGCTCTCTCGGCGATGTTGTTGTCGAAGCGGACGCGGGTGTCGTCGAGGAGGCGAAGCACCTGGTCGTGGTCCTCGCGCAAGCGGGTGGCGAGGTTGAAGGCCGCTCGCTGGTGGACGTCCCAACCACCCTCGTGGCGCCGGCGCGGAAGCGGGCCGGGGGGCAACAGGGCGAAGGCGTCGTCGAGGCAGGCCTGGTAACGACGACGCAGCCCGGTGGCCGTGCTCGGCCGCACCCTCGCCAGGCCCTCTCCAGCAGCAGCCTCCGACGCCTTCTTGGCCGCCAGGAGGACCTCGGTCATCTCCGCGCACCAGGTGGCGAACGCTTCGGTCCTGCCGACAGCGGCGAGATGTCGAACAAGATGAGCCCCGCACTGAGCATGGCTGGCGCCCTTGAACACCTCATAGGGGGCCCAGCCGTCGTGCACCACGGTGCCGGTGTACTCGGCCAGGATCCCAATGTCTTCAAGGGCTTCGACGCCTCGCTTGGGGTGCACCACCAACAGCGTCAACAGGTTCGTGGCCAAGGTGTGGACCCAGTGCTTGGTGAGCCCCACCCGGGTGCCGGTCTCATCGGCGTGCACCACCGGGGCCTCGCCCAGGCGGTCCTTGACCGTGATGATGAAGCCTGCCAGCTTGCCCGCCGCCTCCTGCTGCACCGCACACAGCCACCCCGTCGACACCGGGGCGTCGAGGAGCTCGCCCAGCAACTCGGCGGTGCGCTCCAACGGCAGGTGCTGGCGGTCCATCAAGTAGATGGCCAACGCCCGCACCTCCGGGCCCCAGCACACCGGCGCCCTCGCCTCGGGCGGGAAGGCACCCACCGTCTCGTGCCCGCAGGCGCAACGGCGCCGCTCGGCAACGTGGTCGGTGACACACACTCGGATCTCGGGGATCTCCAGCACCTGGCGGCGGACCTCGCCCACCACCTCGGCGCCGGCCAGGTCGCTCCCGCACGATCCGCAGCACACCGGGGCGTGGTTGATCGTCTCGTCGGGAACGCGCCGGGCCAGGTTGGCACCGGGTGCACCCGGCTGCTTGCCCTGCTTTCGCCCCGCAGCGCGGGCTGCCGCCCGTCGCTCGGAACGGGACTGGCGGGGCTTGAGCGGATCGGCCGATGGCGGCTTGGAGGAGTTCTCCGAGTTGCGGTTCAGCTCGGCTTCGAGGTGCGCAATGCGATCCCGCAATGCATCGTTCTCGGCGTCTCGTTCGGCCAGCTTCGCCTGCAACTCGGCCAGGCCCGCCTCCAGCTCGGCGATGCGCTCGGCCGTGGTCACACCGATGGTCTACCTAATGGCGCGCGCCCAGTGGTGGATATCGCGCGCTCCGCGCGCTAGAGGACCTGACTGTTTAC
>JAHFUS010000075.1 GCA_023264975.1 Actinomycetes bacterium | reverse complement strand
AGCGGCGGGTTCACCGGCACGCCTGAGGAGGCGCTGGACTGCACCTGCGGGCTGTACCTAAACGACATCTCGGCGTGGACCGAAACGGCTGAGACTCCCGACCCGGATTCCCACACGAACTCCTGACGGCCACCACTTAGTCACCTCGCCGGCGTCTCGTTGCCGCCCTCTGCGGCGGCGAGGCGGGCGGCCTGGGTCGCCGGCTCGCACCTCGGGACCGGGGGGACTGGTAAGCACCTGACGCACCACCCGGCCGGTGAGGTGACCGAGACCGAGGCGCGACGGGCGGGTGGATCGGCTCGCCCCCGACGGCCGGAGCGGCTGAGCCTTGGCCGCGATCTCCGGGGCCGATCGAGCTCAGTCGCACCTGCCGGGCGGCGGCGCGCATCCCACCGCCGGGCCGGACCGCTCGGTAAGGTCGACCATGACCAACCCGGCAGCTCGGTCCGCCAGCGACCCGCTGCTGCGAAAGAACGACGGAATGGTGCACCGATGACCGTGCTGCCGCTGCCCGAGCCGGGGCGGCCCCGCCCGCGGCGCCGGCCTACGGCCACCGCCCGCTTCGGCTCGTCGCGGCGCGAGGCGCACGACGCATCCGCTTTTTACGAGCGGTTCGTCACCCCCGAGGTCTCCACCGACGCCACCGTCGCCCGGTCCTCGGTGCTCGACACCGTCTTCTGCGCAGACGCCCGCGACATGTCCGCCATCGAGCCGGCGTCGGTCGCACTGGTGGTCACGTCGCCGCCGTACTTCGCGGGCAAGGAGTACGAGGCCATCCTCGGCGACGGCTCGCCGTCCACCTATATCGAGTACCTCGACCTGCTCGGCGACGTGTTCGCCGCATGTGCGCAGGTACTCGAGCCTGGTGGACGGATTGCGGTGAACGTGGCCAACCTGGGGCGGCGCCCGTTCCGCTCCCTCGCCGGCGACGTGGCCGCGATCCTCCAGGATCTCGGGCTCCTCCTCAGGGGCGAGGTCGTGTGGTGGAAGGGCCGGGCGGCCGGCGGGTCGTGCGCGTGGGGGACGTTCCAGGCGCCGGGCAATCCGGTCCTGCGCGACGTCACCGAGCGGGTCGTCATCGCCAGCAAGGGCCGGTTCGACCGGGCGCTGGCGCCCGCCCGCAGGGCCGAGCTGGGACTGCCGTCGCGGGCCACCATCACCCGCGAGGAGTTTCTCGAAGCCACCACCGACCTGTGGGAGCTGCCCCCGGAGCGAGCCGGCCGGGTGGGACATCCCGCCCCGTTCCCGGTGGAGCTGCCCCAGCGCCTGATCGAGCTCTACACCTACGAGGGTGACGTGGTGCTCGACCCGTTCCTCGGCTCCGGCACCACGGCCGTCGCCGCCCTGCGCACCGGCCGTCATTACCTCGGCTTCGAGACCGACGAGGGCTACGTGCGCCGGGCGCAGGAGCGCATCGATGCCGAGCGGGTGCGCGGGGCGGCGCCCGGGATGTACGCCCCCGGGCGGGTCGGCGCCGCCGGCGGGGCGGTGGCGCAGGCCATGGCCGAGGGCCGGGCGGCCAAGGACGTGGCCCAGGTGCTGGTCGCCGGCTGCGGGTTTTCCGACGTGCGCGCCGGCGTGAAGGTGGCCCGCCTGGGAATGGGGGTGTCGCTCACCGCACGCGACCACACAGGCGCGGAGTGGGCATTCGACGTATCGGGCGCCTTCACCACCGGTGTGTCGGGGCTGCGACGCACGGACACGTTGTGGCAGGCCATAGCCAAGGCGGCGGTGCTGCACGAGGGCGGCAGCGGCATGCCGCTGGTGTTGCTCACGACCCAGCGGCCGATCCCGGGTGGTGCCGGCGCCCGGGCCCTGGCGGCGGTGTGCGGGCCCACCCGGCCGGTGGCCGGCGTGGTGGAGCTCGGGAGCGCCGACGGGCAGGAGCGCCTGCGGGCGTACGCAACCGGGCGGCGGTAACGCCGGCACCGACCTCCCAGGCCCTGAACGGTCATCAAGGTGGGCTGGTTCGCGGACAACGACTGCTCCGTGGTGCATCCGATTCCTGACTACCGGGCGCAGTGGTAGCCAGCCCGGGCCGTATCACGAGGGCGGCCTGAGGTCTCCATAGTGGGCGGCGTCGCCGAACTGGTGCACGATGCCGTCGCGCCCGAGTAGCCAGTACCCGGTGGCGCCGGGCAGGACCGCCATGGCCGCCACCGGGCCGGCCAGGCCGCTCATGCCGCCGTGCAGCGGCGCGTTGCCGAAGGCGAACACTCCGCCGTCGGCCCCGAGCAGCCAGTAGCCACCACCGTCGGGTGTGGGCACCATGTCGACGATCGGAGCGGCCAGCGCCGTCTCGCCGGCGAGCGACCCGTGGAACACGGCGTTGCCGAAGGCGAAGAGCCCACCGTCGGCGGCGGCCAGCCAGTACCCGCCGCTATCGGGGGTGGCCGCCATGGCGACGATGGGATGGTTCAGGGCGATGGCGCCGGTCGACCCCCAGAAGGGCACACCGAAGGCGAACACGCCACCGTCCGAGGCGACCAGCCAGTAGCCCGACCCGTCGGACGCAGCGGCCATGCCGACCACCGGCTTGTTGAGCACGACGTCGCCCAGCGAGCCCGAAAACGGGGCGTTGAAGGCGAAGATCCCCCCGTCGCCCGCTCCCAACCAGTACCCGCCGGTGGCCAGGTCGGGCGCCATGGCGACGATCTGCCTCCGCTTGCCCAGTTTGAGTGATCCGGCCGAGCCCTGGAAGCCGGCCGACCCGTAGGCGAAGACCCCGCCATCGGACTGGGCGATCCAGTAGCCCTTGCCGTCGGGGGCGCCGGCCAGTCCGACAACCGAGCGGTCGACGCATGCGGCCGTATGCAGGGCGGTGGCGTTGTCCGTGGCCGGAGTGGTGGTGCAGCGGTCAGTGAGCCAGGGCGGTTCGCACGACGCGGTACGGCACACGATCCGGCCCGAGCAGCCGATGTGCTGGTTGCACTGTCCGTACCGGAAGGACACGCACCCGGTCTTGCGGAGGCCGCAGTTCCCGTTGGCGCAACCGCAGGTGACAGGGTCGCACGACTCGCCGCAGAAGGCGCTGCCGCCGGCACACGAGCCCCCGCACGTGCAGGTGGAGTGGCAGTCCACGTAGTACCGGGGGCCGTCGCAGTAGGGCGAGCCGTCGGCCTTCCACCAGCCGCCGCCGAAGGATCCGGGTGGGCAGGCGTTGAGGCCAGTCATGCTGCAGCAGAACTCGGTGTAGCCGTCGCAGCAGGCCGAGCCGCAGTTGCACGGCTGACCGCCGCAATTACAGATTGCGGCGTAGGCGGTGACCGGGCGCAGCACGTACAGCGACGGCGCCACCACCAGCGCCGACCCCGCCAGGGTGGTACGCGCCAACAGGCCCCGTCGGGTGGTGCGCCGCTCGAGCAGCGCGCCGGCCCGCTCGGCCAACCACTGGCTCACCGCCCCGGCTCCCGGACGGCGGCGGTCAGGAGGTGCAGGGGAACGAGGACCAGGTAGATCACCCAGGCCAGGCCGGCCGCCGCCATGGCCACGGCGGCCCGCTCGGTCGCCGGGCCATCCAGTCCGCCGGCCGACGCCACGACGAGGGCGGCAGCGGCGAGGACGACGTTGACGAGGAGGTGCAGCCGACCGACCGGCACGAGTCCCGCGGCCTGGCCGAAGCAGCCGCACCCGGCGGTTGCACCGCGGGCCAGCGACGAGGCAACGAAGAGGGCGAAGACGGCGTAGCAGGCCGCCACCGCCGCCGCCGGGCCGGCCGACGTCGTGGTCAGGGCCGCCGTCCCGAGCAGGAGTTCGAGGGCGCCACCCGCCCGCACGGCCGTTCCGGGGACGGACAGCCGGGGCCCGAGCAGGGCGGCTATCGCCGCCTGCGCGCCGGCAGGCCGGCGCATCTTGGCCGTGCCGGCGGCGACCAGCAGGACGCACGCCGCCAGGTACACGCCCGCCCCCGCCGTCACCGGGGCGGCTCGCTCGCCTCGACGGCGAGGGTGGCCAGCACGCGGTCCACCGCCGGCACCAGCCGGTGGCGGCGCCGGTGCTCGCCCACCACCACGAACAGGCAGAAGGGCCGGCCGTGAAGCGAGAAGAACTGCTGGGCGCCGGACTGGACCGGCTTCATACCCTGCAGGGCGCCGGGGGCGAACCAGTCGGGCGACAGGGGCAGCGCCGGTCCGTCCGCAGCGAAGAGGGGAGTCCCGGCGCACGACGGGTCGTGTTCGAGCAGACCGACGAACACCTCGCCCAGGTCCAGGTGCTGCACCACCCCGCCGCCGGCGTCGGCCCGCGGCGACGGGAGCGGCATCGACGAGGCATGGAGCACGGGCAGGGCGCCGTCGCCCGTTCGCCTTGTGATGGCGCCGTCCCACCCGCGGGGCAGATCGAGGGCGATCCCGTGCCCGTTGAGGAGCGGCACTACGGCAGAAACGCGGTGAGGAGGGCGAGGGCGAACAGCGATGCGCCCGACACCAGCCGTGCGGGCATGGCGCCGGCCGCCATCAGCCGCGCCCGCCGCCGCAGGCTCTCGGGGTCGTGCAGGCGGCGGGCGGTCAACACGGGGACGGCCCGGAACAGGCCGAACACGGTGCCCACCGCCGTGGCCTCCGCAAGCCGGCCGACGGCGCCGAGGAGGACGACCATGGCGACCGTCGCGTAGACGGCCGCCGTCGTGACGGTTGTCGCCAGGCCCGCGCCCAGTTGGGCGCCGAAGCCTGCGCCGTATACCCAGCCCCGGTACCGGCCGAGCCAGGCCTCGTCGACCTGGCGGTGGACCGTGGGCACCGGCCAGCCGGCCAGCTCCACGACCCCGGCCGCGAGCGCGATGCCGAGGACCACCCGGCAGGCGACGGACGCCCCATGCACTCCGGCCACCTCCGCAACCAGCAGCCCCGCCGCCCCGGCGCCGGCGCCGAGCGCCCACCCACCGAGCAGGCACCCGGCGGTGAACGCCGCCGCTGTGTGCCACCATCGGTTTCGACGAGCCCGCTCCCCGAGCGGGTTGATGCTGGCCATCATCGACTCACCTCACGGCGACCAGCTCGACCGGATCCCGGCCAGCACGGCCACGCCGAGGGCGACGCCGGTCAGCTGCGCCACTGGCGCCGTTCGAGCGCCGGCCCGCCTGCAGCGGGAGGCGACGGCGATCCGGCCGGCGAGGAGGCGTCGGCGCCAGCCCGGGCCAGCAGCGAGCGCAGCTGGTCCCAGCCGCTCACCGAGCCTTCGCCGGTCACCCGCCCACCGTCGACGTAGACCATGTAGGGGGAACCGGCGACCCCGTAGTCCGACCAGGCCGCGTCCGACATCACGACCGGCACGCCGGGCGGCGCCAACGGGCGCAGGCGCCCGGGGCTCTCGGCGCCGGCACCCCTCGTGACGGCGACCACACGCACCAGCTCGGGCAGGCCAGGTTCGCCCCTGGCGAGGCCGTCCCATAAGGGCTGGCACGAGACGCAGCCGCTGGATAAGAAGGCGAACAGCGTCGCCTGGCGCCCGCCCACCCCGATGTGCACGGCATCGCCGTCCGGCGTGACCCCGGCCACGTCGAACGCCTGGGTGCCGGCGGCCGTGCGCGTGGTCACGCGGACCGGGACTGCGGTCTGGTCGTCGTCGCCCAGGCCGAGCCGGTGCAGCTTGCGCAGGATCTCGGCGTGGCTCCGGAGCAGCCCGGCGACGAGCACGGACAGCAGGATGAGTAGTGCCGTCTCTATTCCGACGAGCGCCCGCATCGACCTCCTCCGCGCCGAAGCGGGCACTGTAGGCGACACGCCCGACGCACACCGCAGTTGTGAAGGTCCGGGCCTGCTCGGGATGAACCAGGTTGGCGCGTTGCGGGCGCGGCAGGCGACCCTGTGGGGGCCACCCGGCACGGGGAGGCCGCTCCGGTCGATCGACGGGGCCGGCAGAACCGACGACCCGCCGGCTCGGACGAGGATCGAAGATGACGGCACAGCCCACGGACGACGTCACGACGTTCGCCGACCTGGCGTTGCGCCCCGAGTTGCTCCAGGCGCTGGCCCGCCTCGGGTACGAGGAGGCCACACCCATCCAGCGGGAGGCGATCCCGCCCATGATCGCCGGGCGCGACCTGCTCGGGCAGGCGGCCACAGGCACGGGCAAGACCGCTGCTTTTGCACTGCCCGTGCTCGAGCGCATGGCCCGGCGCGAGGCCCGCCCCGAGCCCATGGCTCTCGTCCTGGTGCCGACCCGAGAGCTGGCCGTCCAGGTCTCGGAGGCCCTGCACCGCTACGGGCGTGACCTGGGCGCCCGCATCGTCCCCATCTACGGCGGTCAGCCAATCGGCCGCCAGTTGCAGGTCCTGGAGCGGGGCGTCGACGTGGTGGTGGCCACACCGGGCCGCGCCGTCGACCACATCGCCCGCGGCACGTTGCGCCTGGGCGCCCTGGAGATCGCTGTACTCGACGAGGCCGACGAGATGCTCGACATGGGCTTCGCCGACGATCTGGAGGCGATCATGGGCGGGCTCCCCGATGGTCACCAGACGGTGCTGTTCTCGGCCACCCTGCCGCCCCGCATCAACGCCATCGCCCGCCGCCACCTGCGGAACCCTGTCCAGATACAGCTCGGGAGTTCGGCCACCGCGCCCGGTGAGTCGGCGCTCGTGCGACAGAGCGCGTACGTGGTGGCGCGGGCCCACAAGGCGGTGGCGCTCGGCCGCGTGCTCGATGTGGAATCGCCCACCGCCGCCCTGGTGTTCTGCCGCACGCGCGACGAGGTGGACCAGCTGGCGGAGTCCCTGAACGGCCGGGGGTACCGGGCCGAGGCTTTGCACGGCGGCATGGACCAGGGCCAGCGGGACCGGGTGATGGGACGTCTCCGGGCGGGGACGGCCGACCTCCTGGTGGCGACCGACGTCGCCGCCCGCGGGCTCGACATCGACCATCTCTCCCACGTTGTGAACTACGACATGCCGTCGGCGCCCGATACCTATGTGCACCGCATCGGCCGGGTGGGTCGCGCCGGTCGGGAGGGCGTTGCCATCACGCTGGTCGAGCCCAAGGAACATCGGATGCTCAAGGCCATCGAGCGGGCGACAAAGCAGCGCATCGCCGTGGAGAAGCTGCCCACGGTGGCCGACCTGCACGCCCGCCGGCTGGAGCTGACCCGTGCCGCTCTGCGGGAGAGCCTGCTCGAGGACGACCTTGAGCGCTTCCGGGTCGTGGTGGAGCCATTGGCCGACGAGTTCGACGTGCTGGAGGTGGCGCTGGCTGCGGTGAAGCTGGCCCACGAGGCGTCGGGCGCAGCGGCGGACGAGGAGGACATCCCCGAGCCCAGGGTGTACCCACCGAGCGAGACCTCCCGCCCCTCGGGGGCCGGTGCTCCCAGGCGCTTTGGTGGCAGCGGCGCGGCGGGCGGGGGAGGCGGCCGCTCCCGGGCTGCGTCCGGGGGCAGGACGACCCGGCTGTTCGTCGGCGCGGGCCGGGCCGCCGGGGTGCGGCCGCAGGATCTGGTGGGCGCGATAGCCAACGAGACGAGCTTGAGCGGTCGCGACATCGGGGCCATCGAGATCGCCGACCGGTTCTCGTTGGTGGAGGTGCCGGAGACGGCGGCCGACGAGGTCGTGACGGCCCTGCGGGCGTCCACCATCAAGGGCAAGAAGGCCACGGTGCGGCGGGAGCGCTTCGAGCAGAAGTAACGAGCCGGGGGCCGAGGTGCGCCGGGACCCACGACGTGCAATGAGCCCTACCCGAGACGAACGCCATCTGTGCCATGCCGGCCGGGGAAATCCCGCCGGCTACGTATGCCCTGAGCGGTAGCGTGACTGCGCCGTGACGCGCGCCGGAACCGACCCCGGCTCGGGCGCGCCGGCGCCGGCCAAGGTCGACCGCACCGTTGTCGCCTTTCTGGTGAGCGTGTTCTGCGCGATGGCGGCCAGCGCCGCACAGGTGACGTCGCTGGGCAAGCAGGTCTACGATCTCACCGGGCGCGAGCTCGACCTGGGATTGCTGGGGCTGGCCGAGTTCGCCCCTGCCGCCCTGCTGGTGCTGCTGACGGGCGCGGTCGCGGACCGCCATGAACGCCGGCTGGTTGCGGCGGCCGCCCTGGTGGCCGAGGTGGTGGCAGCGGCCGGCCTGCTGCTCTACGCCGGCAGCCGGCCGACGGCGGTGGGGCCGATCTTCGCCCTTGTCTTCGGGTTCGGCATCGCGCGGGCCTTTGCCGCGCCGGCGTCTCGGGCCCTGCTCAGCGACATCGTGCCGGCCGATCGACTGCCGTGGCTGGTGGCCCGCTTCTCGTTCGCGTGGCAGTCGGCCCTGATCGCCGGCCCCGTCCTCGGCGGCCTGCTCTACACCGTCGACGTGCGCCTCCCGTACGCGGCGTCGGCCGCCCTTCTTCTGGCGGGGGCCGCTGCGCTCGCCTTCGTGAGGCCGCTGCGATCGGTGGGTGACCGCCGGCTGTCGGCGGCGGCGACAGTGCCGCCGACGTCACCCGCCGACGGGCTCGCCGCCGGCGCCAAGCCCGTCGTCGGGGCACCGGAAGAGGTACGCCCGGTACGGGCCGGCTTGCGCGACGCGGTGGAGGGCTTCTGGTTCATCCGCCGGGTGCCCGTCCTGCTCGGCGCACTCTCCCTCGACCTCTTCGCCGTGCTGTTCGGCGGCGCCTGGGCGCTCCTGCCCGCCATCGCCACCGACCGGTTGGGGGTCGATGCCGCCGGCCTCGGGTGGCTGCGGGCAGCAGGCGGTATCGGGGCCGGCGCCATGACCCTCGTGCTTGCGCGCCGCCCCCTTCGCCGGCGGGTCGGCCCTGTGCTGCTGATCGTGGTCGCCGCCTTCGGCGTCTTCACGATCGTGCTCGGCGTCACTCGTAGCTACCCCGTCGCCGTGGCGGCCGTGGCCCTGCTTTCCGCCGCCGACGCCGTGAGCGTGTTCATCCGGGCCACTCTGGTCCCTTTGGTGACGCCCGAGGCCAAGCGGGGGCGCGTCCTGGCGGTGGAGAACATCTTCATCGGCGGCAGCAACGAGCTAGGTGCCTTCGAGTCGGGCGTGGCCGGCCAGGTCCTCGGCCCGTCCGGCGCGATCATTCTCGGAGGCGTGGCGACGCTCGCCGTGGCCGGCGGATGGTGGTTCCTGTTCCCGGACCTCCGCCGGGTGGACCGGTTCCCGGCCTCGGCCGCGTCGGAGCCGCCGGATTGAGTCCCTGTCGCCGACCGGTCAGGGCCGGCCTGGTGCCGATCCGCTGACCGGAGTACCCGGCCTGCGCCTACGGGCGGTAGGGGCGCAGACCGTTGGCCGGGATGGTGCCGAGCCGCCCGGCCTGGAAGTCCTCCATCGCCTGCATGAGCTGCGTCCGGTTGTTCATCACGAACGGTCCGTAGGTGGCGATGGGCTCCCGGATCGGAAGGCCACCGAGGAGGAGCACCTCGAGCGGTTGCGTAGTACCCCCGGACATCGTCACGGTGTCGCCGGGGCCGAGGACCGTGAGCTGCCCCTTCTGCACCGGCCGGGCCTCGCTGCCCGCTGTTCCCGAGCCGGCCAGCACGTAGGCAAGCGCATTGAAGTCGGGCCGCCACGGCACCACCAGCCGGGCGCCGGGGGCGATGGTGGCGTGGGCCACGGTGATCGGCGTGTAGGTGGCCCCGGGGCCCCGGTGGCCGGCCACGTCGCCCGCTATGAGGCGCAGCAGCGCGCCACCGTCGGGGGAGGAGAGGAGGCTGACCTTGTCGCCCTCGATGCTCTGGTAGCGGGGTGCCACCATCTTGTCCTTGGCCGGCAGGTTCACCCAGAGCTGCACGCCGTGGAAGAGGCCGCCGCGCATCACCAGCTCCTCGGGGGGCGTCTCGATGTGGAGGATGCCGCCGCCGGCCGTCATCCACTGGGTGGCGCCGTCCTGGATCAGGCCGCCACCGCCGTGGGAGTCCTGGTGCTGGAACGTGCCGTCGATCATGTAGGTGACGGTCTCGAATCCGCGGTGCGGATGCCAATCGGTGCCGCGCGGCTCGCCTGGCGCGTAGTCCACCTCGCCCATCTGGTCCATGTGGATGAACGGGTCGAGGTCGTGTCTGTCGACGCCGGCAAAGGCGCGGCGAACGGGGAAGCCCTCGCCCTCGAAGCCGACGGGCGCCGTGTCACCGACCGGACGGACCGGTCGACGGCTCCCGGCGACGGGAGGTCGATCCTGGGAAGGGTCAGCGTGTCGGCGGTGACGGCGGGCATCGGGGGATCCTCCAAGTAGTTGCGACCGCAAGCAGTAACAGCAATGGGGTTTCTGGTGTTCCCGCCCGTCCGCTGGGTCGTCGGCGCGGATCATCGTGGACGAGGGCCGACAGTGCGCCATGCCCGGTGGGCTCGGTGCGGGCATCCCCATGCGCCGCAGGCTGCCCTTCGAGCAGCCCCGCCCCACCCGGTGCGAACGTGACCGCCGCGATCCAGATGTGGAAGCAGGCGGCGGGCAGGATCTCAGCCAACGGTGCGACGGACCGGCGTGACAGCACGACGCCCACCGCGCACGCCGCTGTCTCCAGCCATGCCAGACCGAGGCAGCGTCGCCGCCATGCACCCTTCGGCTGCTTGACGGCAAAGCGCCACATCAGCGCCGGCAGGGATGCTCCGAGCGTGAGGGCGGCAGCGGTGTGGACGGCGTGCGCCAAGCCGTCGACGTGGATCGGCACCACGGCGGCGATCGCCTGGCCGGCCAGTCCGGCCAGCATGGCGATGCTGAAGCCTCGCCCGGTGGCGAAATGCGTCTTGACGTGGCGGTGAAAGGCCAGAAGTAGCACGGCACCGCCGGCCAGACCGACGACGTAGAGCACGGCGACCGACGAGCCCGCCGCCAGCCAGCTCAGCGGGCGGGGGCCGGTAAGCGGGAACCCACTCCCGACAGAAGCGATTCCGAGGGTTGACCACAGCAGGGCCACGGCGACAAGGCCTGCGTAGCGGGCTGTCTGCTGCCTCATCGTGTGCTCTACGTCGCCGTCCGCCGGGCGGGATCCGCAATCGCTACCAGCGCAGGCCATGCCGGAGCAATCTATGCCCGGCAGTCCAATGAAAGTTACGCCGAGCCGAGCGCCGACGCGGAGCAGGTCCGGTCGCCCGGGCGTGATAGGTGACCATACAGTCACCTGATAAGGCCGCGTGGACGAGGTGTTCAGGGCGCTGGCCGACCCCACCGGGCGCAGCCTGCTCGACGAGCTCTTTCGCCACGTCGGCCGGACGCTGCGCGCCCTCGAGATCGACCCACCCCGCCGCCTCGTGCAGACCATGCGGGCCCTGTGGAGCGACGCGTGAGGGGCGAGGGCACATCGAGGGTCACCCGGGACATCGAGCCGGTGGGCTACTCCCTGCCGTCTCACCGTCGCCCACGACCGGTTGCGCGATGGCGCCGACGACGAGCTGTAGGGCGGCTGGCCCATGATCCTGTCAGGTCTGAAGACCTGGCTGGAGACGGGCCAGCTGTTCACCACGCCAGGGTCGCTCCAGTACCCTGAAGTGGTCGCCGAGAGATTCCGAGCCTTCCTCCCCGGCGGCCTGACGGCTACTGTCAGGTCCGTGACGCGGCCGCACGGCCTTCCGTTGGCGGGCGGGAACGCACCGGTCCTGCACCTGGTGATGCCCCCGTGGGCGGGGCTCGGCATCCACCGCACCTTCGGTCACCGCATGCCGCCGATGGCGTTGCTGGTGCTGGCCGCGCTAGCCCGCCGGGAGGGTTGGGCCGTCCGGTTCGTGGACCTGAACGGCGAGTCGCTGCCCGCCGAGGCACCCGATCTGGTGGGTATCAGCGTGTGGACCATGCTGGCGCCCCAGGCGTACGAACTGGCCGACGGTTACCGCCGCCGCGGCGTGCCGGTGGTGATGGGCGGCGTGCACCCGTCGATGTTGCCCGGCGAGGCGCTTCGCCACGCCGACGCGGTCGTGACCGGCGAGGCGGAGTCGGTATTCGCGCGGGTCCTGGCCGACGCCGCAGGCGGACGGATGGGCGGCGTTTACCAGGGCAGCTGGGACCAGATGTCGGTGGTGCCGCGCGTCGAGGAATGGACCGACCTTCTCGAGGCCGCGCCCACCTTCCGCTACCTGCCCCGCAACACGCTGCAGACGACGCGTGGCTGCCGGTTCAACTGCGACTTCTGCTCGGTGATCCGGATCAACGGCAGGGGGTCGCGTCATCGCGACCCCGACGAGGTGGTGGAGGAGCTCCGGGTGCTCCGGCGCCGGGGCCAGAAGTTCGGGCCGTTCTTCCACGTGTCGTTCCTCGACGACGACCTGGCCGCCGACCTCGACTTCACCGCCGCCCTGTGCGAGGCCATCGTGCGTTCGGGCGTGAAGATGTCGTGGGCCGCGCAGGCCTCCATCGGGCTGGCGGGCGATCCCGCCCTCGTCAAGCTGGTGGCCCGGGCCGGCTGCAGTGTGCTGTTCACCGGTTTCGAGAGCATCTCCCGGGAGACCCTCGTGGAGTGCAACAAGAAGAACCGGCCCCACCTCTACGGGGAAGCGCTCCAGCGCCTGCACGACCACAAGATCCTGGTGGAGGGCGGCTTCATCTTCGGCTTCGACCACGACGAGCCGGGAGTGTTCGACGAGACGGTGGACTTCGTCGACCGCATCGGCGTCGACGCCGCCCACTTCTCGATCCTCACGCCGTTGCCCGGCACCCAGACGTTCGCCCGAATGGCGGGCGACGGCCGCATCGTCAGCTACGACTGGGGCGAGTACGACCTCTACCACGCCGTGTTCACACCGGCCCGCATGTCGAGGGAGCAGTTGCAGAATGGCCTTTGGCGGGCCTACCGGAACTTCTACAGCGGCAGCCGCCGGTGGCGGCGGTGGCGCCGGCATGTGGGTATGCGGCTCCACCCGGTCGTGGGCACCACGATCACGCTCACCAACGCCGACTACGGCCGCCTCTTCCGCCCGAAGCCCGGCACCCGTCCGAGGTACGTGGCCGACCCTGCCGACATGGAGGCCCTACTGGCGACGAGCAGCGCGCCCGCATCGCAGGCCATCACCACCGCCGTATCACTGCTCGGCACCCGGGCCGGCGTCACCGCGCCTCCGGCGCCCGTCAGTCCAGTGGTCTGATCCGCCTAGCGCACTGGCGAGCCGGCGTAATCGGGGCACGCGGTCGATGTCGAAGAGAAGGCGTTCGACGGCCCCGAACAGGAGTGAACCGATGGGCTGTTAGAGCGGTCAGGGCGGGCCGTCCTCGTACGGGTCGAGCACGGTGCTGGAGGCGTTTGAGGCCGCCGTGCTGGCGCCGTGTTCGGCATACACCACGCCCGGCAGAAGTAGATCCACGGATGGGACCGGGTCTGGTCTGCCGCCGACCATGCGCCCTCGGCGGCCAGGACGGAGCGGAGCCTCGCCTGGAGGGGCGGGACGGGCGAGCTCAGCCGTTGCCAACGGGGTAGTCCCCCGCCTATAGAGCAGCATGAACGGCGCCGCCGACGGCAGCAGCAGAGCATCGCCACCACCATCATCGTCCACGCCGCCACGAACACGGCGATGCCCGCTCCCTCGCCATCGAAACCGGCTAGGAGGGCAATCCACGCACCGAGGGCGACAAAGGGCGAAGACCACCTGCGAACCGCTCGACCGGCGCCCCGCGGGCGACCGCGAGCTCACTCCAGCAAGGTACCCGGCGTCGGCGCACCCGGCCGTCCCGGTCGCAACAGACAGGCGACGTCCACCTCGGCATGAAGTGCCCGATACCCCCGGCGGGGCCATTCCCAGGCTGCGTCGCCCGTGAGACCATGGAGGCCGGCTCACAAGGGAGGGAGAAGTCATGTATGCACTGGTCGTCGAAGTTGACGTCGACACCGACCGGGTCGAGGAGGCTCTCGCGCTGCTCCACGGGCAGGTCGTGCCGTCCGTAAAGGCCGCGCCGGGCTTTGTCGCCGGGTATTGGATGGGCACGCCCGAGAGCGGGAAGGGCCTTTCCGTCTCCGTGTACGAGAGCGAACAGGCGGCTCGCGCCGCGATGGAGAATGCCCCGATGCCTCCCGAAGGTGCACCCGTTACGATCACCCGGCTCGAGGCGATGCCGATGCTGGCGCACGCCTGAGGGGCGCTGAGGGCGCGTCACCGGGGCTCGGCCGCGGCGACCAGCGCCGAGTTCGATCCGATGACGCCAGACGAGCGCGCGACCATGAGCGATGACCCTGGACGTGGCTTCGGCCAGGAGTTGCCGGCGGCGGCCGTCACCTGCTCCGTTCGGATCTGAGGTGGCGGGAGACATTTGGGATCAGGCCGACCGCCTCGTCGCCGTGCGCCCGGTAGTGGTCGGGGCTCGTGCCGCACTCGCCCAGGCGCAGCGCGCCGGCCGGATCTCCCTGGGCACCTCCGGTTCCGCCAAACGCTCCCTCGACCGCCTGCTCGGCCAGATCGACCTCGCTGACGTGGACGAGGATCTGCTCAGTGCGGCAGGTTCCTTGCTCGAACACACGGCGGGTGCTCCGCCTCGCCGGCCATCACACCGTCGTTCAGTGAGCGTGTCTGCTTTGGGGCCTCGAGGCCAGCTGGTTCAGTTGGTGCGCATCGCCGCCCGTCCTGGGCTCCGGAGACCTGATTAGGGTCGGGGTCAGAACGAAGAGGGCCGGACGGCACCAGCGCCCTGCCCTCTTGTTGGCTATTCGGTGAGCCGCCTACCGCACCTGGATGTTGCCGCCGCCGAGAACCTGCTCGACCGATTGGACCCCGTCCCAATTGCTGGAGAACAGCAGCCTTCCATCCTTGTCCCAAACGGTGAAGGAGATGGAGTCGGCTGACCCGGGCTCGCCCTTGTCGGTCATTACCATCTGGAGCGACGCCCCGCCGGCGAGTGAGACCGGCGAGGACGAGTTGGTGATGTCTTGGATGTTGGCGCCCCCGGTAAAGGTGGCCTTACCCGTGGTCGTGCTGGACGACAGCGACGTCAGGGTGTTGCTCTTGATCTGATACACGCGCCCGCCGTTCCGGACAATCGTGTTGACGTTGCCCTGGAGGTTTGTGTTGGACTTATTGTTTTTCACTGCGAAGCCGAAGTTGGTCTTCTGGTCCTTTTCGCCGGCCCAGAGGCCCGCCGACCGCTGGTTGACCAGGAATCCGCCGCCTGTGACGAACCCATTGAGCGGCTTCGAAACGGTGACCACGGTGTTGTCGGCCGAGGCGTTCCTCGTGTAGTGGCCCCCGACGATTATCCCGACGCTGAACTGCATGCTGTCGCCGCTGAAGCTCGCTGTCCAATTGCATGTGGCGCTCCCCGTCTTTAGATCGCCCGCCGTGATCGGGACAATTGATGTCGCCGTACACAACGTGGCGTTTGGTGTCCTGTCGACAAACCGCACCGTCGCCTTGGTGATGTCACCGGGGTTCGGGTCATAGCTCGGGTCGCTGGTGAGAGCGGAGATGTCCTGAATGGTGGTTCGAAGGGCGACAGTGGCCGAGGAGGTCGTGGTCGATGCCGTCGAGACGAACTGCGGGCCCGTGTACGTAGCTCGAGCGTCTTCTTGAGTGACGGTGAACGCGTCGCTGTCGGACGCCGGCACGTAGATGGCGTTGCCGGCAAAGCTTGTTGTGGCACTCGGCGACCCGGGTGCCTGGTCGATCCTGAGCGACGTGCTGGCCACCCCCGCCACGCCCGTCGTCGCCGTGGCCATCTGGCCGGCGATTGTGAACGTGATCACTGCCCCGCTGATGGGCGTCGACCCGTCCTTCAGTTCGGCGGAAAGCGCCTGGATGTCGCTGTACTGCTCCGTGTCGTCGCCCGTGTAGGTGAGGGCGGGGGTTCGCTTCCCGATGGTCACCGTCGCCGCCCGGAGGGTGTCCACGCCCCCGTCCTCGTCCCTCACCCGCAACGCGACTGTGTAAGTACCTGGAGCGGAGTATTGGTAGGTCGGACTCCTGAGATTCACGCCGGACTGGTCCGCCACGAAACTCCCGCCCGTCGGGTAGTCGAAGTCCCATTCGTAGGTAAGGGTGTCGTTTGTCCCCGCCGGATCGCCGGCGCTCCCGGCGAACGTGATTCCGGGCGACCCCCACGGACCTGAGTACGGACCGCGGGCATCACCGGTCGGGGCCACGTTGGCGATGGCCACGACCACCTGGTCGGAGCCCGAGTTGCCCGGGGCGGGATCGCCGTCGGTGGCGCTGACCCTGACCGTGGAGCTGGCCGGGCCGTCGGGGAAGCGGCAGTCGAAGCTGTCGGCCGCGCGCCGCCGGAATAGACCCGGCCTAGTGAAAGAAAATAGAGAGCAGGGGTCCTTGCCACCACCCCCAAAGTTGACTAGGTCACATGACCCGGCCCGCCAACGAGAGCGGCGATCAGT
>JAHFUS010000011.1 GCA_023264975.1 Actinomycetes bacterium | reverse complement strand
GGATCCGTTTGTGGGTGGGCGTTCACGACGGGTTGGTGCACCGCGAGCAGATGAGGGCCGACGGCCACCTCATGGACCGTACCTACACGGAGTTCAACACTTCGATGCCGCTCGTCGCCCCACAGAGTGCCAACCCCTGATCTTCTCCCATCGGCTGAGAACGCTGCACGCGAGAGGCGAATCGCGAGTGCCCGCCGATCGAGGGAAAGCCTCGGGCCCCGCACCTTCGCCTCTGGGGCTCCCAGCTGGCCCACCGGGAGGCGGGGACCGACGACGTGAGCGGGCCGCGCTGCGCTGCAGCCGGTTGCGACAACGCCGTTGAACGCCACCCTGGGCGGGTCGGCCGGCCACCGATCTACTGCTCGCCGACGTGTCGCCCATCACGCATCGGCCGACCCGACCGCAACCAGATCAGCGTCGAACTCGACCAGGAGGACCACGACGGCGATCGGCCCGGCCGCTGCTGGCTGGTCACGCTTCGCCGCGGGCCTCACAGCGTGATCGTCGGCCGGGATCTCGGGCGCTTCAGCGCCACCGCCTTGTCCGGCGAGCTCCGAACGCTTCTCCACCCCCGCTCCCGACAGGAAGGAGACGCCATCGAGTAGACATCGGCTTCACGCCGGGCGAGGGAATTCGGTGACGGCAGCGTCAGGGAATTACGTGACGGTTGACACGAAGGAGCGCTTGTCGAGGATTCCGGTGCTCTTCACGAAGACCCAGCCGGCGAAGGCCGATGTCCGATAGGCATAGGCGCCAATGGGAACAGCAGCGGTACTGCAGGCGCCTCAGTAGCGAGTAGGCACAACTCTTCGTCGACCGCGGCTCGCCTGCTCGCGGTGTCCGCCGCGCCGGCGACGCGTTCTGCAATATCGAGCCTCCCTCTTCGTAACCGGTTCGGTTGAGGGTGCCACTTGCGGCCGGCCGAGGAGCTGTCGAACCAAGCTAAGGAGTGATTTTTATGGTGCAGCTCCTGACGACCTCCGGGTCGCCCGGACGCTTTACCGATACCGACAGCGTGGAGGAGCCTGTCGGCGCGGATGACGAGATCACGCCGATGGTGCTCAAGGTCCCCGTCGATGAGGTCGTGGTCGGTGCGACGGACCCTACGGTGCTGGGCGAGAACGTGAAGGTTGCTGGCGAGCTGCCGGGCAGACCCGTGCCAGTGATCGTGATGGTGGACCCACGCGCCGCGGTCCTCGGGCAGGTGATCTTGGCCCTCGAATACGGCATCGGCGCGGCCGAGCCAACGAGGGGGATGGTTGCGACAAAACCCAGCACCACTGCTGCTGCTGCGACCAGGATCGAGGTCCTCGTCTTCGCAATGTTTCCGAGCTTGCTCATTGTGCGAACCTCCGTCGTCGTGGTCAAGCGCCGCAAGGGCACGAGCGTGTGCTCCAGACCCTATTCGCAATTTGCTAATGCGTCAACACAAATGAAATAGAACCACGACTAGTCCGTCGATCCGAAGAGGTACTTGTCGAATACGACGAATTTGGCGACCCAGGTGACGGCACCAGCGGCGAGCGCTGCTGCCAGAATGAGTCCAGTGCGCTCGAGGGAGTGAACCGGGGACATCGAGGTGGTGTGATCGGCTACGAACCCGACGGCGGCCGTGGAGAAAACAAGGCCGACGAAAGCGATCACCCAGAACGGCAGCACCTCCCGGGCCAGGTTGGACCGACCAGTCTTGCCCCACGCCCAGGCTCGGTTGAGGTAGTAGGACGGAATGGCTGCAAGAACGAAGCCGAAGAGGTTGGACCAGCGGGCAGTCCAGCCGAAGAGTGCAAAGGCGCAGGCCAAGGCGACCTGCCCCACGACCACGGAGAGGACGGACACTGTCAGGTATCGCATCGTCCGCTGGCCACGCTTCGTACTCGCCCACGGCCCGAACGAAACCCCTTGGATTCGCCCCGGCACCATCAGCCTGCTGGGTGGCGCACACCGACGCCAGTGTGGCTGACGTCGTGCGGCAGCTCGATCAACGCCGCCCCGACGGGTGGGCGCACAAGACGGCCGAAGAGAAGCCCGAACGTGGCGATCGAGGTTCCGCAGATGATGAGGCTCTGGGCCAGCCCGGCCAAAGCCAGCCCCTGTCGAATGGGATCCCGGCCCGTTGCGCCGTTCAGCAACAACAGGCCGTCAACGGCGAGACCGGCGGCTAGCACCCACAAGCCGGCGATAGGGCAGAGCCGGCGGAACCGGTCTCGATCGATGAAGGCGTAGTGGCGCCGAACCCGGGGTCTTACCAGTGACGATCGGTTGGCGAGAACCATGCCTGCGAGCATCCCCTGGACACCAAGCACCAACGTGATGGAGCTGAAGAAGACCGGCTGCCAGCGGAGAGAGCCCACCAGAATGCCCTCCGGAGCCACCAGTCCGAGGCAAGCCAGTACGGCCCCGAATGCGGCCAGGGCCGCTCCCGGCCACACCAGCGCCAAGTGCGGGGCGTGCCACAGGATCAGCCGGAGATGTCGCCAGCCGTCGGAGAAGGTGTTCAGCTTTGACGTGCCGACCCTGGGCCGATAGCCAGCTGGAAGGCTGGTGAGGCGCAGGCCTTGACGGGCGCCCTGAATCAGCATCTCGGAGGCGAACTCCATGCCAGTGGATTCGAGACCGAGGTCCAAAATTGCATCCCGGCGGAAAGCGCGGAATCCCGATTGGCTGTCCCGGATCTTCATACCGCCGCATGCCCTCGCAACGAGGAACGTCAGAACCGGCGTGCCGACGTACCGGTGGAGAAACGGCATCGACCCGCGGTCTGCGAGCCCGAGGCGCTCTCCTACGACCATGTCGGCCTCGCCGGCGAGTACCGGCTGCACAAGGTCGCCAATCCGCTCAAGTGGATAGGTGAGATCGGCATCAGCCATGACCACGATGCTGCCGAACGCAGCCGAGATGCCGGTGCGCAGCGCGCTGCCGTAGCCCGGGAAAGGCTCATCGACGACTCTGGCACCGTAATCGGCTGCCTCCTGGGCCGAGCCGTCGGTACTTCCGTTGTCGACGACGAGCACCTCGCCCGACAGCCCAGAGTTGGCGAGAGCGAGCAAACCCAGCTCCACACATCTCCCAACCGATTCGATTTCGTTCAGGCACGGCAGGACAATCGTTACGTCTACGGCTGAGGTTCGGTCGTCTGTTCGGACTGCCGCCTGGCTCACACGTCCCCCTTTTGTCGTACCGACAGACAAATTACGGGATCGAGGGCGCCGCGTCTAGGGGCAGCGCGCAAATAGGTGGTTCCCTCAAGCCGGCCCGCAGGAGTAGGCTCCATGTTCAGGCGCGAAAATGGGTCGGAGATCGTGCGCTGGGGAGAACGCGGGCCATGGCTACGGTTTTGACGAGATTCGGCAGGTGCTCTGGCCGGCAATTGCTGGTGGTGGTCGGCTCAGTGACCATTCTCAGCGTGTCGCTCGTCGTTCCCTTCGCCACCGAGGGGGCCTCGGCTCCATATGGGGCCGCCCGCCTCCAGTGCTCACGGAGTGTTCGGGCTGGTGCACGAGTATCGGTCGGTGGCTCCAACTTTCCGACGAGAGTTGGGGTCACTGTCAGTTTCGACCAGGTTCGTCTGACGGGAACCACAACGAAACGGAACGGCACATTCCATGTGCGGCCAAGGGTGCCCTCGGTTGCCGGCGAGGGCACACACACGATCAGCGCCACGACGTCGGCCGGTGATAGCACCGCCTCCTGCCGGGTTCGCGTTCGAATGCGCTGAGAGGTTAGCGCCCACAGGCAAGCCTGCGAACGTCATGCCGATGCGGCGACTCGCGTGACCGGAGCTATGGTCGCCAAGACGGTCGAGTCGGTGAGAGAGATCCCGGTTGAGTCGGTTCGGGCGCAGCCGGCGGCTGGCCCCGATGCGCTGTTCGTCGTCGTCTGTCTCGTTGCCGTGTCGGTTCGGTACCTCCTCCTCACCGCTCCTGGCGCACCGTCGGGCATCGATGGTGGCAACTGGTTGAGCCTGGGGCTTTCACTGATCGGGCACCCGGTCCGCTCCTCGTCGATCGTGTACCCACCCGTGATACCCCTCGTGGTTACCGCTGCCGTGAACCTTCTTGGCGCCGTTCGCGGCATCGCCCTCGTCGCGTCCGTGAGTTCGATCCTGCCGGCGGTGGGCGCCTACGTGGTCTTGAGACCCATCAGGCTCGGCTTCTCGGCCGTGGTGCTGGCTGCCTTGCTGGTCCCGCTGGCGGCCACGGGCGAGGCGACTGCCTGGGGCGGCTACCCGCAACTGGCCGCCACGGGCTTCGCAATTTTGGCGCTCCACGCGCTCGATCACCACCTCCGTGCACCCACACGGCGCGGTGCGCTCACATGCGGCTTGGCATTGGCGCTCGTGCTGGCCACGTCGCACTTCGTCGGGACCATCGTCGCGTTGGCCTCGGGGATCCTCGTGGCTCTCCACTGGGTGCTGTCCCGCCGAGACGGAGAGTCGAGCGCGGGCTGGAGGTCGTGGCGGCTCGGGGCAGTCGCTCTTCCCTGCCTCCCGTTCGTTCCTCTCTACGCAGCGCTCGGCCATGCCATGCGGGGCGGCTTCCAGAGCCGGCCATCGGCTCTACGGGTGACCATCGGGAGTCTGGCCGCCAACATCGACTTCGCCTACCGGGATGTTCGCATCCTGTGGCGGCCGCTGATCGTGTTCGCCTTCCTCACTCCCTTCGTAGCCGGCGCGGTACGACGGCAGTCGCTCTGGACGATCCCAACCAGCCTGTTGGCGGCGATGAGCCTGATGCTGGCGACCACGGGCGAGCCCCGGTGCCTGTACCTGCTCCCACCGATCGCGGTGCTCACCGGCGGCTTCTGGCTGGACGCCATCCGGCGAGTGCCTTCGACCTCCGCTCAGAAGGGCTATCGCTTGGTAGCGGTCGTCTTGACAGCCGGACTCGCCGTGTCTTCGGTGAGCGGGTTCCATCTGTTCGCCGATCAACGTGACTACTACAACATTCTGAGTCCCGGCGTTGTTGACGGGATCGACTGGCTTCGTGCGCAGACGCCCGAGAAGGCCACCGTGGCCGTGGCTGCGCTCGAGGACGCTCCCCTCGGGTGGTGGGTGGAGGGCCTCGGACATCGCCGGGCCCTGTCCGGGTCGCCTCTGCAGTGGCTGTACCTGGCCGATGAGCGGGCCCGTGCCCGTGCCGTCAACGGCATCTTCGAGTCGGACTTTCCCGATGACACGGCCCTGGATCGGGCCCGGCGAGCCGGAGCGGACTACCTGTTCGTCGCCAAGGCGTCGGACGGCTTCGTGCTGGAGCGAGCCGACGCCTTCTTTTCCGGCCACCAGGACATCGTCGCATTCGAGAACGACGAAGTCTTCATCCTCACCGTTCCCGGCGCGCTGGTGACCGGGGCATGAAGGTGCTGATGACGACCCATTACTGGTGGCCGCACATGGGCGGGATCGAGCGAGTGGCGCTCCGCCAGGCCCAATTGCTGGCGGGCAGAGGGCACCAGGTCGACGTGCTCACCAGTGCGGCGGGGCAGCCGGACGGGAGGACGAAGACGGTCACCTCCCCGGACAGGGTGACCGTCACCATGATCCGGGCGTGGAACGGCCTGGAGCGTTTTGGTGTCCCGTGGCCGCTGCTTTCACCCGTGCTGGCTGACCATGCCCGACGCCTCGTCGGCGCCGCGGACGTGGTGATCTGCCACGGGCAGGTCTATCCGGCCACGCTCGCTGCCACCTGGTGGGCTCGGAGGCTGGGTAGGCCGATGGTGCTCGTCCAGCACAACCCACATATGTCTTACGACCGCCTCGTGCTGCGGGTTGTGCAGCGGTCGACGGAACTCACCGTCGCCCGCTGGTCGCTGAGGAGGGCCGACGCCGTGCTCGTGCCGTCCTCAGCGACCCGTGACTACGTCCAGTCCCTTCTACCCAGGCCATCCAGCGTTCTTCCGTGGGGCATCGATCCGTACCCGCGCCAAGACGATGGGTCCGAGCAGGGCCGGTTGGTCGGGCGCAGGATGTTGGGTTTTCCCGACGATGCCACGGTCGTGGTGGCGGCTGGACGCTTGACGGAGAAGAACCGCTTCGCCAACCTCGTGCGCGCATGCCACCTTGCGGCATCGCAGGTCGCGGACCTCCGGTGTGTGATCTTCGGTGCAGGCCCGCAGATGGATGCCCTCCGGCTCCTCGCAGTACAGCTCGGAGTCAAGGTGGTGCTGCCCGGCTACGTCGAAGAGGCCGACCTCCAAGCAGGGCTGCAGTGCGCAGACATTGCAGTGGCGACAGCGGGCGGCAACGAGGGCTTCGGCCTCTTTGTCGCCGAAGCACTGGCCTACGGCACCCCCGTGGTGGCAGCTGACCGAGGAGGCCACTTGGATCTGGTGCTTGACGGAGTCAACGGCTGGCTCTTCGACGACACCGTCGAGGGGCTGGGAGCAACGCTGGTCCGGGCGCAGGAGCAGATCGCCGCGCTGGGCCGGGAGCACTGGGCGGAGCGCGCCCGCTCCTCGGCAGCAGAACTCACGTGGGACCGGCATTGTGCGTCATTGGAAGCCGTGTTGGAGCAGGCCCGTATGCGCGACCCAGTCGGGCGCCCGGCCTGAGCGACCGACCGCCACGCCATCGGTCAGGAGACGCGGAGGATGACGGCTGAGGGATTCTCGAACACGATCGCGTCAGGATGCTCATGGCAGAACGCCGACAGTCTTGCCCGGTCGAAGTCCGGCCAGGACTTGGCGATGAGGATGTAGTCGATGCCATCGCGGAGGGCCAGCGGGAAGGTGGTGGCGCCCGGAAAGCCTGGCCCGAACAGGTCGTTCGCCTTCCGGGCTCGATACCGCTCGTCCTCGAAGTTCAACCAGACCAGCTGCGAGGCGAAGAAGGTTCGCCGCTGGCTCAGCCCTTCCACCCACCACCCGAGCAGCTCGTCGTGCTGGCCGGTCGTGACGGCTACCGACGATGTGTCCGGCGTGCCTCCAAGCCATCGCACGGCGGACGTGATGTTGCGGTCCAGGACGCCGTAATAGTCCCGCTGTAGGTGGAAGAAGTTCATGCCAAGCACCAGCTGCACCGCCAGCACGCCGCCCAGGGTGCCGGCGACGATCTCACGGGGAAGGCCCAAGCGATGCCGATGGGCTGCGATCTCCTGCGCCCACACAGCGAGGCCTACCGCCGTTGCGACCGGCAGCAGGTAGAGGTAGCGGGATTGGCGGGTGATCACCGTGGCACCGATCGCACCTAGGAGGAGGCTGGTGGCCACAGTCCAGGCCGCCGTGCTTCTGCGGTGCCAGAGCGCCAGCGGCATGAGCAGGGTGGCAGTGAGCGCGAGTCGCCAGAACACGGCGAAGTCGCGGAAGAGAAAGTCGATGCTACTGACCAGGTTGTGGCGGTCGAGCAACACGAGTTGGGTGTCCGACACCGGGGCGGCGTGGAGCCCGGCCGCCAGCTTGACGTAGACCGGAAGGAGCGGAAGACAGGGCAGGACGAATAGAGATCCGCCGAGTAGCACTTTCCGAGCTGGCCCTTGGAACACCTTCGTGCGCAGCACCACGACGTGCAGCAGGAGCAGCGAAGCCGCTGCGCCGACAGCCCCGACGGCGATCAGGTGCGACGTGCCTAGGAGCGCGGCCAGAGCGAGGCCCGTGATGGCGGCTTGCTTGAGACTCTTGGTGCGCAAGTACCGGTCGAAGCTCCAGATGAACACGACGAGTACTCCAAGGCTTATGAGTTGGGGAACGCCGCCCCAGGCAGCCGCCTCGCCGGTGGATGAATTGGCGGCGACCAGGCCTCCCACCACAGGGCTCTCCCACCGCAGCCCGAGCTGACGAAGGACGAGGTGAACGCTTACCCCGGCCACCAGTGAAGCGAGCGCGCTCACGGCCGCAACCCCATTGACGACACCGAGGAGCGCGGCCGCGCCGGTCATCAGCAAGGGGACGACCGGTGGGTAGGTGATGGTTGCGGATCGGCGGTGACCCCCCAGCAGGTCGCGTCCGAGGGCGATCCAGTTCCCGGAGTCGATCCCGGGCGGCGCCCCTGACCCTGCCAGGATCCGAAAGCGCAGGCCAGCTAACACGAGGCACACGAGGGCGAACGCGATGTCCGGCCCGAAGCGCTTGGCGGAGACGGGCAAGCGGTCGCTCACCCGTCGCTCGCTGTCGAGGCGCCGGGCTTCGATGGCACATCGAAGAAGGCGACGACATCGTCGTCTGGCGCGAACCCGGTCGACAGGTCAAAGCCGAGGGACAGCCGCAAGGCGTATCGGCCCGGCAAGTGTGGAACACCAGCGGAGAGATTGATGCTTGTGGCCTCGCCGCCAGGGATGTCGACCTCGCTGTACGTACCCTCTCCACTCGAATCCGCCCACCGCCACCAGTAGGCGATGTCATCGCCGCCCACGGGCGTGATACTCCAACGCACCCAACCGAATCTGTCGTCCGCGGCGCGATTGCGCAGGGCGACGCGGCTTTGCGTCGTGCCGGCCAGATCGACGGTCGTCTTCACGGCGGTCACGACGACATCGGTAGGAGCCGGTCGGTGGCGCAGGAGGGGCTGGCTGGAGGTGATCTCGATGGAGGGTGGGACGCCAGGGCGCCCGTCGGAGGGGGAGAGGCGCCGGTTACGATCCACGTCGACCCAACCGTGGATCTCGTAGGTGCCAGCCGGAACATCGGCTCGTTCGTTCCAGTGAAGCTTGGCGGTACGGTCTCCCGCAAGACTGACGGTGCGGAACCGAGATTCGTAGGCTCGTCGTTCCCATGGGCCACCCGAGGTTCTTGCCGGGGCGAGCTGCCACCACACTCGGCCTTGATGACTGTCGGCCCCGATGTTGTGCACCGTGATGTCCACCGCGATCGTTCCTCCGGCGCCGATGGGCCGGGTGTGGACGCTCGTGATCCGGAGGGGCGTCGGGTTCGATCGCGGCGGGTAGGCGATCGGCGCGACCGACGCCTGGGCGTTCCAAAGAAGGTTGGTGATCCCAAGCGCGGCGGCGAGGACGATCCAACGTCGCCGATTTCCGGAGCCAAGCTTGATCACGGGCGAGCTTCCGTTTCGGCGCCTCGTAGTGCCGGCTCCCCGCCGGGGACCACCGTCCAGATGTCGATTCGGACAGGGTCGGAGTCGAGCGAGAAGCTGGAGGACAGTTTCAGCAAACCTCTGCGGGCCAGGATGGGCCCGAGGTGGGCATACTCGCGCTGACTGGCGGCGACCCCGTCACCAGCCCCGTCGGTGGACGGGCTCAGGCGGGAGCCGGAACCAGTCCTCACCGTGATGACGTAGGCAGGACGATGCCGAGTGATCGTCTCGACCAGTTGGTCGTCCCGCCTTGTTCTTGCTGCATCGGCCACAGTCACGACACTGGTCGATGCGCCGCCGGGCTCTAGATGCCACATCAGCTGGAGGAGAGCGGGACTAAGGGCGGAGCTGGCGCCGAGCAGCACGACAGGGCGCCCGGTGGCGGGTCGATCGGCAGTGGCTAAGAAGACGAGCGCCTGGCTGGCCGGGGGGTTGGGCTTGACGAGCCACAGCTGATCGCGCATCCCAGCGAGTTGGGGACCGACCTGCACCGCAACCGCGGCGGCGACGGCGCCCACGAGCATCCCGTGTGACACCCGGCCCCCTGTCGAACGGGGCAAGCCATAGGCGAGGAGCCCCAAAGCGGCGACCACCGGGATCAGCCGAACGCCCAGGTTCTTATCCGGTACGACGAGGAGCACGCCGGCGAGGACCACGGTTCCGATCAGGAGACCCCGCGCTCGCTGCTCCGGGTGCCGGACCAAGTCGGTTATCGCCGCTCCTGTCATCGATGCCAGCACAGGAAGCACGACCGCTATGAATCTCGCCTCCTGTGACGCTGCGGCCGTGAAGAGCACGAGCCACACCCCGACAGCCAAGGCCGGCACGTGCCACTCTCTCCGCCGGCTCCAGTTGGCCAACGTCCAGGCAAGGCCAAGGACAAGGATGGCGCCGACGGCCGAAGCGATGCCGAGCTCTGTATGGGAGAAGTCGGACGGCTTGAACAGGGTTCGGACGTAGAAGAGGTGAGCGCCTCCAACTGTTCCCGAACGGCGGAAGAACGCTGACAGGTAGCGGACAGCGTCCGGGGAACTGGACGTCACCAGCAGTTGGGCCCCGACGGCAACCGATGCGAGCCCAGCGGCGAGGGCGTTGTGTGCGAGGCGCAACGGACCCGCCCTGGCGAGAGCATCGCCGGCGGTCGCGGCAAACAGGATGGCCATGGCCAGAACGCCGTAGTCGTAGCTGCACCACCATGCAGCCGCCAGTACCAGACCGGTTCCGATGGCCGAGGCGAATGAGGTCCTCGCTCGTTGCACCAGGATCACGAGACCTACCAGGAGGCTGGCCCCGATCCCTTCGGTGAAGGCACCGCCGGCCAGGCGGGCGGTGAGTGGGGTCGTCCAAACCAGGACCGCGGCCACCCAGGCTCCGAGCTTGCCAGCCCCGAGTCGGCGAGCGAGAGCTGCCGAGAGAAGGCCACAGAGGGCAAAGGCGAGCGCCGAGGGAACCCACGCCGCCCGGACCGGGTCATCCGTGAACACGAAGGCGAGCCCGTGAAGAACCGGTGCCAGAATCGGTTGATGCTGGGCGGTGATCCAGTCCCACACGCGCGAGGGATGGGCCGAGGACAACGCCGCGTTGAAGGCGGCGCCGGCATCAACTCGGTCCGCCTCCTGCCAGGTGAGTGGTGACCGCAAACGCGCCTGCCAAAGCCCGAGGCCAAGCACGACGAGGCATGCGGCCGTCCAAAGAGCCACCTCAGATAGCGCCGATGACCCGGACCCCCGCCCCGGGGGGGCCTCTCCATGGTGCGCAGAAGGGTCAGTCCGAACAAGAACGCTCGTCAAGACTGCCTCCGCGTGGCATACATCGAACTGGAACGTGCGCCTCGTATTCTACGGTTCCTAACGCCCCGAAGGGTACTTCGGCGATAGAGTCTGTCGCGATGCGTCGAACGGCCTTCGCGCTTACGCACAAGATGCTCTATCGCTTGGCCATTCCGGTGCTGTCGCGTGCCGGACCGCTGGAGCCAAGGCTACTGGACGCCTACCGCTGGGCTACTCATCGGTCTCCTCGGATGGACCAATTCTCCCACCCGCTGGCGAGTGACGGCTTCACCCTTTACTACGACCAGGAGATCCCGTCGTACACCGTCCGAGGCATCGCCATGGGCACGTACGAACGGGCCACCGTGGCCCTGATCAAGGCCATGGTCACCCCCGGAACGACCGTCGTCGACGTCGGGGCGCACATCGGCTACTTCACGCTGCTGGGTGCCAGCCTGGTGGGGGAGGGCGGCCATGTGTGGAGCTTCGAGCCCGATCCGCGCAACAGGGCCCTCCTCGAGCGGAACATCACCGAGAACGATTTCGACGACCGCGTGACCGTGGTTCCCAAGGCGATCGGTGCCGATGACCACATTGTTGCCCTCCACCGTGACAGCGCCGACTCCGGCTCCTCGAGTGTGTATAACCGCGACGGTCAGGCCAGTGGCAGCGTCCCGGTGCAGATGACGTCGCTCGATAAGTGGGCGGAATCATCGGGCTGGCCGGAGATAGGGCTGATGAAGATGGATATCGAGGGGGCCGAGGACGATGCCCTGACCGGTATGGGCGAGGTGATCAGTAGGAACCCGGCCCTGAGCCTCATTGTCGAGTTCAACGTGGAAGCGCTGTCGAGCGCCGAGGTCAGTTCTAACAGCTTCCTGGACCGCCTTCGGGACGCTGGCTTCGACGAGATCTCTGTGATCGCCGAGCGGGGGCTCCGTCGGCTCGACGATCGCCCGAGCGAGGCACGACTGGCGAGATCCGCGCGCTGGACCCCGGTGAATCTCTACTGCCGCCGGCGGGATACCATCGCGAAGGGCTGACTCAGCCGGTTGGCTCGGTGACCTTCACCCGGCACTCGCCACGGACAACGGAACCGCCGCCGCCAATGACTTGGGCGGTGATCAAATGGTGGCCGGGAGCAACTGATCCCGACAGCGTGGCGGTGGCGACGAAGGCGCCGCTGGCATTGGTGGTGGCCGACCCGACGGTGGTGGAGCCGTCGAGGGTGAGAGCCACCGGCCGGAGGGCCGGGAAGCCGGTTCCGGAGATCGTGACCTGCTCGCCGGCCGTTGCCATGCGAGGGCAGTCGATCTTGGCTTTGCTGTACGGCGGCGCGGCCGCATCGCCGGTGAGGGGTACGACCACGAACAGGGCTGCTAGGGCCACGCCGGCAAGTCCCAGGCCCACCGGGAGACGTCTACCTGTGCTCGATGTACTCATGGCGTCACTCCCACTAACCGTAGACGCCGATGACGGTATTCAAGGTCCCCGCGGTGAGGGTAACGGCCTGGCATGCCGGCGCTGTCCGGCCGGCCAGGACGCCCCAGCACAGCGTGTAGGTGCCCACGCTCAAGTCGGTGTACAAGGTGTTGTTGTCCCGGGGCACCCCGTCGAGGTAGATCACGGCGTTCTGCTGGCAGCATGGATTGGTGCCCACCTGCAGGTACCCGCGGTTGGCGTAGGTGCCGGTGACGAACGTGTTCTGTCCCGCCGTCACGCTCACCGTCTGGCACCCCGGCGTATCGAAGCCCTCGATGCCACGCCTGAAGCACACCGTGTGGCTGCCGGGGCCAATCCGGAGATAGTTGAGCGACCACGAGTCGCGAGGAACGCCGTCTACCTCGATCTGAGCAGGAACGGCCGGGCTGGTGATGACTCGAAGGAAGCCGTCGGTGGCCGATGGGCCGGGGGCACCTGGGCTTGCGCTGTAGGTGCCGATCACCGTGAGGGTCTGCGATCCCACCACGGAGACGTTTTGGCACGGGGGCGGGGCCAGATCAGCGACCGGGCCCCAGCACACCTGGTACGCGCCCGGGGTGAGGTCGGTGTACATGGTGGCGTTGTCGCGGGGCACCTGCGAGACGTCCGCTGGACCCTTGACCGAGATGACCGCGTCCTGGAGCCCGGCCGGGCTGGTGCCGACCTGGAGGAAGCCCCTCGGGGTGTACGTGCCGTTGACGAAGGTGTTGGTGTTGGCCGTGACGCTCACCGTCTGGCAGCCGGGGGTATCAAATCCCTCGATGTCCCGAAGGAAGCATACGGTGTGGCTGCCGATGGGGGTAGCCAGGTAGTTGAGCGACCACGAGTCTCGGGCCACCCCGTCTACGGAGATCTGGGCCGGCACGGCCGGGGTGGTGGTGACCCGCAGGTAGCCGTAGCCGGTGAAGGTGTAGCGATCGGCCGTCGAGATGGCCGACACACCTCCCGTACTTACGGCGGTGAGGTCGAGGATGCCGCCGAAGGGGTCAGCGCCGGTGGCGGTGACGGTGAGGGTGGTATCGGGGTTGGTGGCGTCGTGGCCGACGGCGGCGGTGCGGTTGGGCCCGACGTTCACGACGTCGACCGACGACAGCCCCGTGCCAGTGATGGTTGCCGTCGTGCCCCCTGGCCCTGGACCGGAGGTGGGTGTCACTGCCGACACGGTGGGCCGCGGCGTGTACAGATCGGCCTTCGCTGCCGACGAGCCGTCCTGGCCCACGAAGAGCACCTTGCCGCAGCTGGTGCCGCACGTCGAGACGGGACCGGGAGCCAGGAGCGTCGCTCCTGTCACCCGTCCGGTCGTCCAACTCAGGCGTCCGGCTGATGACCACGTGCCCACGGTCGGGTCGTAGCGCTCACCGACGGAGAAGTTGGCGCTCGCGTTGCCGGCCACCAGCACCTTGCTGTTCGGAAGGGCTACTGCGCTGTGCTGGACGCGAGCGCTGGCCATGCTGGCGGTCGTCACCCACCGGTTGTTTCCATTGGCGGCTGGATCGTAGAGCTCGGCGCTGGCGAGCGGCGTCCGGGTGACCAGGCTCTGCATACCGCCGGCGATGAGTACCTTGCCACAGTTGGGCGAGCATCCGGGGCCCGACAGCAAGGTGGCGCTGTAATACAGGCGGGCGGCGACCATCGATCCCCCCGTGGACCAAGAACCGGATACCGGGTCGTAGCGTTCGGCGGAGGCCACTGCATTCGTCGTGGACGAGATCCCTCCGGAGACGATGACGAACCCGCAGTATGAGGGTGGCGTTGGACCGGTGCACGCCGGGCCGCCGAGGACGGTTGCGCTGTGACCCCAGCGGGCGCTACTCATGGCGCCGCTCGGTGCCCACGTCCCGGTCGCCGGGTTGTAGAGCTCCGTGGTGGCGACAGGGGGAACGTTGTTCTCGCACGTGTTGGTCGTGCAACCACCGGTCATGAGGACCTTGCCGGTGCTGAGCAGTACGCCCGTCGGCGTGTCCCGGGCCACGCCCATGCTGCCCGTCGGGCTCCACGTGCCAACCGCCGGGTCGTAGAGGTAGGCACTGGCGGTGGCCGTGTTGGTGTCGAGCTCACCGCCGGCGCGGAGGACCTTGCCGTTGGGCAGCAGCGTAAGGCTGGCGCGGGCGACGGCGCACGGGCTCGTGCACCCGCCGGTCGCGGTCCACACACCCGTGACGGGGTCGAACAGGCTGAACGCCCGCGGGGTGGTCTCGGCCAGGACCTTGCCGTTGTTCAGGCGGACCGAGCTGCAGAAGTCGAAGGAGGTGCAGCCGGGCGCGGCGACCGGGCTGAATTGGCCCTCGCCGTAGGCGAAGCTGGTGGAGCCGGAAACGCCCTGCGGTGTGGTGACGGTGATGTTAGCCGTGGTGCACCCCGCACAGGCCGGACTGACTGCCGTCACCTGCGTGGGCGAGTTGATGGTGAAGCAGCCGGCCGAGCTCGGCGAGGACTGGCAGGGGGTGGTGACGATGGCGGGAGCGGTCCCGAAGGTGACAGCGGTCGTCGTGTTCAGGTTCTGGCCGGTGATCACTACCGGCGTACCTCCCGTGTCCGGCCCCCCTCGGGGACTCGCTGCCGTGATGATGGCTGCATCGCTGGCGGGGTTGAGCCTGATCATGAACGCGTTGTCGGTGCTGCCCTGGGACGCAGGCTGGTAGCCCCCTGCCGTCGTCGGGAAGTTGGTCGAAGCGGTCGTACCGGCGACGTACGGGTTGTTCGCCGTGTCGAGCGCGACGGCGTTCCCGGCGTCGTCGCCGCTGCCTCCGATGTAGGTCGAGTACACCAGCGTCGAACCCGTGCCGTTGAGCTGGGCGGCGAAGGCGTCGCTGGTCCCGCCGCCGAAGAGCTGGAGGGCCCGGACCTGGGGGAAGTTGGCGGTTGATCCCGTGAGCGTCACCGTCGGAGGACTGGCTGCATCGATGGCGATGCCGAGACCGCTGTCGAGTCCGGTGCCGCCGAGATAGGTGGAGTAAACGAGGGAGGAGGCCCCTGTGGCGGCGGTGTTCACCTTGGCGGCGAACGCGTCCTGGGGGCCGTCGAGCGTCGTGTCCACCGGTGAGAAGCCGGCCGGCGCCTTCGTGGGGAAGTCGCCCGAGAAGGTGCTTCCCGTGAGGTAGGCGTTGCCGGCACCGTCGACCGCGAGCGCACCGGTTCCGGTCTCGGCGTTGGAGCCGCCGAGATAGGTCGAGTAGACGAGGCCGCCCGCTCCGGCCGCGGGGTCGAGCTTGGTGAGGAAGCGGTCGTCGGCGCCGCTGCGGGCCGATTGGAACGCGCCGGCGGTCGGGAAGTCGGTCGAGGCGGTGCCGCCGGCCATGTACACCTTCCCCGTGGCGTCCACGGCGAGGCCGGTCGAACCCCTGTCGTCTCCGCTCCCGCCGAGGTAGGTGCTGTAGGTGAGGGATGTGCCTGTGGCCCCGACTTGTGTGACGAAGGCGTCGGGCTCGGGCGTGCGTGCCAGGATGTTGAGGCCGAGCCCGGAACCGGTGCCCGTGGCCGGGATCGAGAGGGTGATCGTCAGGCGGTTCGTGACACCGGCGATGGTCGTTCCGGCCGCGATGTTCGTGCCGGTAACCGACTTGCCCACGTCGGTGGCGTCGAAGTCGAAGGACCCGGGATCGACGGTGTAGGTGGTGGATCCCGACGTGCTCGATCCGGCCGTTTGGGTGTCCACGGCTGCGTTGCAGTTCGCTCCTGTGCCGCAACTCGAGTCGTACGGGGCCACGGTGGGAAATACCGTCGAGCCGGTGTGCCCGGTGACGAACGCGGTTCCGCTCGCGCCGAGGGCGATGGCGTCGGCTCGGTCGTCGTGCCCGCCGCCCAGATAGGTGGAGTACACGAGCCCGGATCCGCCCGGGTTGAGCTTCGCAACGAACGCATCCGGATGTGGGTCTCGCTTCGCCAGCGTGATGGTGAGACCGGTTCCCGTGCCGGTGGCGGCGACGGAGAGAACGGCCGTGGTGTCGCCTCCCAGGCCGTAGGTGATGCCGGCAATCGTGGTGCCGGCCGGGATGTTCGTCCCGGTGACCCCTAGCCCGATGTCCCCAGGGCCGAAGGCGGCAGCGTTGGACACGTAGGTGGTGGATCCGGTGGTCGACTGCCCGTCGCTGTACGTATTGTTGGTTGCGTTGCAGGTGGCGGGCACGTCCGTGCCGCACCCGACGTCGAACGCACCGGCTGTCACCGGGAAGTCGGCCGACGACGTGGTCCCCGTGACGTAGGCATTTCCCGATGCATCGACGGCCACGCCACCGTTGGCATCGAAGGCGTTGACGATCGAGGGATTGCCGAACGCGGTCGACTCGATCGGGCCGTCGTAGCCGGTCCCGCCCAGGTAGGTGGAGTAGACCAGCGAGGCACCACCGGACGAGTTGGTGTTGAGCTTGGTGACGAAGCGATCGCTGCGGCCGGCGATGGTTGTTTGGGTCGCGCTCTGGACCGGGAAGTTGGCGGCGTAGGTCGTGCCGGTGACGTAGACGGCACCGGAGGGGCCGGTCGCCACCGCTGTCGCCCGCGAGCTACCGCCGACGCTTCCTGCGAGGTATGTGGAGTAGGTGATGACCGGGTCGATCACCAGCGCGCGCGTACGGTCGTACTCGCCGAGCTGGAAGCCGACCTTCCCGTCGGGACCGACGGCGAATGCGCCGTCCACCGGGCGGCGACGACCATCGACGTCCTGGTAGACGGTGGGCTTCGACTGGTGGAGCTCCGCCGCTGTTCCCGATCCGAGTACGAGAGCTCCATCGGTAGCCAGGGACGGCTTCCCGCCGCCGGTGAACGACATCGAGATGGCCGCAGGGTCGGAGCCGGCGGCGACATGGAAGTCGTACTCGAGCGCGCGGCCGCCGGCGCCTGGACGGAAGACCAGGTCCACCCCCGGATAAACTCTCTCGTAGCGGACCGCCGCGTAGGCGGGTACGCCCGTACGCCAGTTCGCGGGGTCGTTGCCGATCAGATAGTTCGTTACGCCGGGGAGGCGCTCGCCGTCCTTGACGGGCGTTGCCCGCCGGGCGCCCGACAGCGCCATACGGACCACGTCCCGGTCGATGGCGGATGGCGTCCCCGCGCCCTCCGCACCCACCGCCGGGGCAAGAGGACGCGCACGCGAGAGGACTGCCTCACCCGGCGTCAGAAAGACGTCGAAGCCGCTTCCCCGCGCCGCGAAGAACACGGTTGGATCGAGCTGGCCCTCATTGGCCTCGAACCGCAGCGGCAGCGCATCGACCGCAGCCTGACCATCGGCGGCCGCCGGGGCGGTCGCCAGGTTCGGGGACGCAGCGAAGCCGATCGCCGGCGGACGGACGGTGACGACGAGAGAGAGGACGAGAGCACAGGCTAATGACCAACGACGGCATACCGGCCTGGATAGCGTGCGCACTGTTGGACCTTCCCCTATGAGGTGTCGCGACGCTGCCAGACGCTCGCACAGCCGCCGCTTAAAGCCGATCGCCACATATGTTACCTGGACTTACAAACAGCCACAAGGGTGATGCCCTCACCACGAGGACCAAGCTTCGTGCCAAGCGCGGAACACGCCTGCGTCAGGCCAAGAGCTCCAGTACAGTAATGATGCGATCATACAAAGGTGGTGGCTCAGGGAGAGATGGACGAGGGTGGGGGGGAGATCGGGGCGCCGCCCGGCGTGCTGCGTCCCGGCGGCTCCGCTGCTTCCGGTTGCTGCTTCGTTCCGCCTGCCCGGAATTCCGCGTTCATGCCCTTGTAGGCGTGATTGCTGTCGTCGTCGGTGGGCAGGAAGCACAGCAGCGCGTAGCGCTGACCCGGCTCGAGATCGAGGGCGAACGTCTGGCTTTGGCCAGGATGGCGAATGGGCAGGTCGGCCACGGCCGTGACGGTGCGGCGCTCGCTGCCGTGTAGCTGAGCGTCGATCGGGGGCATGTCGTCGGGCAGGGGGTAGATACCCAGCTGGTGGTCCTTCTTGCCGTCGTTGCGGACGCGGAACACCGCCCGCCCGGGCGCGGTGGGGGCGTTGAAGGCGAAGCGGTAGTCGCGCATGGAGACGTCTACGACCTGGGGCTTCGGTGGGAGGGACGCTCCTCGACGAGGGGAGTCCCATCTTGCCATGAGCACGCCGACGACTGCGACGGCGCACAGGGCACCGAGAAGTGCCCTGCGCCGGTGCCGGCCCGGTACTCCAGATCCGGTGGGGGAGAGCGGGGTATCCGGCTGGGGCGCATGCGGACTGTCGAGGATCCCCGGACGAGAACGAAGAGCACGAGCGCCCGCGACTGCTGCGGCTAGGAGTAGCGCGCCCACGAGAACGGGAGCGAGAGGGATCCCCGATCTTGAGGCCGGCAGCCCGACCCTGGAGAACATAATGTCCTGGCCGGTGCCGGCGCTCGGAGTCTCCCCGGCGGCGTTCCTGGTGTCCGGCCAGGCGACGAACGCCTCGCGCCGCCCTGAGAGCAGCCCCAACCTTCCGCCGAACTCCACCAGGCCGTTTGCCGACACGACGGCATAGCGCTGCCCTATCCCGGCATTCGACGGCTCGCGGTCGAGCCTCCGGTTCGGGCTGAACCGGTCGCCGCCGTCGTCCGATGAGGTGTAGTACACGTCGTTCGAGGCGTTGTTGGGGTCTCTGCGCCGATCGAGGAAGACGGCGTCCAGGCGGCCGTCGGGAGCGAGCGAGAGACGGGGCAGGTACTGGCGAAGGCCGTTGCCGACCGGATCGTCGTTCAGTCGCCGAAGTGGTCCGAACGCGCGCCCGTCTCCCGCCGAGCACCTGGCCATGGCATCGGCATCGCCGTGGCGTCCGTCGGTCCATGCCACACAGAGGCGCCCGGCACCGGTCACCAGCGACGGCGGGGGCATAGTGAAGCTTGTCATGACTCGCTCCGGGGGCCGGATGGCGTCGTCGGCGACTAAACCCGTTCCAAAGGTGCGGCCTCCGTCACCAGAGGATGCGACGACGACCGACCACGTCCCGTCCCAGACAGGACCCTCGAGCGCCAGGTAGTCCCTTCTGTCGTCGCCCAGGTCGTAGTAGGCGACATGCACCCGGTGGTGGGGCCCGACACTCAGCGCCGGTGCTAGCGCGAGGGGACGGTCCCGGTCGCTCACCCTGACGGGATCGGAAAAGGTGACGCCCCCATCGTCGGAGTACGCGCTCAGGATGGGATTGTTCGCTTTGGCGAACCCGCCCGCGCCGACGTCGGAGAGCGCTTCGAGCCACACGAGATGGAGGCGACCGTGCCGGCCCCACGACGGGTCGATCGCCATGCGAACGCCGAACCGGAGCGGCCCGAGGACCTGGCGGGGCGGACCGAAGGTCGACGCACGGTCGGTCGACGTTGCGAGAAACACACCCATCGGCCGGTTCCCGGCGCCGGCGAGGCCGACGAAGAGGAAGTACAGGCGTCCATGGCGGTCGAAGACCACCTCGGGGGCGTAGCACTTCTCCACTCCCGGCGGGTAGGCCGGCCCGCGTGCGTCGATCCAGGACGTGCCCGTGTCCCCCGACACCTGCAAACCGCAGCTGAAGTCGGGGGCGTCGAGCCTGTTGGCGAGGACGAGGACGCGGTCGTCGGTCGGGTCCCGAACGATCAGGGGCGAGTTGTTCGCCGGACCGGCCAGGCGATGGGTGGCCGTGACCGGGACCTCGGCACCGACGCTGATCCGGGCGGCTCCGCCCGGCGCAGATGCGGTCGCGCCCGTCACGACCACGAGGAGGATCGCGGCGCCCAGCAGCCATCGCCGACTGGATCTGGACGGGGCATCTGGCCCCGCAACCGGGCTGGGGAACCCCGGCCTCGCCCTCCTTGCTCTGGTGATCAATCTCGCCTCGCCGATCACTAGCTGGAGAGTCGGGCCGGCCGTGCGATGCCCGGAGGTTCGGGAACGAACCTCCGGGCAATTGGGCGTCAATCAGTGGTCACTCCGGCGGGAGGTATCAGACCTTGGTGACGTAGACGCCGAAGCCATGCGCACCGTTGGTGGTGCGGTTCTGGATGCCGATGCACACATGGAACTGGCCGCCTGTCGCGCCGGTTGCAGTCCATGAGTAGTTCGACGGACCCCCCGCCCCGCTTGTCACGCTGAAGTCGCCGATGTCGGCGCCTTCGGAGTTGTCGGGCGACGGGTTCCGGCAGGCGTCAGCGGTGGAACCCTTGGACCACAACACGTCGTAGGTGCCCGTGGGGAGGGCGTTGTTGGTGCCGAACAGGCAGTCCCCGGACACCTTCGGCGCGACCGTGATGGTGATCGTTGCCGCGGTGGGCACCGTCACCGTGTCGCCGGTGTCGCTGCACACGGCGTGGTAGGCGTTCTGGGCGACCATGGTGCGGTCCGTGGAACCCGTGCCGTTGCCACCGAAGGTGGCCTTGCCCTCGAACTGCAGGCAAGCGAACGCCGCGCTGGTCAGAGCGAGGGTCCCTGCCACCACCGAGAAACCGGCGGTCATGAGCTTTCGTCGTGAGATCGTCCTCATCGCATCCTCCCGTTGTTTGTTCACCGCATCCTGTGGGCACAGGGCGGGTACTGTCCCGAAGCGGCTGGCGGGGCCAGCGGCGTCGGGTCACTGCTTCTGGACTACGGCGTTAGTCGGCCCACCTTGTGGCCGGTGTTCTCCGTGAACCAAAGGTTGTTGTCCGACCCCACGGCGATGCCGAACGGGCTCGACTGGGCGGTCGGAACGGCGTTCTCGGCGAACACGCCGGCCGTGGTCACGCTGGAGACCTTGTTGGCGGCCAAGCCGTACTCGCAGAACCACAGCAGGCCGCCCGGCCCGTTGACGATCATCTTCGGCTGGGAATTGGCGGTGGGGATGGTGAACTCGGCGCCGAACACGCCAGCAGTGGTGATGCTCCCGACCTTGCTGGTGCCGGCTTCGGTGAACCACAACTTGCCGTCGGGGCCGACGGTGAGCCCGTTGGG
Source organism: Actinomycetes bacterium (assembly GCA_023264975.1). Taxonomy (GTDB): domain Bacteria; phylum Actinomycetota; class Acidimicrobiia; order Acidimicrobiales; genus JAHFUS01. The sequence continues at coordinate 42,119 of JAHFUS010000011.1, read as the reverse complement.
CTGGCTGTTGGCGGTGGGAATGGAGTAGTGGGTGAACTTCGACGTCGCCATGGTGAACTTCCCGATCTTGCCCGAGCCCGTCTCCGTCAGCCACAGGTTGTTGTCAGGGCCGGTGATCACCTTGAACGCGTCCGTCCCGTTGGGCATGCGGTACGTCGTCCAGACGCCGGCCAACGTCATCCTCGCCAGCTTCTGCACTCCGGGAAGCGTGACCCACATGTTGCCGTCGGGGCCGGTGGTGATGCCCCGCGGCTTGGCGTTGGCATCGGGCACCGGGTACTCGGTGATGACACCGGCCGGGGTGACCTTGGCGATCTTGTTCGCGCCCAGGCCGGCCTCGGTGAACCACACGTTGCCGTCCGGGCCGAGGGCCACGCCGGAAGGGCCCGCACCGGCTGAAGGCACCGCGTATTCGGTGATGACACCGGCCGTGGTGACCTTGGCGATCTTGTTGGCCCCGCTGTTGCTCTCGGTGAACCACACATTGCCATCGGCGCCCAGGACCGCCTCGTTCGGGCTGCTGCTGGGCGTCGGGGTTGCGAACTCGGCGAAGGTGACCGCCTTCGCCGGCCCGATGGCGGTAAACGCCAGCATCACCGCCGCCGTCGCGACAAATCCCGCGCCGGTTCTCTTCCTGTGCTGCGTGGCCATCGGGGTCTCCTGTTCGATCTGGTCGTGCTAGTCCAGTGTATTGTGCATCTATTACGACAATGCAAACCTACCCGGGTCGTTCAGCGAACGCAAGGGAGACATCGGAGGAGCCGGCCACCTATTGCATAGGTGACGGTGGTGGCCCGGTAGGCGAAGACCCACAGGCCGACGGCCACCTATTGCATGGTGACGGTGGTGGCCCGGTAGGCGAAGACCCACAGGCCGACGGCCACCTATTGCATGGTGATGGTGGTGGCCCGGTAGGCGAAGACCCACAGGCCGACGGCCACCTATTGCATGGTGATGGTGGTGGCCCGGTAGGCGAAGACCCACAGGCCCTCGCCCGGGGCCAGCGTCTGCGCCTGGCGGTACCCCGACAGGTGGTAGCCGCCGCGCCCGTCGTTCAGGCGGGCGTCCCAGCGGGCGGCGTAGTCGAAGCCCGACACCGACACCGGCCGTGAGGTCGGGTTCCCCACCATCGACGCCCGGTAGGCGCCGAGGGACATGGTGGTCGGGCCCGGTGCCCCGGCGGCCATGGTCACCAGCCGGGGGCAGGCGGACCAGGCCCAGTAGCCCCGCCCTCCGCTCAGCGCGGAGGTGGGGCTCGACGTGGCGTAAGCACCGCCGGCGCCCTGGTCGAACCACGAGTACAACGGCGACCCGGCTGCAAGCACGGTGCCGCCGGGCAGCCCCACCAGCGAGTACCCGCCCGGGTAGGCGACCTGGCCTGGGCCGCGCGAGGGGACCGGCCCGCAGCGCGGGCTGGGCACCGTGGTCGTCGTGGTGGGCGGCGCAGCGGTGGTGGTGGTGACGGGGCTTCCCTCTGTGGTGGCCGAGGCCGGGTTGGACAGCGGCCCCGCTCCCGCGCCGCCCAGCGCCCGCGCCGCGAAGTGGTACGTGGTGGCCGCCTCCAGGTCGTTCACGGCCAGCGACAGCGGCGCCCCGACGGCCGGGGGGGCGAAGACACAGGTGCCGCCGCATAAGGCGGTGGCCGCCACGAAGGCTGCGTCGTCGGTGATGGGGGCGGCGGCCACCTTGACCTCGTAGCGCCGGGCCGGCGGTGGCAGGGACCCGTCGGAGGCGGCAGCCGCGAAGCGCAGCCGTATCGAGCTGGTGGACACCGCCTCCGCTTCGAGGATGCCGACCGGCCCCGGTGGCCGGGAGGTCACGTAGGTGTAGGTGCGCCGGGCCACCTCACCCCGCACAACGGTGGAGCCGGCCGGCGTGAGCACCTCCACCTCCACCGGCCCGGACTGGTGCTCGGGGGCGACGACGCCGAGGGTGGTGGGCGACACCGAGGCGATGGTCGCCGGGACCCCCCCGAAGCGCACGTCGCTGGCACCGCCCAGGCCGGCGCCGGCCAGCGTCACCGTGGTTCCTCCCGCGCTCGGCCCCGACGCCGGGCTGAGGGCGGCCACCGATGGTGCCGGCGTGTACAGCTCGGCCGACGCCACTTGGCCGCGGACGCCGTCGAATGCTCGCTCACGGCCCCCGGCCACCAGCACCTGCCCGCAGCGTGGATCGCACCCCTGCCCCTCGAGCACGACGGCGAGGTGGCCGGCGCGCCGCCCGGCCATGCCGGCCACCGCCCGCCAGCGCCCGGTGCCCGGCTCGAAGACCTCGGCCGCCGCGGTCACGATGCCGCCACTGCCTTCGGGCGGTTTGACGTAGCCCCCCGTCACCAGGACGTCGCCATCGGGGAGCAGGGTGGCGCCATGGGCGGCCCGAGCGAGGATGAGCGGCTCCGGGGCTCCGGTGGCGGGGACGGTCGAACTGGCCCATCGGTCGGCCGCCGGGTCGTACAGCTCCACTGATCCCGTGGCGACTCCGCCATCCTTCGAAAGGCTCGGCGCGACCTGACTCTCGTCGAAGCCGAGGGCCCCCCCGGCGAACAGCACCTTCCCGCACGGGTAACCGGCCGGCGGTTCGGCGCCGTGGCAGTCGGCGCGGTCGAGCACGGTGGCGCTGTGGAAGATCTTCGGCCCTGGTGCCCTCGCGGCCGGCGCCCAGGTTCCCTGGACCGGGTGGTAGACCTCGGTGGAGTCGAGTGTGCCAGGTAGGTCCGAATCGAAGCCGCCGACCACGAGCACGTCGCCGCTGGGAAGCAGGGTCGCGCTGTGGAGGTACCGTGCGCTGCCGAGCGGGGCCGCCGCTCGCCAGGTACCGAGGGCGGGGTCGTAGAGGAAGGTGGCGGTGGCAATTGACTGCTGAGCGTCTATGAGGATTTCGGTACCGCCGGCGACCAGGACCTGGCCGCAGGGGTAACCGTCGGCCGGTCGGCTGCCGCCATGGCAGTCGGCCCGGTCGAGCACCGTGGCCGTGTGCCCCACTCGGGGCGCCGGCAAGCTGGCGGCGTCGGTCCAGCTATCGGTTCGCGGTTCGTAGCGCTCGGCAGTGGACGTGGCCAGGGTGCCCGGACCCCGGCAGCATCCGCCCGTCACCAGCACCGTCCCGTCGGCCAGCAGGGCCGCCGTGCTTCCCAGAGCGATCCGGTTTTGGAACAAAGTGTCTTCGGTTCCCCGGTGCACCATTGGCCCGGTCGCCCGCCAGGTGCCGGCTGCCGGTTCATAGCGCTCGGCCGACATGCCTGTGAGGTACACCGTGACACTGCTGCGGGTGGTTCCCACAGCGCTTCCCTGCACGGGCGCAGAAAGTTCGATCATATGCTCGTCCACCACCCTCGCCACTTCGGTGGCAGGCAGGAGCTTGATGTCCTCCTGCTCGAAGCCGGGTAAGCGCAGCCCGACGACCGCCATGCCCACGTCGGCGGCCGTGAAGCCGGCCGTCGCCGACGACACGACGACAGATCCGACGGTGATGTCGGCATCGGCGACGGTGGTGCGGGTGCGGCCCACGGCCAGCACCGAGCCGCACGGGTACCCGGCCGGTGGGGGGTCGGACCGGCAGGCAGGGGGGTCGAGGATCACGGTGGAGGTCGAGGCACGGGGTGCGCACGCGCGACCGGGGTCCTCGGGCGGCGAACCGGCGCAGGCGTCGAGGGGGCCGGTGGGCTGCCAGGCGCCCTCGTCGGTGTAGGTGTACAGGGCGGCGCCCACCGGCGGCGACGTGCCCCACGGGGTGGTGACGCTCACCGGCGCCAGCCCCCTCCCATGCGCCGGGCTGGTGGCCACCACCTCTGCGTCGGAGACGAACTCAATCTCCGTCGCGACCGCCCCGCCGAAACGGACCGACGTCGCGGTGCCCGTTCGCCCGGCGTCTGGGGCACCGAACAGGTTGCGCCCGCGCACGGTGACCCTGGTGCCCCCGCCCAGGGGCCCGGCCGCCGGTTCGACCGCCTCGATCACCGGCGCCGGCGGAGCGACGCGGTCGAACACGTATGCCCCCGCGCTGAGACGTTCGATCTGGACGTTGGCGGCGAGGGCGCGCCCGTCGGCCAGGGGGGCGAGAGCGGGGGCGGACGCGTTTGCCCGCTCGGGCAGCCCGGCCACCCGGGACCAGGCGCCGGCGGCGGGGTCGTACTCGGCGGCGGGGGCGAGGCCCCCGCTCACCGCATGGGAGACGGCCAGCACCCCACCGCCGGCCAGCACCACCAGGTCGTGCCCCGCCGGGCCGAGCAGCGCATCGCCGCCCGTGGGCCGCCAGGCGGGGCTGACCGGGTCGTACAGCTCGGCCAGCTGGTCGACCGAAGCCACCGCGTTGCCGCCGGCCACCAGCACCTGGCCGCACGGGTAACCGGCCGGCGGCGTGGCGGCGTGACACTCGGGCCGGTCCAGCACCACGGCGCTGTGGCCGGCACGAGGCACCGACATGGCGGCTGCGCCGAGCCACCTCCCCCCGACGGGGTCGTAGCGAAGGGCGCTGGCGAGGTACCTGCCGGTGTCGTCGAAGCCGCCGGCCACCAGCACGGTGCCGTCACCCAGCAGGGTGGCCGTGTGGCCGCCCCGGGGGGCGGCGAGGGGGGCGGCGGGCGACCACGACCCTCGTCCCCTGTCGTCGGTGGGGTCGAACAGTTCCACCGAGGCCACCGGGTCGCGGGTGGCGTCGACCCCTCCGACCACCAGCACCTGGCCGCAGGGGTACGAAGGTGGCGGGGTCGCCCCGTGGCAATCGGGCCGGTCGAGCAGGGTGGCGCTGTGGCGCCAGCGGGGCGAGGCCATCGACGGTGCGGCCGCCCAATGGCCGGCCACGGCCACGCCGTTGAGCCGGCCCGAGGCGGTGGCGTCGAACACCGCCGCTCCGTCGCGGACGGCTTCGCCCATGCGCCCGCCGGTGACGAGCACCCGCCCGTCGCCGAGCAGGGTGGCTGCATGCTGGTCGATCCCATCGGCGGACTCGGTGGGTGTCCATGCTCCCGACCCGCCCTGCCCGGTGGGGTCGTAGATCTGCTCGGGCTCGATGGCGTTCGCGCCGTGGCCGCCGGCAACCAGCACCGTCCCACACGGGTAGCCCGTCGGCGGGGTGGCGGCTCGGCACTCGGGCCGGTCGAGGACGGTGGTGCTGTGGCCCGAGCGAAGGGTCGAGAGGAGGGGAGTCGCGGTGCGGGCCCAGGTGCCGGGTAGGTAGGTGAACACCGGACCGTCGGCGGACACGTCTGCGCCCACCCTGACCCGGACCGGGACGGAGGCTCCAGCCGTCTGGCGGGGGCTGAAGGCGACCAGCTGCTCGGCGCCGGGGGCCCCCTCCACCCGGAACAGCGGGGAGATCACGTCGCCGAAGGCCACCTCGGTCGCCCCGCCCAGGCCGGTGCCGGTGATGGTGACCGACGTGCCGCCCGCCGGCGATCCCGAGGCGGGCGAGATGGCGGCGATGACCGCAGGGGTGGCCGCCCCAGCGGTGGTGAGACCGCTGAGACCGGCCGCCACCACGGCCACCGAGGCAGCCAGCGCGTTGGTCCGGCGACCCCGGCGACGCGTCGTCACGCCGCTGCGACGTAACCGGGTGTGCCCTCCCCCCGAGGCAGATGGAGCTGCGTCACGAGGAAGAGGCGGTTGCTGCTCAGCCCCTCGTGGTGGCCGAGGCGCCTGCATAAGCCTTGCGGCGGCGGGCCCCGGCCAGTGCGAAACCGCCGGCCAGCGAGACGAGGCCGACGGTGAACACCCCGACCGCCACGCCCGCACCGGAGGTGGCGCCCGCGCCGGTGGCACTGGAGCGCACGTCGAGCAGGCCTGGCGACGACGCCGTGTCGGTAGCTCCGCTCCACGCGTCGCTGGCCAGGCTTCGCACCGACGGGCCGCCGACGACCGGCACCGGGACAACGCTCCCGGTGACCGGCGCGGCGAGCGGCGGCGCCGTGCGCCGCGCCACGGCCAGAGGACCGGCGGCGGTGCGGCCGGCCTGGGCGGCGGTGACGGTTCCGGGCGATGCGGGGGCCTGCGGCAAACTGAACGTGGATGAGGCCACGGCGGCCGGTTGGCGGCCAGCTACTGGGCCCGCCGTGGTGGACGGCTCGGTCGCCACCTTCTCGCCGGAAGGAAGGGCAACGGAGGTCGCCTTGGCCGGCCCGGCGCTGGACACGTCGGTGCTCGACTCTTCGTCTACCGTGACGTTGGTGCTGCCGGCTCCGGAGGACACCACCAGCGAGGCGGCCATCTGGGAGGCTCCGTGCACCACGACCAGCGACGAACTGCCGTCGGTGGCGCCGGCGGGGATGGTCGCCGGGATCACGAGCTCGTCACCGTCGCGGACCACGACACCGGTGTTGAGAACCGTGCCGGTGGCGCTGGCCCACCGCACCTCGACCGGCCCCGCCGCCCAGTTGCCCACCCGCACCGAGACCTCGGTTCCCGCCGGCGCCCGGTTGGGCGACACCGACACGTACGACGAGTTGCCGACATAGGGCGTGCACCAAGCCCAAGCCGAACTGGCCAGGACGACACTTCCCAATACCGCGAAACCTGCTGCTAGTGCGGACCGCGTCAGCTTCATGGCTATCCCCGTCTCGTTCGCCTCACCGACTCTCGGCGTCGCGAAAACTGTACATGTGTACTCATACAAATAGCAATACACTCCTCTGGCTTTCCATCCGCGGCCCGCCGACGTTCAATTCGGAGCCGGGCACGGCGCAGTTCCCAGCCGCTCATTAGGGGGGTTTGATGCAGAGCCGACGTCGGCGTTGGTGGGTCGCCCTGATCGTCGCGTCCGGGTTCGTGGCCGGGGGTGGCGCCGGTGTGTGGGCCTGCGTGGCGTTGCCCGTCGTGACCGTCGAACCACAGGGATCCGGCTTGCCCGGCACCAAGGTGACGGTGCACGGGACCGACTTCGGCGGCGACATCGACATTCGCTGGAACAAGATCGACGGCCCCAGGCTGGCCACGGCGACCGCTGACGGCGGCCCGTTCTCGGCCGAGGTCACAATCCCGGAGGCGCCCGCCGGCCTGTACAGCATCGTCGTCGTCGCCCGCCGCCCGGACGGCTCCTTGACCGACACCAAGGGTGTCACCCTGTTCCAGGTCATCGGCACGGGACCGGTGGCCGAACCGGCAGCGCAGCGCGCCCGCCTAGCGCCTGGCGAGGCTCGAGGTTCGGGCGGTCTGGCCCCTGCCGCGGCGGCGGCCGCCGGCGCCGGCTTGTTGATCTTGGGATGCGGGATCGGCGTCGGTGCCGGCCGGCGCCGGCCCCGAGTACCCGTCGCGGGATGAACGCAGCGGCTGGTCGGCGGCGGCGTTGGCCGGTCGCCGTGGCAGGGTTGGTGCTCGCCACCGCGGGCACGGCGGGCGTGGTGGCACTCGAAGGGACGGGTACGGCCGAGCCACAGGCCATCGGGCTCAATCGCCCGGTCGACGCCGCCGCCCAGGACCGCACCGATAGCGACGCCTACAACTCGCCAAGCCTTCGCCGTGATCCGACGGATCCCGCCAACCTGGCACTGACCAGCCGGATCGACGGCCCGACGCCGTCCTGCTCACTGCAGACATCCGCCGACGGGGGTGTGACGTGGGGTCACACGTCGGTCCCGCTTCCCGAGGTCGGCGGCGTGGGGTGCTTCGCCCCGGACGTTGCTTTCGGGCCGGATGGCACCCTCTACATGGCCTTCACGTCCTTGGCGGCGGCCGACGCACAGCCGACGGCGCCGGCAGCGGTCTGGGTCGTTTCCTCCCGCGACCACGGTCGTAGCCTGTCGGCCCCCGTCAAGGCGTCCGGTCCGCTCGCCTTCGAGGTTCGCCTGGCGGCCGATCCGGTTACCCCGGGCGTGCTGCACCTCGTCTGGCTGCAGGCCCGGGAGGTCTCCACCTGGGGCTTCGTCGGAGATGACCAGCCAATCGTCGCTTCCCGCTCCGAGGACGGTGGAGCCACCTGGGAACCGCCGGTGACCGTGAGTGCCTCTGGACGGCGGCGGGTCGTGGCGCCGTCCCCGGTCGCCGGGCCAGACGGGTCGCTTTACGTCGCCTACCTGGACGTGCGGGGCGACGAGCTCGACTACCTCGGCACCCACCTCGGCCAGGGCGGAGCGCCGGACCCGGGCCCGTGGTCCTTGGTGGTCGCTCGCTCGGGGGATGGCGGCAAGCACTGGAGCGAGACGGTGGTCGATGGTCGCCTGGAGCCGACCCAGCGCTTCCTCGTCCTCTTCCCTCCGGCCCCCTCGGCGGCATTCGACCTGAGCCGGAACCGGCTCTACGTCGGGTTCCACGATGGGCGCCCGGGGGATGCCGACGTGGTGCTGTGGGCCTCGGGGGACGGCGGCCGGACCTGGTCCGCGCCCACCGCCGTCAACCGTCCCGGCCCCGACCGATCGGGTGAGCAATACCTGGCCGGCCTGGCCGTCGCTCCGAACGGTCGCCTCGATGTCGTGTACTACGACCGCAGCACCGACCCGGACGGCGCCATGAACGATGTCTCGCTCAGCTCGTCGTCCGACGGGGCCCGGAGCTTCCGGGCCAAGGTTCGCCTGTCGGACCGGACCTTCGACTCCAGAGTGGGCCTCGGGGCCGACCGTGGAATGGCGGACCTCGGTGACCGCATGGGCCTCCTCAGCACCGACCGGCGCGCGCTCGCGGTGTGGACCGACACCCGTGCCGGCACGGTGGACGACGGCCGCCAGGACCTGGCGAAGGCGGTGGTGGTCTTCCCGGCCGAGAGCAGTGTGCACCGGATCGGTCGGCCCGCCGGGCTGTCCGCTCTCGTGGCGGGAAGCGCCATCGTCCTCCTGGCAGTCGTCCGGCGAAGGCCGGCGGCGGCGAGCTCGTGACCCGGTTCTCGCCCGCTCTGCCACGGCCGTGGTCGTGGGGTGGCGCGGTGCTCTTGACGATCATCACCTCCTTTCCCGGCTGCGGTGGTGGGAACGGCGACCACATCTCCAAAGAGGAGTACGTGCGAGCCGGCAACGCCATCTGCGCCAACGGCAACGAGAGGATCGCCGCTGTCGCCCGCCAGCCCTCTGCTGACGCCGACGCCGACACCCTCGCGACCTTCGTGCGGGTCTTCGTTCCGGGTATCCGGGACCAGCTCCGCCAGCTCCGGGCGCTCGGGTTCCCGACCGGCGACCGGCGGACGCTGGAGTCGATGTTCGACGACGCGGAGACCATCCTGCGCAGGGCCGAGAACGACCCCTCCACCATCGACGGTCACGCCTTCGACGACGTGAACCGGCGGCTGACCGCTTACGGGCTGCGGGTGTGCGGGAGTTAGCCGGCGCGTAGGGCCTCGATCTCGGCACGCGTGAGCGTCTCCCGCTCCAGGAGGGCCGCTGCCAGCCGCTCCAGGACGTCACGCTCGACGGTGAGTGTGGAGCGGGCCAGGGCCGTGGCTTGGTCGACCAGGTGCCGGATGGCCCGGACCGCCTCCTCGGGCAGCGGGCTCGCACTCCCGTCGGAGCCGGGGCTCTCAATGGGCGTGGCCGGCCCCAGCTCGTCGCTCATGCCCTGGTCGCACACCATCGCCCGGGCGATCCGGTTCATCTTCTTGAGATCGCTGTCCGATCCCCACGTGGACTCGCCGAACACGAGGACCTCAGCAGCCCACCCGCCGACCGAGACAGCCATCTGCGCCAGCATGGCCGACTTCGAGGGCATGAGCGGCTCGCGCTCGTCGAGCATGGTGCAATGCCCGGCGGTGCCGCCCCTCGGGAGGATCGTGACCCGGTGGGGAGGGCTGGCCCCCTTGGTGCACAGCGCCACCAGTGCGTGGCCGGCTTCGTGGTAGGCGGTGACCCGCCGCTCCTCCTCCGACATGATGTGGCGGCGCGAAGTCACCCCCAGGAAGGCGCGGTCGATGGCTTCGTCGACCTGCTCCATGGTGATCTGCGTGATTCCTCGGCGGGTGGCCAGCAGGGCCGCTTCGTTGAGCACGTTGGCCAGGTCGGCGCCGGAGAACTGCGGGGTCAGCCCGGCCAGCTTGTCGAGGTCGACGTCGGCGCCGAGCGTCTTGTCTTTGGCGTGGAGCTCGAGCACGGCCCGGCGACCGGCCCGGTCCGGGTGGGTGATCTCCACGTGGCGGTCGAACCGCCCCGGCCGGCGGAGTGCGCCGTCGAGCATGTCGGGCCTGTTCGTGGCGGCGATGATGGTGACCGCCGTCCGCAGCTCGAACCCGTCGAGCTCCACCAGCAACTGGTTGAGTGTGGACTCGCGCTCGCGAGTCCCGCCCCCGGCATCGCCGGCGGACGACCGGCGGCCGCCGATCGCATCGATCTCGTCGATGAACACGATGGCCGGTGCCATCGACCGGGCCTCGGCGAAGAGGTCGCGGACCCGCGCCGCGCCCTCGCCGGCGAAGATCTCCACGAAGTCCGTGCCCGACGCGGAGATGAAGGCGGCATTCGCCTCGCCGGCCACGGCCCGGGCCAGCAACGTCTTCCCGCATCCGGGCGGCCCGGAGAGCAGGATCCCCTTGGGCGGCCTGGCCCCTACCTGGGTGAACCGGTCCGGCTCCGACAGGTAGTCGCGGACGTCGAGCAGCTCCTCGATGGCGCCGTCGACGCCGGCCACGTCGGCGAAGGTGACCCGCTCCTCGGCTGCGAACCGGCGACCCACACTGCGGGCGCGCATCGACAGGCGGCGTTGGCGGTCGGGCGCCTGGATGGCCCGCTGCAGGGCGCTCTCGAGATCGTCCTGCGAGACCGCCACCTTGCCCTCGCGGGCGGCTAGGAGAGCGGCCTCGTTCATGATGTTGGCGAGGTCGGCGCCGTTCAACCCGTTCGCCCGCCCGGCGACCTTCTCCAGATCGACCCCGTCGGCGAGCACCTTGCCCTTGGCGTGCAGGCGCAGGATCGACAGGCGGGCCGTGTCGCTCGGCCAGTCGAGGCCGACGGTGCGGTCGAACCGGCCGGCTCGGAGCAGGGCAGGGTCGAGTACGTCGGGGCGGTTCGTGGCCCCGAGCACGATGACGCCCGTGGAGGGCGTGAAGCCGTCGAGCTCGGTGAGGATCTGGTTCAGGGTCTGCTCCATCTGCCCGCCGGTGGACCCACGCCCGGCCCCGGTGGTGCCGGCCCTCGACAGGCCGAGCGAATCGAGCTCGTCGATGAAGAGGATGGCGGGTGCCATCTGGCGGGCCTCGGCGAACAGGTCCCGGATGCGTGATGCGCCCTCGCCGACGAGGGGTCCGCCGAACTCGCTGGCGCTGACCGACACGAAGGCGGCGTTCGACTCGCCCGCAAGCGCCCGGGCCATGAGGGTCTTCCCGCATCCGGGGGGCCCGAAGAGCAGGACACCCCTCGGTACAGAGGCCCCGAGGGCGGCATACCGCTCGGGCTCGGCCAGGTAGTCCTTGATCTCGCGCAGCTCGGCCACGGCGGCGTCCTGGCCGGCGACGTCGTCGAAGGTGATCTTCTCCCGCTCGGCGTAGCGGCGCCCGATGCTCTTGTCGCGCATCGACAGGCGTCGCTGGCGTTCCGGAGCGCTCAAGATGCGTTGCAGGGCCTCGTCGAACTCCGCCTGCGCAATGGTCGGCTTGTTCTGCCGGGCCGCAAGCAGTGCTGCCTCGTTCATCACGCTGGCCAGATCGGCTCCGGTGAAGCCGACTGCGGCTGCGGCCACCAGGCCGAGGTCCACCTCGGGGTCGAGCCGCTTGCCCTTGGCATGGATCGCCAGGATGGCGAGGCGCGCCTTCTCGTCGGGGCGTTCCAGGCCGATGGTGCGGTCGAAGCGCCCGGGCCTGAGGAGAGCGGGGTCGAGGATGTCCGGACGGTTCGTCGCAGCGAGGACGATTATGCCGTCCTCGGTTGAGAAGCCGTCCATCTCGGCGAGGATCTGGTTCAGCGCCTGCTCACGCTCCCCTCCGTCCGCCACGGCGCCGGAGCCGCCTGCCCGCGATCGGCCGATCGAATCGAGCTCATCGACGAAGATCACCGCCGGGGAGTTCTCGCGGGCAACGCGGAAGAGGTCACGGACACGCGCCGCCCCCACGCCGACGAAGACCTCCACGAAATCGGACCCCGAGATCGAGTAGAAGCTGGCGCCCGCCTCACCGGCCATCGCCCGCGCGAGCAGCGTTTTGCCGCAACCCGGCGGCCCGAAGAGGAGGACCCCCTTGGGGATCTGGGCGCCCACGGCCACGTAGCGCTCGGGATCGGTCAGGAAGTCTTTGATCTCGCGGAGCTCGCCGACCGCTTCCTCTTGACCCGCTACGTCCGCGAACGTGACGCCGCCCGGCTCAGGTTCGATCTTCTTCGCTCCGCTCTTGATCTTGAACAACCCGGTTCCCCGGCGGGAGGACAGGATGAGGTAGGCGAAGAGGGCGATCAGGGCGAGGCCGGGAACGACGTTGGCGGCCAGCGAGATCAGGCGCTTCCGGGTCTGCTGGTCGACGGTGGTGTGTACCTTGTTGTCGAGGAGCACTCTCACCAGGAAATCCTGGCTCTGCTTGAGGTACACGGCCTTGTAGCGGTGGACGACGTCGTCGTCGCCGAGGTAGTCACCGACTGCATAGGAGTCGACGTTGAGGATCCGGGCGCTCTGGAGCCGGCCCTGCTCCGCCTTGTCGACGAAACCGTCCAGGCTCAGCGAGTCCCCAGAGATCTTCGGGCGGTTCACCTCGATCAGGCCGAAGTACAGGCCGGCGAGGCTCAGGATGATGATCGCGGTCCAGAGCCCGAGCATGCTGCGCCGCGTCTCCCGAGCGGTCTTCCGCGCGCCCCGGCGCCTATCTGCCATTGCCTACCCCTGTACGTCGCAGTTGTATGTCGGCGAGAAGAAGCTGTCGCCGTAGAGTACCGATGTGGGGCGACGACGGGTGACGAGGAAGGTTCGTGCTCTACACCGGCTCGGGCTGCTCGCCCTTTTCGTGCTTTGGATGGCGCTCGCAGCGGGCGGGCCGGCGGGAGCCTCCGGGCCCGGGACGGCCGATTCGGGCGGGCCGGATGGTGCCGTTGCGCTCGTCCGACTTCCCTTTCCCCGTGACGACGGAACGCTCACGCCGTACACGTTCGAGCTGGGCTATCCGCTGATGACGCTCGTGTACGACACGCTCCTGTGGCGCGATGCCGGCGGCGAGCCTCGGCCGTGGCTAGCCAGTTCGACCGAGACGAGCCCGGATGGCCGGACGGTCACGATCGAGCTCGCCCCCGGAGCCCGATGGCAGGATGGCCAGCCGGTCACATCGGCTGACGTGGCGTTCACGTTCTCCTACATGGCCGATCACCCACACCCCCGGTTCAGCCCCGAGCTCGAGGCGGTTGAGCGGGTGGAGACGCCCGATCGGCGAACAGCCGTTGTCCGGTTACGCACGCCGGCGCCCGGCTTCGCTGATCAACCGCTGGCCGACCTGCCGATCCTGCCTGCACATCTGTGGGCAGGGCTGCCGCGCGGCAAGGTGGCCCCGGACGGCCTTCCCGTGGGCAGCGGTCCCTATCGGATGGTCGAGCACGTTCCTGGACAGCGATACCGGTTCGAGTCGGTCGACGACTACTTCCGCGGCCCGCCCCGGATCAAGGCTGTCGAGGTCACGATCATCGGCTCCGGCCGCGACACGGTCCGGGCCCTGGAGCGCCATCAGGTGGATATGGCTCCGGTGAGCCTCGCCGACGACATGGCGTCCCGAGTCGCCGACATCCCCGGTGTCCGGGTCGAGGAAGGCCCTTCGTACCTCGGCACGACGCTGATATTCAACGTGCTTTCGGCGCCTTTCGATCGCCCGGAGGTCCGCCGGGCGGTTGCAGAGGCCGTGGATCTCGAGCGGGTCGCACGAGTCGTAGGGGGCGCAGTCCCTGCCGAGCGCGGCCTGCTGCATCCCGATTCCGCGTTCGCCGGTCCCGGCGGGCTGCACGCTGTGCGCCTGGCGGCCGCCAGACCCGTCCTCCGCTCGCTCCCGGGCCCCGTGACGGTGCTGGCGGCGGCCAACGACCCGGTCAAGGCGGAGGCGGGACGGATGGTGGCGCAAGCACTGCGGGGTGCAGGGGCGGCCGCCCAGGTAAAGTTGGTGTCGCAGACGGACCTGGCGAGAGCGGTGGGCGAGGATGGCTCGGCCCCGAAGTTTCAGGCCGCGATCTGGACGACCCCGGCCCTCGTGTCCTACGACCCGACGATCCTGGGGCGGCTGTATGGCTCGGGGGAGGATGCCGCCGGGGTAAACCTCACCGGGTACCGGAGCGCCGCGTTCGACGAGATTGCGCGTCGGGTGGCCACGACGGCGGATACGTCCGCCCGCCACGCCGCCGCCGCTGAAGCGCTCGACTTGCTCGCTCGGGACGTCCCTGCACTTCCGCTGTTCTTTGCGCCGGGAAGGTTCGCTGTGCGACCAGTCGCCTACGATGGCTGGGTCTTCGTCAAAGGGTCAGGGATCCTGGACAAGCGCTCGTTCGTCGACCCGGGCAAACCTCCTCCCGCCGTGCCGAACGGCCTCGCCGGTCTGCGGGAGGACGACGACGGTGCAAGAGCCGGCACGATCGCTCTCGCCGCGCTCGCCGCCGCGGCCGTCCTCGTCGTCGTGGTACTTCTCCGGCGGCGGTAGCCGGCACCGCGAGCGGCCGGCACCCCGGCCCGGCAAACGGACGCCGACCAGGGACAGCGGTACAGTGGAACGGGCGATCGCCGGATTCCTTGTCCGTCCTCGCCGTGGGCCCCGACCCCTTCGGTGTATGCCCCGACCAATCCTCAGCCTACCTGGCGAGGCACAATCTCGTCTGGCGGCATCAGCTGGCCGAGCGCCAGGCTCACCACGACGTCCAACCGGAAGGACTGGCCATCCCGCCACCAGCGTTCGAAATCGGCGACAGAGCACGCAGCTCGGGCCCTGCTCATAACGGCGTCGTAATGGTTCACGTCGCAGGGTGCGCGGGCCGGGCCTCTCTCTTCTCGGAGGCGCTCGGCGGCGGCGAGAAGCTGGACCGCGACGCTGATGTCTTTGGGATCGATGGCAAGGTCGGCGAGCGCTTCGAGAGACGCGGCGAGAGCGGCGAAGTTTTCGACGCTATGGAGCATGGACAAGGCTCGGCGGTGGTGGGCGACGGCTTCGTCGATGTTGCCGGTGGCGCGCGCCAGCTCGCCGAGCTGGAATGCCACCTCGGCCCGGGCGATGGTGTTGCCCTTCCATCTGGCGGCCACGCCGGCCTTGACCAGCTCCTCACGCGCCAACTCGAAGTCCCGGTTCCGACGAGCGATCTCTGCGAAGCCGAGATGATGGTGGCTGGAAGTTCCGCCGATGCGTTCGAGCACGTGCTCGGCTGCGAGGAAGGCTTGGTGGGCTCGACCCACGTCCCCGGTGTCCAGCTCGAGCCGCCCCATCAGGTGGAGGCACTCCATGGCGCTCGACGACCAGGGCGCCACCTCCCCGGCGAGGCTGAACAGGTCGGCGAGCAACGACCGGGCTGCCCCGTGATCGCCTCTGGCGATCTCCATCCGGGCCATCAATTTCAGCACCGCCAACGTGCCTCGCTTGTCGTCGAGATCATCGGTGAGGCCGAGAGCCTCTTGAAGGAGGTTGCCGGCCAGACCGAGGTCGCCGTGGCCGACGGCGACGTGGCCCAGACCAAGCAGATTCGGTACCAACTCGGGCTCATCGTGGCGCTGGCGAACGAGGCTGAGCGCTTCCTCGAACGGGCGCTGCGCACGTCCCGGGTCGCCGCGGTGCAGGTGCACCCAGCCTGAGGCCGTGAGGCCCTTGCCGACGCACCACCAGTCGTTCGCCTGGCGGGCGAGCTCTACCCCACGATCCAGCTGCTGGAGAGCTGGGGTGCCGTGCCGGGTACTGGTGAGCGAGCTGCCAAGTGCCACCAGAGCCCGGCCTTGACCGCGAGTGTTGTCGCACTCTTGGGCCAGGCGAAGACTGGCAACGGCTGCGTCGGCGGCCAGGCCATCGTCGCCCGCCCGAAGCCCGAGCGTTGAAAGCGCCCATAGTGCCCTGGCACGGAGCAGGGGGGGGCGGTCGGCGCCGACGGACAGTGCCCGCTGCAGTCGGTCGATGCCCTCGGTCCAGTGGCAGCGAGCCCAGAGTGCAGCTAGCGCGGCCGAGGTACGCAGCGCTAGGTCTCCATGCCGCTCGGACGCGGACCAGTCGAGGGCGGTTCGGATGTTGCCTAGCTCCACGTGCAGCCGGTCGAGCCATCGCCTCTGCTCAGCCCCGACGAGTTCCGGCTCCGCTCGCTCGGCGAGCCCGGCACACCACCGAGCGTGACAGTGAGCGATGACCGCATGCTCACCTGCCTCGAGGAGGCGATCTGCGGCGAAACGGCGGATAGTTTCCAGGAGTCTATACCTTGCTTGGCGATCGCTCGTATCGGCAACCACGAGAGACTTGGCAACGAGGCCAACCAGGACGTCGAACACGGCCCCGGGACGCATTGTGTCATCGGCGCACACCTCCTCCACCGCTCCCAGCGTGGCGCCTCCGGTGAAGACGGACAGGCGCCGCAACAGGACCTGTTCAGGCGTCGACAGCAGGAGGTGACTCCATTCGAGGGCGGCCAGAAGGCTTTGGTGGCGGGTGGCGACGAACTGGCTGCCGCCGGTCAGGAGGTTGAAGCGGTCGTCGAGGAGCTCGGCGATCTCGCTCACGCTCAGGACCGCAACCGCTGCTGCCGCCAGCTCGATTGCAAGGGGCAGCCCATCGAGCTGGATGCAAACGGTGCCAACCGACGCGCCATTTGTGGCGTCGATGGTGAAGCCCGGCTTCACCAGGCTGGCTCGGTCGCAGAACAACTGAACTGCCTCGCTCTTGGTGAGCTCCTCGAGTTCGACCTCGCCGGCGGGGGGCCCGGTCAGGGCTGCAACCGTGAAGACAGCTTCGCCGGGCACCCCGAGCACCTGCTGGCTGGTGGCCACGATGCTGAGATTCGGACAGCGCTGAAGGAGGTTCCAGGTCAACTCGGCGCAGGTCCGCACGAGATGCTCGCAGTTGTCGAGGAGGAGGACGACAGCCCGTTCACCGATGGTGGCAGCCACGACCTCCTCGCTGCTCTCCTCGCGAAGGCCCAGCGCCGCTGCGACGACTGGGACCAGCTCGTGCGCCTGCTGTACGCAGGCCAGTTCGACGACGGCGACGTCCTCGTCACCGGCTTCGCAGGTAGCCCTCATCATTTCGAGGGCAAGTCGGGTCTTACCGATGCCGGCCATGCCGGTGAGCGTGACCAGTCGATTTCTCGCCAGGAGATCGGCAAGCTCGGCCTTTGCGGCATCGCGGCCCACGAAGCGAGTAAGGGATGATCGCAGCGCGGCCGCCCTCGGACGGGGCTGAGCGTTCGGCGACGCGTCAGCGGCAACGGTGCCCAGAGGTTCGGAAGGGTTCGGGCGTAGCCGAGGGTCATGGTTCAGGATGGCGTTCTCGAGATCGCCCAGGATTGGTCCCGGCACAAGGCCCAACTCGTCCGCTAGACGATTGCGTGCACACTGAAAGGCGGAAAGGGCTTCGGCCTGCCGTCCGTCGAGGTAGAGGGCGCGCATCAACTGCGCCCAAAGTCTCTCGCGCAACGGGTTGAGGTCCGCGGCAGCTTGCAGTTCGGGAACCAGCTGGTGATACTCGCCTTGGCACAGGCGGGCCTCGAAGAGGTTCTCTGTCGCCACGAGCCGAAGCTCGTTGAGGCGCCGGATCTCGGCCTGTGTGTAGGAGGCGAAGGCGAAGTCCCTCAATGCGGCGCCTCGCCACATAGCAAGACCGCTGGTCAGGATCGCGCAGACGTCGCCCAGCCGCCCTTCCTTCAGTGCGACCCCCGACTCGGTCACGAGCTGGGCGAACCGCCAGGCGTCGAGCTCTTCCGGCCGAATGTGCAAGCAATACCCGCCAGGGGAGCGCGCGATGAGTTCCTCGCCCTCGGATCGCCTCGGTAGCAGCTTGCGAAGCCGGGAGACATGGACCTGCAATGTTTCCATGGGATGCTGGGGAAGAGCCTTGTCCTCGAACACGTCCTCGCTCAATTGATCGAGCGGAACCGGCTGGTTGGCGCTGAGGAGAAGGCGCACAAAGACGAGGCGTTGCACCCGCCCGACGGGCGTGACGGGGCGACCGTCATGACACACCTCGAGCGCTCCTAGGATGCGTACATCCACCTGCGAAAGGCTAGCCCCCGGCCTGAGCCCTCGCTGCCGCCGCTCGATGAATCATTCAGAGCGGGGTCGGCCGGTCGAGCGATAGCGGTTGTTCAGGAACGCCCCGAGGATGGCCAAGCTCGCCGTCACTGACACCGTCAACAGCAGGGCGATCCAGCCCGGGATCCGCTCCTGGGTGCTGGGCGAGATCGGAGCAGCGGCAGGTGCGAAAGTGGTGCGCTGGGTGGTCGGTGGCGAGGTCGTCGTCGTGGGGACTGTGCTCGACGCGGTGATCGGCGGTTCGGTCGATGCCTGAGGCGCCACGCTGGTCACTCGCGTGCGACTCGGCGTTGCGCGGGGCGCTGTCGTCGGCGCTGCCGTTGCCGGTGGAGCGGTCGGAAACACCGGCGGTGGTGGTGGCGGCGGGGCGGTCTCGTCGGAGGTCTGAGCAGCGACCGGCAACTCGCCGAGGGCAAGGGCCGGGAGCACCGCCGCGCCGAGGAGCGCCATCACCAAGAGCCAGCATCGTCTTTTCGAGCGACCGCAGGGCCGACGCCGATTCTCCATGCGTCCTCCGGTGACCTTGTCTGTTGCAGTGTAGTACGCGCTGGGTACTCAGATTGGGGATGGCGCAACAGCGAGAGTTCCGGCCCCCCGGAAAGGGACTAACCAGGGGGCCGGACTCCACAGAGTTCGCCAGCTGGGTGCGCCGACTGGACGAACGGCTCTAGTGTTTCGCGCATCTATGTGACAGTCAATGGGATTTTGTAGCGTCACGAGAAAATGTAATTTAGCGGCCGCGAAGGGTTCGCTGCGCACGGTCCGCTGAACCGGAAGTGTCCGGCTGTGACGATTGACAGCCCAGAACAAATGCAGCGAGGATCTGTCCGCTGGCCAGGTCGGCACCGGCCACGTCAGACAGGAGACCTGAGCTTGGCTGACGAGGGTGCCGGGGCCACCAAGCGAAAGGGGACCCCGATGCCCCGGCTCTGGCAGCGCGCCAAGAGGGTGCTCTCGCCGCCCGCCACAGGCGCCAGGCGGGCCATGATCGGTCTCCTGCCCCGCGTGAGCCGGCCACTGAGCGTCGCGCTGGTGACCGTCACCGTCTTGGGCGCACTCTTGCCGGTGTGCTTCATCGTCGTTACCGGCCTGCTGGTGGGTGCGATCCCCGGGGCTGTCGACGGCGGCTTCCATACACCGGAGGGACGGCGCCTCGTCGTGATCCTCTGTGCAACCGGGCTCGTGTACCTGCTCCAGCAGGTTGCGATGACTGCCCGAGCGATGGTGGCGGGCTCACTCGGGCGCCGGGTGACGGCGCACCTGGAACACACGGTGATGGCAGCCACGATGGCGCCACCGGGCGTAGGCCACCTCGAGGATCCGGCCGTGCTCGACGACGTCCGGCGGGCTCAGGGCGTGGGGCCCTCGCAGACGACCGGTCCCGGAGGGGTGACGCCTGGAACGGCGGTGGCCGGCATCGCCGATCAGTGGAGCCGGCGGCTTCAGGGCCTGGCCGCCATGGCCATCGTGGCTGGCTTTCGGTGGTGGCTGGGCGCCTTGTTGCTCCTGGGGGAGTTGATCAACCTCCGCCTCTACGCCCGGGCCTACTTCCAGTATCTGGAGACCGCTACGGGGACGACCCGGGGACTGCGACGGGCGGGGTACTTCCGAGATCTTGGTCTGGGCCCTGAGGCGGCCAAGGAGATCCGGATCTTCGGGCTGGCCGGGTGGGTTACCCAGCGATTCGAGGCCCACTGGACTGGCGCCATGGCGGAGGTCTGGGCGGGCCGCCGCTTGAACGCCTACCTGCAGGCTCTGCCTTTGCTGACGCAGGCTTTGGTCTCCTTCTCGGCCTTCTTGGTCATCGGCCATGCTGCTATCGCCGGAGATCTCTCCCTGGGAGCGACGGTGGCGACGGCCCAGGCGGTGCTGGCCGCGGCCGTGTTCTCGTACCTCTACACCGAGGACCTGCAGGTCGCCTACGGCAGCGGGGCCGTCCCGCCTGCTCTGGGGCTTGCGAGCAGCCTGGCCAGCCACCCGGCTGTGTGTATGGGGGGCGACCTGCCCGCTGCCGGGCTGCCCCGCCACGAGATCCGGTTCGAGGGGGTCGCTTTTCGCTACCCGGGCAGGGGCACCAACGTGTTTTCTTCTCTCGATCTGACCATTCCCGCCGGGCAGAGCCTCGCTGTGGTGGGGCGTAACGGCACCGGCAAGACGACCCTCGTGAAGCTGCTGGCCCGTCTCTACGATCCCTGCGCTGGGCGGATCACGGTTGACGACGTGGACCTGGCGGACATCGACCCGGCGGCATGGCATGAGCGGGTGGCCGCCATCTTCCAGGACTTCGTGCGCTACCCGGTGAGCGCGGCCGACAACATCGCATTCGGCTCGCTCGCCCATGCCGGGGATCGGTCGGCCGTCGAACGAGCGGCCGAGCGGGCGGGACTGAACGACGTTGTCGAGCGCCTCCCGTCCGGGTGGGAGACCGTGCTCAGCAGGCAGTTTCGCGGCGGCACCGACCTCTCGGGCGGGCAATGGCAGCGGGTGGCTCTGGCCAGGGCGCTGTTCGCCACCGGGGCCGGTGCCGGAGTCCTCGTTCTCGACGAACCGACTGCCAATCTCGACGTGCGGGCAGAGGCGGAGCTCTACGACCGCTTCCTCGAGTTGACCCAGGGCGTGACGACCCTGGTCATCTCCCACCGCTTCTCGACGGTTCGTCGAGCTGACCGCATCGTTGTGATGGAGGACGGCCGAGTGGTGGAGCAGGGTACCCACGACGAGCTCATCGCGTCGGGGGGCGGGTATGCCGACATGTTCCGCCTCCAGTCCGCACGATTCGCCCAGGCGCCTGGAGACAGTGGTGGCGGTTCGTGACTGTTGTCCCCGGTCTCCGCAGCTGCCGCAGCTCGATCCGGGCGACTCGGGCGGTCGTCGCCCTCGCGTTCCGGGCCGACCCCTGGCGGGCGAGCCTCTCGTTCCTGCTCAGTGTGGCCGAGGCCATCGGAGCGGCCGGTCTGGCCTTCGGCCTCAAGCTGTTCACGGACGCCGTCGTCAGCGGCGACGAGCGCCAGATGACCGGGGCTGCTGCCATTCTGGTCGGACTGGGCGGCGCGGCGGCCACCGGGAACTGGGTCGGCTTCATGGTGCGAACCCGCCTCCGTGAGCGCACGGAGTTGGCCGTCGACATACGACTCCTCGACCTCACCATGCGGACCGCCGGCCTCGAGCAGCTCGAGCGGCCCGAGTACGCCGACGAGGTCCTGCTCGTCCGCGCACAGCGCGGTTCGCTGGCGGGCATGAGTGAGGCGGCTGCGCTGAATGTCGGCTTCGTGGTGCAGGCCGTCACGCTGCTCGGCCTCCTCGCCAGCATCCATCCGGCCCTGTTGGCCCTGCCGTTGTTCGGGGTGCCGTCGGTGCTGCTTGCCACCCGGGCCGAGGCTGCTGTGCAGCGGGGCCATGAGGAGACCGTCGAGGGCTGGCGCCTCCGGGGCGAGCTGTTTAACCTGGCGACGCAGGCTGCGCCGGGGAAGGAAGTTCGCCTGTTCGCCCTTGGTCGCGAGCTGCTGCGACGCCACGGGGAGGGCTGTCGGGCCATCAACGAGCGGATGGTGCGCATGGAGCTGCGCGCCGGTCTCCTGAGCCTGGCTGGTGCCGCCGTGTTCAGCGCTGGCTTCGCTGCTGCCATGGCCTTCGTCGCCTGGCTGGCCATCGAGGCCCGGGCCAGCATCGGCGAAGTCGTTCTCGCCGTCGCCCTGGCCGCCGACGTCAACCGGGAGGTCTCTGGCGCAGTGGCCAGCGCGGGCTGGCTGGCCCGGGCGGTCAGGATCGCCAGGCGCTACACCTGGCTCGTCGACCAGGTCGATGCGGCCGAGGAGGCGGCCCGAGTGCCAGATCCCGCGCCCGTGCCGGATCAGCTGCGTTCGGGCATCGATCTGGTCGGGGTGTCCTTTCGGTACCCGGGGAGCGACGTCGATGTGCTCTCAGGCGTGGGCCTCCACCTTCCGGCCGGTTGCAGCGTGGCCATCGTGGGCGACAACGGCGCAGGCAAGACGACCCTCGTGAAGCTGCTCGCTCGGCTTTACGAGCCGACGGCGGGCTCCATCGTGGTGGACGGCGTGGACCTGCGTCACCTGCCCCTGGAGGACTGGCGGGAGCGCCTGTCAGCCGGCTTCCAGGACTTCGTGCGCTACGAGGTGCAGGCCAGGGAAGCGGTGGGTCTTGGCCTGCTGGCCGATGCGCACGATGACGATGCAGTGCGGGCCGCGCTCGACCGGGCCGGTGCCACCGATCTCGTGGCCTCCCTCCCCGGCGGGCTCACGACGCAGCTGGGCAGCTCCTTCGAGGGCGGCACCGACCTCTCCGGCGGACAGTGGCAGAAGCTGGCCCTCGGCCGGGCCATGATGCGCCAGCGGCCGCTCCTGCTGCTGCTCGACGAGCCCACGGCCGCACTTGATGCGCAGACCGAGCACGCGCTGTTCGAGCGCTACACGCGGGCGGCTCGAGAGACCGGACGGGCCAGTGGCGCCATCACCGTGTTGGTGTCCCACCGCTTCTCGACGGTCCGGGCCGCCGACCTGATCGTCGTCCTGGACGGTGGCACGGTCACCGATTTCGGCACGCACGACGACCTGGTGTCGAGGAGTGGTCTTTACGCGGAGCTGTACGAGCTCCAGGCCCGCGCCTATCGCTGACGTCGGCGCGGTAGCTGTCTCATGCATGTATTGACCGGATACAAAAAGCTGGATAGGTTCGCGAAAACTTCAGCGGGAGAAATCGCGGCGGCAGCCGTGCACCCGTACGGATCGGGGGACGAGACGATGACCAGTAGCCGTCCAGCGCGCGGAGTGAAGCGATGTCGTACCGGAGTTGCTTTGGGGTTGGCAGCTGTCTCATCTCTGCTGGTCGGGGCGAGCGGTCCTGCCGACGCGGTCGTCCCGAGATCTACACGATCTCGGTCACAGGCACGAACCTGACCCGCCTCACCAACGACCAGATGCTCGACCCTGCCCCCGGCTGGTCGCCAGACTGCCAGAAGGTGGTGTGGAACAACGCGCTGCCGGACGGCACCACGTTCGGTCAGTTCGACATCTTCACGATGAACGCCCGACGGGTCCAACCCGGTCAACCTCACGAACAGCCCCGGGTTCGACTCTTTCGGTGCCTTCTCTCCGAACGGCCAGTACATCGTCTGGGACTCCTTCAGCAACAACGACGAGGATCTTTGGAGGATGGACGCTGCGTCCGGCGCCAACCAGGTGAATCTCACCAACGCAAGCGGATCCGACATCCGGCCGGACTGGGGCACGGCAGCAGCTCTGTCCCCCGGCCCTGCCAGCAAGGACGCATGCAAGAACGGCCAGTACAAGATCTACAGCAACCCGAACTTCAAGAACCAAGTTGACTACGTGAGCTACTTCAACGCCATCATCCACGACTAGGACACAACGAAGTAAGTAGGAAGGGCAGGTACTGTCTTGACACCCGATGACCTGCGAGGTCGCATCGTCGACCTCGATGCGCACCTGATGCTCTACCTGCCCGAGGTCGAGGAGATCGTGCGAACAGGTCCGGGAGGCACCCCCTGGCCCGATCGTGGCGGCCGCCCGACACTGGTCGAGGAAGTGCGCCGCATGATTCTCGAAGACGGCCTCGACCCATCGGGGTTGGGCGAGGCCATCCTCGCGCGCCGCAAGCAGGCCCACGCCGATGTGTGGAACGTGCGCCTCTGGGGTGCCCACGGGGCCCAGGTCGCCGCCGACCGGGTCGATGCGCTCGACCAGATGGGCATCCACCGCCAACTGGTCTTCTCGCAGTTCATGGAACCACCGCTCAACGCAGCCTGTCCGGAGGGGGCGGCGGCCGTCTCCCGCTACAACGACTACGTCCTCGAGTGGGCCAAGGGCTTTGACCATCGGGTGATCCCGGTCTGCCTCCTGAACACCTACGACGTGGCGACCGCGCTAGCCGAGGCGAGCCGGGTCCTGTCCAAGGGAGCCAAGGGCCTGCAGCTCTCGGGGATTCAGCCGCCAGGGGGCCTGTCCCCGGCCGCGCCCGAGTGGGAACCCTTGTGGGCGATGCTGGCCGAGGCCGGAGTTCCCGCCCTCTTGCACTACGGAGGTTCCGGCGGCAGCCCTACGTTGCTTCACGCCAGTTGGTACTCGGCGGCATGGAGTCTGCGCCCGCCGCCTTCGGACCCGAGCAGCGACGACTTCCACGCCCGTCCCTTCTTCTGGATGACGACCCATCTGTTCGCCGAAATCACCCTCACCTTCATGGTCCTGGGCGGAGTGTTCGAGCGCCACCCGGGGCTGCGCTTCGGCGTCATCGAGTCCGGTGCCAGCTGGGTAGCCGCTTGGTGCGCCCGCATGGACAACCTGGCCATCACGACGTCCACGTATCTCTCACGCCAGCTGTCGTTGAAGCCGTCAGAGTACGTCCGCCGCCAGATCCGGGTCACGCCGTTCGAGTTCGAGCCGGTCGGCTCTTGGATCGAGCAGTCGGGGCTCGACGAGGTCTACGCGTTCTCCACGGACTACCCGCACCTGGAGGGCGGCGAGACGCCAATCGATGCATTCCGCACATCGCTGGCGCCGGCCGGCGATCGTGCCGTTGAGAGATTCTTCGTGGGCAACGGCGCCGACCTGCTGTCGGCCTGAAGCGGGAGGTAGCCCCATGAGTCAGGTGAGCCGAGATGTCGTCGCGTCCATCAGGGTGCCCCTGTCCCTTCGACAGGAGGAGATGTGGGACTGGCTCGAGCGCTGGCCACAGTCGAAGAACCTGTTCAACGAAACCATCCGCCTCACGCTGCGCGTCAAGACGAGCCCCGACCTGGCGCGGCAGGTGATTGAGTACCTCGTCGAGCGCCATGAGCCGTTGCGCACGACGTTCCGGAAGGACGAGCTGGGCGCCTACCAGTCGATCGCCCCATCGGTGCCCGTGACCCTGTCGGTCGAGAGCTTGGCCGACGTGCGACCGGAGGAACGCGAGGCAGAACTGCTCCGGCGGGTCAGCGCCCACGACCGCCAGCCCATCGACGTCAGTGAAGGGCCGGTATTCAGGGCCACCCTTTTCGAGGTCGATGACCAGGCCAGCGAGTTGGTCCTCACCGTCTCCCACATCATCAGCGACCAGACCACCGACAGCATCCTCTACGCCGAGATGCGTGCCGTGTACGAGGCTTTGGTCGCCGACTCGACTCCCGATCTTCCCCCCCTTCCGCTCCAGTTCGCGGACTACGCGATCTGGGAGCGGCAATGGCTTGACGACGACTACCTGGCCGGCGGCTGCCGCTACTGGTGTGAAGCACTGAAGGGCATGCCTCTCGACCTGCCTTTGCCCTACGACCGCCCCAAGACACCCGACGGGGACAAGCAAACACGCGGCATCGACTTCTTCGTCCCCGAGGATGTGCGGGATGCGCTGGAGCGCCTTACCCGGGAGACCCGCAGCACGTTCTTCATCCTGGTCGTGGCAGCTGTCCAGGCCCTGCTGGTCAGCGCTACCGGTCAGACCGACGTTGTCGTGCTCACGACGTTCCACGGTCGAGATCGGCCGGAGCTGGCAGGCGTGATGGGCATCTTCGCTGGTGTCGGGCTCCTGCGCTGCGACCTCGACGGCGACCCGACCTTTGTGCAGGTCGTGGAGCGGGCCCGGCGGGCGGTGCTCGGGATGCTGGAGCACCACTACGTGCCATTCGACAGGGTGGTCTCGGCCCTTATCGACGATCTCCGCAAGGAGGGCGTGGAGGCTGTCCCGCAGGTGCCGGTGAGCGTCGAGTTCTTTCATACAACGCAGGACGGGGCCCAGGCCGGGATGCTGTTGACCGAACCCCGGCCGGCGGTTGAGGGCCACGTGAGTCCCGGCTCGCCGGGCTTGTACGACACGATCAACCCCCTGGCCTTCAGGCTGTTCGGCGGCGACGGGCTATGGGGTCGGCTCAGCTACCACGACGCCGTGTTCGACCGCTCGACCGCGGAGCGCTTCGTCGATGACTTCAAACTGCTCCTGGCAGCGGCCGCCAACGACCCCGATCTCCGGCTCTCCCATCTCCGTGTCCTGGGCCTGACGTCGAGGTCCGTGTAGCCATGGTCATCACCAGCGAGGAAGCCATGGTTGAGGAGTCGGTCTGCCTTCGTGACGACGCCACCGGGGTGCTCGACGAGAACGGACGGCTGCTGCTTTCCCGAGACTCCAAGCGATTCGAGGTTGGACCCCTCCTGGCGGAGCTCGTTCCGTCCCTCGAGATCCTCTTGGCCGACGGGGCGCCGGAGGAAGTGCTGCGGGGCATGGTGTCCCAGAACACCCAGGCCGTCGAGCAGCTCCACGTTCTGCTCCGGAGGATGGACGACCGGGGATGGTTGCAGCGTGTGCTCACGTTCAAGGGACAGCCGTTGCTGACGATGAAGCCGCTGGTGGCCAAACCGCAGGATCGTCAGGCGCCCGATGTCGCCGGCGTCGTAACTCTCTCTCGGTTTGCCCTGCTGCGACGGGTCGGAGCGGAACTCGTTCTCGAGTCGCCACGTTCCTCAGCGGTGGCTGTCGTCCACGACCCTCGTGTCGGAGCCTTCGTGACGTCGCTCTGCCGGCCGGTCCTGGTCGACCAGCTCGACGCCGAGGCCATCGGCCTACCAGCCTCCGTGCTCTCGGTCGTCGCCACGCTGCTCGGCGACGCCTCGTTCCTGGTGCCCGACCTGGCCGAGGAGGAGGCGGACATGAGGCTGGCTCAGTGGAGCCTGCCCGACCTGTTCTTCCACAGCCGCAGCAGACAGGGGCGCCACGCCAACGGCTACGGGGCGACGTGGCCGCTCCGCGGGCGCTTTGCTCCGCTGCCGGTGGTCGACGAGCAGGGCGAATCGGTCATCGCCCTTACTCGGCCCGACCTCGCCGCTCCGGCCGCGGAAGAGCCGGCGTTCACGTCGGTGCTCGAAGGGCGCCAGTCCATCCGCGCTCACGACGACGACCAGCCCATCACGCTCGAACAGCTGGGTGCGTTCCTGTACCGAAGCGCTGGGGTGCGCCATCAGGTCACTGCCTTCTCTGACGGCTCGCCGCGTCCGCTCGGCATGGCACGCCCTTACCCCACGGGTGGAGCGCTCTACGAGCTCGAGCTCTATCCAGTGGTGCACCGGTGCGCGGGGCTTTACCCTGGGCTCTACCACTACGACCCGCTCCGGAACCAACTCGACATTGTGACCGCCGGGTTGAACCCGGGACTCGAAAGCCTCCTGCAACAGACGTGTGCGAAGACGGGTATGGCTCGACGACCGCAGGTTCTCCTCACTGTGACCGCCCGGTTCGGGAAAGTGATGTACAAGTACGAAGCCATTCCGTACGCCACGATCCTGAAGAACGTCGGGGTGCTGTACCAGACGATGTACCTGGTCGCTACCGCCATGGGCCTGGCACCGTGTGCTGTCGGCGGCGGGGACTCCGATTCGTTTGCTGCGCTGGCCGGGCTGGACTACTACGAGGAGACCAGTGTCGGTGAGTTCCTGGTCGGCTCTCGCCGCCAGTCGTAGCGAGGAGGTCGCCCACGAACAGCCGCGACATGAAAGTCTAGAAGACATACCCGCCCGTTCCCACCTAGCCAAACATTTGTAAGAGTTCAGCACCAAACGCTTGTATTAGGTGCCCCGCTGTGGTCGAATCGGTAACGACCAAAGGAGGTGGTGGCATTGGATGCCATCAATGTGAGGTTCCTGGATGAGTTGGAGTGGGATGCAGAGGACGTCAGCTTCTGCACCACCACCAACTCGACGATGACGGCCATGCAGGCGAGGTCACTCGACGAGGCCGAGTGGGATGCTGAGGACATCAGCTTCTGTACGACGACCAACTCGACGATGACGGCCATGCAGGCGACGTCGCTCGACGAGGCCGAGTGGGACACGGCAGACGTCAGCTTCTGCACCACCACCAACTCGACCATGACCGCCATGCAGGTCACGGCCCTCGACGAGGCCGAGTGGGACACGGCAGACGTCAGCTTCTGCACCACCACCAACTCGACCATGACCGCCATGGCGAGCCTGGACTGACGTAGCCCACGCTGGGCGCCGGCACATTGGTCGTTCCGGCCGCTCGGTGCCGGCGCCTGGCGGGTTGCGTGCTACGACGAAGGAACGGCGGAACAGCGGGATGAGCAATGTGCTGCGCATGACCGAGTTCGACACGCTGGATGCCGAGCGCACCGACGGGCTGGGCTTCCACGTCGGGGCAGGGGAACCGTCGATGGAGCGGTCCATGGCGGCCGCCCGGCGGGCGGTGGGCCCCTACGGCATCGTCTCAGACTGCCGGAGCTTCGCCAGCGCCCCCGGGCTCCCCACGCTTCCCGTGTACGTAGCCAAGGGCCCCAAGCGCGGAGTCGGCGAGCACAATCGTGGCTTCGACATCATCGGGATGGGGGTGTCGGAGGATCCCGAACTGGCGTGGCTGAAAGCGGTCGCAGAGGCGGTTGAGCGCTACTGCTTCGCCCATGCCCACCTCCCGTCGGGCCTGGTCCGCGCCGCTCTCGGCGAGGTTGACGGATGGGCCGTCCCGGTGGAGAGGTTCGGACTACTCTCGGACCAGCAGTACGCCGGCATGAAGAACGTGTGGCGCCCGCCGGCTGATCAGGCGATCGACTGGGCGTGGGCGTGGTCGCTGGCAGGTGAGCGCTTCACGCTGGTGCCGGCCGCCCTCGTGTACCCGTCCGTTGGGTTCCTGCCGCCGAACAACTTCACCCGCTGGGTCATGAGCACGGGACTGGCCACCCACATCTCACTGGAGGCGGCGATCCTGGCCGGGATCTACGAGGTGGTCGAGCGCGACTCCCTCATGATCCACTGGTTCCACCACCGGGCCCCACGACGGGTGATGCTCGGCCCCGGAGCGGACGGCGGCGTCAGGGAGTTGGTCCGCTCCCACTTCGATCTCCCCGACTTCGAGTTCGTCCTGCTCGACATGACTCCGGACTCCGGCATCCCTACGATTGCGTGCCTGGCAACGAGCCAGAATCCGGGGAGACCAGCCACGGTGATGGGAGCGGCCAGCCGCCTTAGCCCGGCCGAGGCGGCGCGCAAGGCCCTCTTCGAGACCGCCCAACTGCTGGCCGGCTTCCACGGACTTGGGTGGGATAGCCACGCCGACTTTCCGGCCAGCGACATCCGGACCCTGTGGGACAACGCCCACTACTACGCCGGCGCCCGGGGAGGCAGTGAGGCACGCTTCATGACCGAGTCACCCGACGAGGTGAGCCTCAGCGACATCCCCGACCTCGCCACCGGCTGGGTGACCGGTGACCTCGAGCGCTGCCAGCAGCGGCTGGGGGAAGTGGGACTCGATCTACACGTCATCGATCTGACAACGTCGGACGCCGCTCTGTGCGGTTTCCGCACCGTCAAGGTGATCGCCCCCGGGGCGGTCGACATCCACGGCGACGCCCGCTACCCCCACCTCGGATCCCGGCGGATCGCCGCGATGGCCGCAGCCCTGGGTTGGCCGGCACGCGGTGAGCACGAGCTCCACGTCGCACCATGCCCGATGTCCTGATGGGATCGGCGGGGGC
The DNA here is from genome assembly GCA_023264975.1 of Actinomycetes bacterium. Classification (GTDB taxonomy): domain Bacteria; phylum Actinomycetota; class Acidimicrobiia; order Acidimicrobiales; genus JAHFUS01. Next base: position 12,575 of record JAHFUS010000011.1, on the reverse strand, counting down.
GGAGCCAGGCCCGATGGCCGTCGAGTGTCGTGCCAGCTATCAGCCAGGCCCCGAGCCGTCCGCCCCGGTCGACGTGGCGGAGCGTGCACTCTCGGCCGTGCGTGACTTGTGCGGCCCGTGGGCGGCCACCATCGCAGCGTCGCTGGCAGTGCAGCCCGCTGCGCCAATCGTGGTGACCGTCGTCGGTGGCGCGGGGGTCTGCCGAACCCGCGGCACCCATATCGTCCTGCCGCTCAACGACGATGGAAGCGGCGTCCTGGCCGGGCTGGCCCACGAACTCGTTCACGCTGTGGCCGGCCAGTCTCCGAATCGTCTCTTTGACGAGGGACTGGCGGTGCAGGTCGACAGCGAACTGCGGCTGGCAGGCCCCGCCTGGCCCTACTACTACCTGTCGCCGCACCGCTGGATGGAAGTTTTTCGCGAGGAGGGCTGGCGAGTCACCCTGCCTGAGCTGATCGCCTCCGGCGAGGGTCGCTCCCTCGCGGAGGATCGCTCGTCGGTGCGCCGGCGCGCCGTCCACTATCTCCATGCTGCTTCGCTGTGCCGCCATTTGCGCGACGCGCTCGACCCGGACGAGTTCTGGGCCCGGTACCGCTCGGGCCGATTGCTCCCGGAAGGAGGCGACGTCGGAGCGTTGGAACGTGAATGGTTCCTCAGTATCGAGCATCCACTCATGGCTGACGAGCTACTCCAGCGTGACCGCTCGTTTGCGGTACGGACCTATAGCGCCGCCCGGCGGGAGGTAAACGGGCGAGGGGTGCAAGCAAGGTGAACGGAAATCCGAGCGGCGTGTCGTCGACCCGAGTCGTGTTCTGCGGCGACCGAGACGTTAGCGCGCTTCTCCTGGAGTTGATGGCGGCACAAGGCGGCAAGATCGTCGGATTGGGGCTCAACTCGCCTCCCGGCCCCGCTGCCGAGCGGATCAAGGCGGCAGCCGGCGTCGATGCCGACATGGTCTTCTATGGGCGGAGCATCGGAAGCACAGTGGCCGTGCGGAAGCTCGGCGCAGAGGCCCCCGACCTCGGCGTCTGCTGTGGTTTCGCCCCGATACTCACGCCGGAGGTACTCGCCGTTCCCCGCTGGGGCTGGGTCAACGTGCACCGCTCGTACCTCCCCTACAACCGGGGACTCGATCCCCTTCAGTGGGCGGTCGTGGAAGGCACACCGGCCGGCGTGACCGTCCATGTCATGACCGATCGGGTCGACGCCGGAGACATCCTCGGACAGGCCGAGATGCCGGTATACCCGACAGACAACATGGATCGGCTGGAGTCGCGCGCCGACGAACTGGCCTTCGAGGTCTTCCAGGCCGCCTGGCCGGCGCTGCGGGACGGGCATCTCGAGGGAAAACCCCAGGACGAGGACTTCGCCACCCATCACAGCCTGGCCGACTGCAATGCTCTTCGACATCTCGACCGGGACGCCTCCATGAAGGTCGGGCGCCTGCTCGACATTCTCCGGTGCTACTCCGGCGCCAGCTACTCCGGTGTTCATTTCGCAACGGGCCTGTTGCGGAGCCCGTTCACGGTGCATACTGACATCCGTGTGGCGGGGGAGCGAGCGGGCGAGGCGGAATCGTTTGCGACGGAGGCGGCCGAAACGAACTTGAGCTTAAAGGATTGTCTGCCGCCGGAGGCGGGATCACCGGAGGACGGCTCGGGCAATGCGCCGCGGGTTGATGACCAACGTTAAGGGGACATCATGAATCGCAAGTCGGTAGTTGCCCGGGTAGCGCTCCTTGCCAGCGTGGCGGTAGGGGCGGTCAGCGGAGCACAGGCGACGGCGGCAACTGCGGGCTCGTGGACGCCGACGGGGAGCATGGCGGTGGCACGAGAGGGGGGCGGAGCGGGCCTCGGTGCCGTAGCGACCCAACTGGGGGATGGCCAGGTGCTCGTGGCAGGCGGGTACAACGCCTTCGATGGCATCTTCGATCTCGACAAGAAGTACTACCTATCCGAAGCAGAGCTTTACGACCCGTCCACGGGCATGTGGAGCGCGACCGGGAGCATGCGTGAGGCCCGCTACGGGCAGGCGTTGGTGACGCTCGACAACGGGTCCGTGCTGGCCGCCGGTGGGACGGCGGGGCAGAACGCATTCATCACCAACACCGCCGAGCTCTACAACCCCAAGAACGGGAAATGGCGGTATACGAAATCGATGAGCACGTGCCGGGTGAGCCCGACATTCTCGCGTCTCGCCTCCGGCCGGGTGCTCCTGGCCGGCGGCCTGGGTTGTGATGGCTCCAGCCAGGCCAGTGCCGAGGTCTACGACCCCGACCACGGCGGCAAGTGGACGACGGTCGCCCCGATGCACCAGGCGCGTTGGGGTCACACGGCCACGACGCTCGCCGACGGGCGGATCTTGGTGACCGGCGGTCGCCAGTCACCGGTCGGTGCGCCGACAGAGACGGTCAGCAGCAAGGCCGAGATCTTCGACCCGGCGACGGGTGTCTGGACGGAAACGGGCTCGATGGGCGAGATGCGCTTTCTGCACAGCGCCGGGCTCTTGAAGTCGGGGAGGGTCGTCGTGGCCGGCGGGCATTGCCCCGGCGGGCACGTGTCGCCTCCCATGCCGACGGCCTGCACGAGTGCAACGGCTGAGGTCTTCAATCCTCAGACCGGGATGTGGTCCTCCACGGGGTCGATGAGCAGGCCCCGGGTCGAGGGCGCATCGCAGATGCTCGCTGACGGAACCTTCCTCATGGCTGGCGGTGGGATGTCGGCAACTGCTGAGACCTACAACCCCACCTCGGGAATGTGGTCGGCGGCCGCGCCGATGAGCAGGGTCCGCGACGACGCCCAGCTGGTGACGCTCTCCACCGGAGGCCTGCTCATCGCCGGCGGCTTCGAAGCAGGGCCGGGCGGCTACTTCACGACGGCCACGGCCGAGCTTTTCCACCCTGGCACCTAGACCGGTCATGGGCTCCGCTCTGGCAAGGACCACGGCAACGCGCGGCCTGGCGCGCTTGGTTGACCGGGCATCGGGCGTGCTGGTCGGGCGGGACGGGCTCATGGGCCCGACCGCGTCTGCTCTGCTCTCCCCCGTCCTGGCTGACGCCCTGGCAGAGCCGGAACTCCTTCCCGAAGCCGTTCTTGGCCATCGCCCCCCGTCAGGGTTCGGGAAGCACCTCTTGTTTTCGGGGCCCCGGTTTACCCTCTTCTCGACCATCACCGCGCCAGGGCAGTCGCTGGCCGTGCACGACCACGGCAGCTCGGGTGTGGTGGGGGTGTACCGGGGCATCGAGGAGGAGATCAGATACGAACCGACGTCGGAGTCACCTGGGTCCACGGCGTCGCCACTACTCACCGAGATCGGGCGGTCGGTTCATTACCCGGGGGAGGTGATGGCGGTCAGGCCACCGCCGGCCGATATCCACGCGGTCGGGAACCCGGGCACCGAGTGGTCGCTGTGCGTTCACCTCTTCGCCGTCGATCCGCTGGCGCAGGGCTTCAACCTGTACCTGCCTCCGCAGTGGGCTCCACAGGCCACCGGTCCGCTGACGTACGACTTCTCGGCAGCCAACGCCTAGTGGCTGGTCCCGACAACCCGAACGCTGGCACGCTTCCCGCCCGCCCGCTGCTGCCCGGCTTCTACCAGGTGATCCCGATGGGCAAGGACGCACTGCAACTGCGGAGCGCCGGGCGGGTCGTCCGCCTGGCCGGGCCCGGCGTCGGTGACTTCGGGCCTCGCCTAATGCACGCTCTAGACGGTCGACGTGGCCTGGCCGCGGTCGTCGAACAACTCGAGCTCGAGCCCGAGCCGGTCGCGGATCTGGTGGCGCAGCTCCGTGCGCAGGGCGTGGTGTCCGACGCCGGCGACGCCGGGCCGGGCGCCGACGCGGTGGTGGCCGGGGAGTTGTACGCCTTACTCGGTGCTCGGCCGGACGCAGTCCAGGCGGCTCTTTCGGCGGCGAGCGTGACCTTCATCGGAGTCGGCCCGGTGGCCACGCTGGCCGCTCGGCACCTGGCGTCGACGGGCGTCGGCACCATCGAGAGCATCGGGGTGGCCGACGATAGGCCGCTTTCAGCCGTCGTGGCCGGGTGTGACCTCGTGATCGTCGAAGTGGACGAGCGAAGGGATCGCGCCAAGCAAGCCGGTCGGGCCTGCGAAGAGGCGAGGGTGGCGGCGCTGTTCCACTCGGTCACAACCCTGCGGGCCGCCGTTGGCCCACTCGTCCTTCCGGGGACACCCGGCTGCCTCGAATGCGTCGAGCTGCGCCGTCTCTCCCACCTGCGCCACTACGACGAAGACGTCGCCTACCAGCAGTGGCTCGATACGAGCGGCACGTCAAACGAGCCGTCGCTGTTCAGCGGGTTCGCCTCGGTGGTCGCAGGTCTCCTCTCGGTCGAGGCGCTCAAGAAGCTGGGCGGCTTTCTCCCTCCGGTGACAGTTCGCGGGCTGCTCACGGCCGACATCGCCACGTCCGTGGTGCGACGGGAGCAGTTGCTGCCTGTCCCCGGCTGCCCCGGCTGCGATGTCGACATGCGGGTCCAGGCGGGGCGCTGAGCTGGCTGACGGTGGTCAGTCCAGCCGAGCGCGGCGGGAGCGCTCCACCCTGAGCAACGTGTCGTAGACCACCAGCTCCTGCGCTCGGTGGGCCGTTGAGAGAAGTCGGTTGAGGTGGAGGTGGACGAAGCTCGTCGCCAGAGTATCGACGCCGTCCGACAATCGCCCGAGCCGCTGCAGCGCGCGAAGGCCGGCGGCGAGCGGTTGGACCCGCCGGGACCGCTGGTCGAGGGCCGCAGTGCAGGCTGCGACGCTGCTCCCCGCCGGCCCGCCTGCCAGTGCCTCGTCCAGGCGAGCGCGGTCGGCCCGGAACCGCTTGCTGAGGCTTGCCTCCAGGCCGCCGTCGAGACGGTGCTCGTGGGCGTAGATGGCCCGCCCCCGCTCGAGCGCGGCGAGGCGGTCGTCGCCCACCACGCCGAGATCGTCGAGGAGCTGGTCGACGCTGCGCACCGCTACCAGCCATCGTTCGTCTGCGCCACCGTCGCCGCCAGGCAGGCCTGTCAGCAGGTCCACCACCATCGCGCTGTCGATCGAGAACAACTGCTCGGCCAGCCGGATTCCCTCTGGTCCTCCGTAGCGCTCGACCTCCCGCTCATAGGTGTCCACCTCGAAGCGAGTGGCTCGACCCTCCTGGACGAGTACGCCGAGGACTCTGCACACCTCGTGAAGGACGGCGGCCGGGTTGCGGGAGGCGTCAACGTGGACGCGAAAGCGAAGGTGCCAATCGGGGTCGCCGTAGCGCAGGAAGAACCAGGTGTCGGCGTCGCCGCTGGCAACAAGCCGCCGGGCAAGCGGGCCCACGATGTCGGCCAGGTTGCGGTCGACGCTCGCAGCCGACGAGTACACCCTGGTGGATATCCACTCTGACCCAGGCGCGAACCGCCTGCGGATGCTGACCCCACCCCTCACCCCCGGCACGGTCGCCGGGGGCCGGGCAGGCGCGGTGAACGGCACGACCAGTTCGTGGGCGAAGGCCCCCTCCGGCCCGGTGGCGCAGAGCTGGTCCGGAGCTGGAAAGATCTCTTCCAGCACAGCGAACTGGCCGGTGCGCACGAGCTGTAGGAACGACTCGGCCGACACAATGTTCTCGAGGTTCACGAGCAGGCCGCCCGTGCTGTCCACCAGCGACACGAGCGGCGGGATCCGCCGTCCTGCCCGCCAGCGCCGGAGGTGGAGCAGGAGAGCGGCGCCACTGAGGCCGTGCAGCGCGGCCAGATCGGACTCGCTCACCCGCCACCGGGCCAGGGACAGGACCACCCGGCGGTGACTGACCCGCGGGAGGAATGGCGCGTTGGTCAGGGCACCCCAGGACCAGGCGAGCCCCCCGGAGACGCCCTGTGTCTGCAGGGACGCCAGCAGGCGGTAGACGGCGGGGCCGCTACGCGAGAAGTCGTGCGCCGTCGTCCCCCGCACGACGATCCTTCGCCCGAGCCGGCGCGACCGGAGTACGAGCGTGCCGTCCCGTACACAGAGGACGAGATCCCCGAGTGAGATCTGGAAGCGGGCCGCAGAGCCCGACGACCCAAAGCACGGGATCTCGTACCTTCGAAGCTGCGGGCGGACGATCACATTGCCCAACTGGCCGTCGGGGAGGTAGACGACCTCGGCCCAGATGGCGTCGGGGTCCTGCGCTTCCTCGGTCCTCAGGTGCTGCTCGACGTGCAACCGCAACTGCGGGTCGGCGTGGCAGAACCGCCCCAGCAGCCAGGCGCCGGACGGGCCCCCGACGGACCGGACGTGCAACGAGAAGTCACCGGCGTCCAAAGCCTCCTGGCTCGCTGCCCCGACCTGGGCGACCACCGCGAACGCACCGGGCAGGGGGGGCGGCGAGCCCGTGCTGGCAAGGGAGTCGATGTCGCCATCGTCGAGGACCAGCTCGTTCCTACCGTCGCCGGCCAAGGCGAGAAGCCGACCGAGGAGGAAGTCGTCCTTGTTAGTCATCGGTGGCCGCGTCGGGGCGGCTGGAGGAAAGGTCAGGGACACCAATGGCGCCGGAACGGGAGCCGTCCCGAACCCCACACCCGCCTCTGCGTCCACCGCTTCGAGCAGCGGCACCTCTCGCCCGCCGTACCGGCGCACAAAGGCATCGACGAAGCGTCCGAGGTCCCCGGGCGGGCGCCGAGGGGTGATCCGGTGCAGCACCGTCACGGCGCGGCTGATCTCCGCGATCACGGCCCGCCCAAGCGTGGCGTTGGGAGCCGGCTTCACCAGATCGACGCCGAACAACGCCGACGGCAAGCCGGCCTTCACGGTACCGGCGATGCTCCGGGCGAGCCGCCGATAGCGCTCAGGGGACACACCAAGGCCATCGTCGTCGAACGTCGCAAGTTCGTGGGCGACCGCGGCGAAGGTGCGCTGAGCCCGAGTAGCGCCGGCCGCGGCGAACTGCTCGACGAGATCGTGCATGGGTTCCCGGCCGGTCACCCTCACGTCGAGCGTAGGGACAAGTAGCTGCAGCTGCACGAGCCGATCCACGAATGCGGCTGCCATGGAGTAGTCCCGACCATCGCCGGCCATCGCCTCCACCAGGTCAGCGGCCTTCCGCCCATTGGTGGCGGTGGTGAGGGCGGCGTGCAGGCGCGGGCTCTCCGGCGCAGACATCAGTGCGACCCCAGAGCCTTGACCATCGCACGGGCGGAACCATCGGAGGGCTCCGCTCACCCGGTAAAGCGTCGGATTGGGGGCGAGCTGGATCTGCCCAGCGGCTTCGGGCGAGGTGGCGACCGCACTCGCTGCCGCTGTGAGGCAGGAGATGGCAATACGGGAATGCCGTCGGTAGTGCTCCCTCGCATCTAGCTGTAGAAGGGTGCGTTCGCCGACGCGTCCGATGGACGTACCGGCAAACAGTCCGAAAGGCGTGGGGCGCGACCCTGCCCGCACGAGATACCGCAGGAGCGAGAGCTCGATTCCTGGTCCTCGGCCGGTCTCCGGTGACTCCTTCCACCCGTCGAGGGATCCCTCGAGGTCAGCCGATCCGAGATAGAGCGCCTCGCGGACCTCGGGTCGGGCCACGAGGTCGAGGAGCTGCTGGCGGGTAGCTAGGCGGTCCTTGGCAAGGCCCTGGTCCCGTGGCGAATCACCGCTGCCTGTGGTCGGCTGGTCCGCTGAGACACCCACGAGGGTGCTCCACGGCAGCAGGGGCGTGCGCATCACGAAGAACCCGGCGGGCGAGAACGCTGGCTCTGGTCGTGTCAAGGAAGGAGACCCGGGCGGAACGCGGCGTGGTCAGCCTTCAGGGGCTGGTTCGGCTGGATACCGGGACCGGAATAGTGGACACCCCCGAAAGGTCCGACGCCTCGACGTACAGCGTCTCGTCCACCAGCTTCCACTCGTCGGAATCGATCGGACGAACCGCGATTTCTTTCCCATCTGGCGCCATGGCTACGTTAGTATACAGTCCTCATCAACGCGGCGTCGCCTCATTGGTGCGTCCGTGCCGATCGTAGGGGGACGCCAGATGGTTCAGGGGTCGAACGTTGCCCGGACGCGTGCTCGGCGGCGCGCACTTGCCTTCGGACTCGGAGTAGCGACGGTGATCGGCTGGTTGCCGGCCTCGCCGTCGGAGGCGGAAACCGCTTCTGTCTATCCGGGCTTGACCGAGTACCAGATCCCGACCCCGTTCGCCGGGCCCTCGGCGATCACCAAGCTCAACGGAAATCTTTGGTTCGCCGAGCGGGATGCCAACAAGATCGCCCGCAGTACGACTGCTGGCGCGATCACGGAGTTCGCAATCCCCACTCCCGGTGCGAGCCCTCGAGGCATCGTCGCTGGCTCCGACGGAAACATCTGGTTCACCGAGACTCTCGCTCACCGCATCGGGGTGCTCACACCCGCCACCGGCGCTGTCACGGAGATCAGGCTTTCGGGCAGGCCCGGACCGCACGGGATCGCGGCAGGCCCGGACGGCAATCTCTGGGTCACCGAGTTCGAGGGCGGCAAGATCGCCCGGGTCACCACTGCTGGAGCCGTTGCCGAGTTCAAGATCCCCACCAAGGACAGCAACCCAGATACCATTGTGGCTGGCCCGGATGGCGCAATGTGGTTCACGGAGAATGGCGCCAGCAAGATCGGCCGTATCACGACGGCCGGCGTCATCACCGAGTTCTTGGTCCCCACGGAGAGCAGCCATCCCCACGGCATCGCCACCGGGCCGGGCGGGCTCTGGTTCGTCGAGGAGAGCGGGAACAAGGTCGCCCGGATCACCGCGACCGGCGAGATCACGGAATTCCCGGTGCCGCAGAACGGCAGTGATCCGCACCAGATCGCGGCCGGACCGGACGGCAATCTTTGGTACACCGCCTACGACAAGGTCGGTCGGGTCACGCCGGCAGGGGCGATCACCGAGTTCCCGCTCTCGCGAGCCGGGTCCTTCCCCACCGGGATCGTGCTCGGGCCTGACAACGCCCTGTGGTTCGGCGAGTTTTACTCGAACAAGCTGGCCCGCCTGGCGCCCGCCGCGCTGGCTCCGATGTACGCCGCCAACGAGTACAGCGCCGGCTCGGTGAACGGCGTGGGAACGGGCCCGGCCGCCGTTGCTGTCGCCGGCAACGGCGATGTCTGGTTCACCGAGATGGACACCAACGGCGTCGGGCGCATCCGCCCGTCCACTGGAGCGGTCAGCCACTTCCCGACCCCCACCGAGCACAGCATGCCGTGCGTCCTCACGATCGCCGGTGACGGCAACATCTGGTTGACCGAAGCCATGGTGGACAAGATCGGCGTCCTGTCGCAGGCTGGCGTGTACCTGCACGAGTATCAGCTCCCGAATGCCATGTCCGATCCGCACCACATCACAACCGCTCCCGACGGGAGCGTGTGGTTCAGCGAGCTCATGGGCAACCGGATCGGCCACCTCACCCTCGCTGGCACCCTAACCGAGTACGAAGTGCCCACCCCGAATGCCAGCCCGGACACGATGGCTGTTACGGCGGACGGCATGGTGTGGTTCACGGAGCTGACCGGGCACAAGATCGGCCGCCTGGATCCGGCGACGGGCGCCATCGTCGAATTTCCCACGCCGACTCTGCCCGGGTCCGGGTTCTCGAAGGCATACCGCTCCGCCAGCCGCCCGCACGGCCTTACCGTGGGACCGACCGGAACGGACCTCTACTTCACCGAGGAGTGGGGGGCACGGATGGCCACCGGTGCTGCCCAGGACCGGGCGCGCATCGCCCGTATCACCCTCGACGGCCAGATCACCGAGTTGCCGGTGCTGTTCCCGAATGTGATCCCGCATCAGATCATCAGCGGGCCCGACGGCAACCTCTGGTTTAGCGAGTCTTCGGGCCATGTTGGCCGCTATGAGCCGGGCACCGGGAAGGTCACCGAATTCCCGCTCCCGAGCGTCAACAGCGACCCGGCTGGGCTCACCGCCGGGCCTGACGCGGTGTGGGTCGCCGAGTACAAGAGCCACAAGATCGGTCGGGTCCCGGTCGGGTCGTGAAGGGCGACGCCCTCTCCGGGGGGCGTCAGCGGATGTCGGTAATCGAGCGCCCGGCTGTCCCGGCCAGGCGCTCGAGACCCGGCACGACCTCGACGGGTGCGGGCATCGCGGCGATCTCGTCGCGGAGCGACTCGGCGGCATGGCGGAAATGAGGTTCGTCGAGCAGGGCACGCGCGTCGCGTCGTACCGTCGCCGGGTTCAGCTCGTGCGGGGGAAGGCACCGGCCGGCGCCACAGGCAATGCAACGCTCGGCATTGTGGAACTGGTCGGCGCCCCGCGGCAGCAGCAACAGCGGGAGGCCGTTCGCAAGCGCAGCCAGCGTGGAGCCGGCGCCTCCGTGACCGATCACCATGTCGCAATGCGGAAGCAGGAGCGACACGGGGATGTACCGGTCGATGTGCACATTGTCCGGCTGGGGGCCGAAGGCCTCAGGGTCGTTGGCATGGCCGACCGTGACCACGACGTTCACCGGCTCGCCCGCCAAGCCTTCCAGAACGGTGGAAAACACGTCAATCTCCAGGTTGAACCACGTGCCCAGCGTGACGTGGACGGTCGGCTGCTCGGGCATCTGGTGGATCCAGTCAGGGAGACGCTCGTCACCCACGGCATCGAAGGGCACGGGCCGGAGTGGCTGCCTCGGAACGTCCAGCCCGGCCACATGAGGCTCCTGCAGGCTGGGTGGGCACAGGTCGAGATAGCCGTGGCGGAACATGCCGCCGAAGGGGGGCGGTTCGAGATTGCGAGACCTCCACATCGGTGCCACTGCGGCTGCGCCCACCTCCAGCTCGTCTCGAGGAAACAGCGGGCCCCAGCTCTGGTTGACATACGCGACGCCGGCCGTCTCGGCTGCGATGGGTGCTGCCCAGTCGGAGGGATCGTGGACGATGAGGTCCGGGAGCCAGTCTGCCACCAGCGGTACGAGGTCCTCCAGGACCGCCGGCACGGCGATGCCGATGATCGTCGTGAATGCGAACCGCAGGCGATCAGCCGCCGCTATCTGGGTGGTGTCCGGGTGTTGTTGGCTCATCATCTCTGCGAGCTGGCGGCCGTCGGGACCAGTGGCGATGGCGCAGAAGCCGGCCTGCTCGACCCGCTCGCAGAAACGCTGCGGGATAGCGAACACAACGTCGTGACCGGCGCGGACGAGGGCAGCGGCCAGCGGCATCTTCGGGTGCAGGTGACCGAAGCCGGCGGCGCTCGTGAACAGTACCCGCATCGCAAGAGCTCCCATCGGTCGGCGAACAGCGTTGGGAGCGTACAGGCCCGATCCGGCGCCGCGAAGGTTGGAATGCGATGCTGAGACCGATGACGCAACCCCCTACGGCCGAGCAGCTACGCGCAGCTACTGATGCTCTGCTGCCTGATGTTGTGTCGCTCCGACGCCTACTTCACCGGTGGCCTGAGATCGGTCTTGAGCTACCTCGCACGCAGGATGCGGTCGTCACCGCGCTGAAGGGCCTTCCCGTGGACATAGCCCGGGGAGCGAAGACCTCCTCGGTCGTGGCAACGCTTGAGGGCTCCGCTCCGGGCCCCACGATCCTGCTCCGCGCTGATATGGACGCCCTCCCGCAGCAGGAGGCGACCGGTCTTGCATTCGCCTCGGAGCGCGACGGGATCATGCATTCCTGCGGTCACGACGCCCATACCGCCATGCTCGTGGGTGCGGCCCGCCTGCTGGCTGCGTACCGGTCGTGCCTGGCAGGGAGGGTCCGGTTCGTCTTCCAACCGGGGGAGGAGGGCCACAACGGCGCCCGCCTCATGCTCGACGAGGGACTGCTCGACGATCAGCCGTTGGCCGCATTCGCGTTGCACTCGCTGCCGACCTCGCTCAGCGGGCATGTCGGAGGCCTGCCGGGCTCTTTCCTGGCGTCATCGGACTCGCTACGGATCACCGTACACGGTCGCGGCGGACACGCCTGCGCGCCGGACCAGTCAGTGGACCCGATCCCTGTGGCGTGCGAGGCTGTCCTCGCCCTCCAGAGCTTCGCGGCGCGGCGCCTGAACCCCGCCGAGCCTGCGGTGCTCTCGATAACCCGGGTCCAGGCCGGCGTCGCCGAGGGCGTGATCCCGGACACGGTGACTATGGAGGGCACGGTGCGCGCCCATTCTCGCTCGGCTCGCCGAGCCGTCCTGGCTGCCGTGGAGCGCATCATCCACCATGTGGCCGCCGCCCACCAGGCCACCGCAGAGGTCGTCGTGGAAGAGGGCAATCCACCGTTGGTGAACGACACCGATGTAACCGCCCAAGTCTTCGAGGTGGCTCGAGACGTGCTCGGGCAGCAGTTCGTTCATCTCTGGGATCGTCCGGTCATGTCCTCCGACGACTTCGCGTTCGTCCTGGAACGGGTCCCAGGCGCCATGGTTGCGCTGGGAACACGGGTCCCGGGGGCGGAAAAGGCAGCGCCGAACCACTCGCCCGAGATGGTTCTCGACGAGGCGGCGCTGGCGGCGGGCGTCGCCCTTCATGCCGGTGTGGCGCTGCGATTCCTCTCCGATCCCGACTGGAGCCGGTCCACCGCCTGATCGCCCGGTTCGGCGATCACGCCGGCAGGGAGGACGTCGTGAAAATGCGAACTCGTTCTGGTCGTTGACGACAGGCGAGTGCCCCGACGGTGGGGAGCTCTAG